>JAAUOZ010000400.1 GCA_012034655.1 Leptolyngbyaceae cyanobacterium CSU_1_3 | reverse complement strand
TTCGCCTGACCCATATTACGGGGCGTTTGCAAGAATTAGGTGCTCACATCTTTTCGAGTCAAAACGCTTCAAATCTCAATTTTTCAAGTCTCATGGGGAAGATTCTTTAGAGCCTATTCCGGCAACTGCGGGTGTAGCTTCTGCTCTCAGTGGTTCCGAGAAGAGTGGTTCCGAGAAGAGTGGTTCCGAGAAGAGTGCTTCTGGGAAATCGCTTCAAGAAGGTCGATCGCTCTCTCCTTCTCTTTTGCCGCAAGTTGTTTGCTCGACAGCCATTAATCCAGAAAATCCTGAGTATCAGGCAGCGATCGCGTTGGGTTGCCCCCTCTTTCATCGATCGGACATTCTGGCCGCGCTGATCCAAGACTATCAAACAATAGCAGTCGCCGGAACCCACGGCAAAACGACCACCAGCAGTCTGATTAGCTATATGCTCCTCAAGGCAGGGGTCGATCCAACCATTATCGTGGGTGGCGAGGTGAACGCCTGGGAAGGGAATGCTCGCGTCGGTAGCAGCGGATACCTCGTGGCCGAAGCAGACGAGTCAGACGGCTCGCTGGTCAAATTTTCCCCCGCGATTGGCGTTCTCACAAATATTGAGCTAGATCACCCCGACCACTACAGCAGTCTCGATCAAGTGGTCGAAACCTTTCAGACCTTTGCCGATCGCTGTCACACCCTGATCGGCAGCATCGACTGCAAAACCGTGCGCGATCGCCTCAAACCCACCATTACCTATAGCCTCCACACTGATTCAGGCGCAGACTACACCGTTGACCAAATTGAGTACCGAGCAGACGGCACGATCGCGCAAGTCTGGGAACGGGAAAATGTGCTTGGGTCTCTAAAAATTGCTCTACTCGGAAAACATAACCTTAGTAATGCTCTAGCGGCGGTTGCCGTAGGGCGATTGTTGGGTTTAGAGTTTGCCGCCATCGCTTCGGCAATGGCTCCCTTCGAGGGCGCTCGTCGTCGATTCGAGAAGCGCGGCGAAGTCAACGACATTCTCTTCATTGATGACTATGCCCACCACCCCAGCGAAATTCAGGTGACGCTGGCGGCGGCTCGGTTACATGCTAGCAAAACGACTCCGCCCCAGAGAGTGGTGGCTATCTTTCAGCCCCACCGCTACACCCGAACTCTAGCCTTCTTATCTGAATTTGCAGCATCCTTCGGGGATGCCGATCTAGTCATCGTTAGTGACATCTACAGTGCCGGAGAGCCAAGCCTCGATCAGATCACGGGTCAACAAGTGACTGATCTAATTGCCCATTATAACCCCAATGTCCACTATCAGCCAACCCTTCAAGCGATCGCTCAATGCTTGAATGAAACTCTGGTTCCTGGAGATCTGGCTATTTTCTTGGGTGCGGGAAATCTTAATCAAGTGATCCCCGATGTCATCGCTCATCAAGAACGGATCGCTCAAAAACGCCCAACTGAAACGGTGTCGCCGCTCTAAGCTCCTGCACAAAATTTAGAACCTGTCCATCCGCCCGCTAAGGGTGCTCGGTTGGCGTATTCAAGCAACTAAGAAAACCATGACTCTCTCTAGTGATCCTCGGACTTCAATCGCCGCTCTGAAATCCAGTTTTTCGACTAAAATCAACTCGTCCCGCACTCCGCCGAGACCTACCCAAGTTTCGTCGATCACACTCCCTGGTACTGACTGCTTGCTCAAAGCCAACGTTCCTCTCTCTACACTGACTTCGTTTCGGGTCGGGGGTCCGGCAGACTGGTATATTGCGCCACGTCGATTAGAGGATTTGCAAGCAGGGTTTGAATGGGCAAAGTCTCAAGGGTTGCCTATTACGATGCTTGGAGCCGGGTCAAATCTATTGATCAGCGATCGGGGGCTACCGGGGTTGGTCATCTCGACTCGCCATTTGCGGCACACATCCTTTCATTTAGAAGCTGGGCAAGTCACCGTTGGAGCAGGAGAGCCTCTACCTAGACTCGCGTGGCAGTTGGCCGATCGCGGGTGGCAGGGCTTCGAGTGGTCGGTGGGCATTCCAGGAACGGTGGGCGGAGCCGTGGTGATGAATGCGGGTGCTCATGGTGGTTGTGTGGCAGATTCACTGGTGAATGCTCATGTGCTGCTGCCCAATGGCACGATCGAGATTCTCACCCCCCAAGACCTCGACTATCGCTATCGGACTTCAGCTTTGCAGGGCGACCAGCGACTGGTGACTCAGGCAACGTTTCAGCTTAAACCAGGGGCAGACCCCGCTACGGTTCTAGAAGAAACTAGCAATCACAAGCACCACCGACTCAAGACTCAGCCCTACGACATGCCGAGTTGTGGTAGCGTGTTCCGCAATCCGGGTGACTATAAAGCGGGGTGGCTGATTGAGCAGTCGGGCTTAAAGGGGCATCAAATTGGCGGGGCACAGGTGGCCCAACGTCATGCAAATTTTATTCTCAATGCGGGTGGAGCCACTGCAACGGATATTTTTGATCTCATTCAGCATGTGCAGGAGCAAGTTCAGCAGCGATGGTCGCTGTGGTTAGAACCAGAGGTGAAAATGCTGGGAGAATTTCAGGCGGCTTGAGCGAGAAATTAAAGTCACTTCTCGACCCAATGTAAGGGACGTGTAGATTCTATAACTTGCCGCCGGATCGGGCTTCAACTGCGCTCAGACTATGGGCTAGTTGAGGGCTGAGCACAGTCGAAACTCACAGGTAACGGCAGCAAAGATTCTATTTTCCCGCAAGTCTCTAATCTTTTTGTTTTCCTAACTTTGAACTGCCTGACTCAGGCGGTGTCATAATGGAGCAGCTTGGCGTGAACCCCTGATAGGATGGGTCAACGATCGGCTTAGTCAGTATCAATTCTGAATTCAAACTCAATTCGCACCTACGTAGGAAGTTATGTCACAAGGACAGGGATTTGGCTTTGGTCTCGGCAAAATGAAGGAACTTACCGAAGCCTTCAAAAAGCTCAACAGGTTCAAGAGGGTGCAAAGCGTCTTCAAGAAGAATTGGAACAAATGGAAATCGAAGGCGAAGCTGGAGGCGGGCTAGTCAAGGTGACGATGAGCGGAAATCAGGAGCCTCTGAAAGTCACGATCGCCCCCGAAGCCCTAGGAGAATCGGCGGATGTTGTTGCTGATCTGGTATTGGCTGCAACAAAGGATGCCTACAATAAATCCACTACCACCATGCGCGAACGGATGGAAGAGCTTACGGGTGGCTTAAACTTGCCTGGCATGGGTTAGTTCTGCGCTCAATAAATTCTGCGCTCAACAATTCTGCGCTCAACAATTTTCTAATCCGAGCTAGATTTTCGTCCCGAAATACCCTGGCTCGGTTTTTAATTTGCTTTTTTGGATGGATATGCCCTACAAATTGCTGTTCGTTTGCCTTGGCAATATTTGCCGTTCTCCGTCTGCCGAAAATATTATGAATCACCTGATTCAACAGGCAGGGCTGGGAGACAAAATTATCTGCGACTCGGCCGGAACGTCTAGCTACCACATTGGCAGCGCTCCCGATCGCCGTATGAATGCTGCTGCCAAATTGCGAGGTATTGAGTTAGTCGGGCAGGCTCGTCAGTTTACAACAGCAGATTTTGCAGCATTCGATCTAATTTTGGCGATGGATCGAGATAATTACGAAGGAATTTGTGCCGTCGATCGGGCTGGAGACCATCGCTCAAAAGTCCGCTTGATGTGCGATTTTGCACCCGTCATACTCTC
>JAAUOZ010000085.1 GCA_012034655.1 Leptolyngbyaceae cyanobacterium CSU_1_3 | reverse complement strand
CGAGGGGAGAAAAATGGGTTCCTCTTCTCCCATTTTGGGAGCAGGGGTTAGGGGATGAGGGTCTTAAGTTTAATTCCACCTACCTACTTAGGGGCGTGTTAGGGGCGTGCCCTTAACGTGTGAACCTCTGCCAAAAACGGAGATAGAGGATTGATTCGCAAGCTCGTTAGTTAAGAAATATATGAATTTCAGGAGTTGCCTAAACCCAATCGGCTAATAAGAGAATATGTCGATCGGATTGTGAGGGAACCTATGCAAATTCACAGACTTCTCAAAGCCTGGAAATCATTTCTGTTAGGACTTCTATTAGTGCTGGGAATTGCAGCCTGCGATCGCATTGGTAACTCCTTCAATTGGCTCACCCAATCACAACCCCTTGCGATCGTAGAGGCTGTTCCTGTACCGCAGTTGCCTGATTGGATCGAGGAAATTAGCCCGATCTCAGAGGCAACTCCTCTGAGCCAAATTCGGATTCGCTTTAAAGAGCCATTAATTCCGATCGAAAGTTTGGAAAGCTCCGATCAACAGGAGAAGCTCAAGCAATTTGAAATTACGCCACCTTTGCCGGGTCGATTTCGCTTCCTAACGCCCCGTATGGTTGGGTTTCAGGCAGATCAAGCATTGCCCCAGGCAACACGAGTGAAAATCACCCTCAAAACCGGACTCGCAGATCTCAAGAATCACAAATTGACACAGGATCTCGCCTGGACTTTCAACACAAAACCGATTCAATTAACCAATCTCCCTAAAGCACCAGAACCCGGATCAGAAATCGAACCCGTTGCACTTGATCCAAAGTTAGAAGTGATATCTAATGTCGAATTAGATATCACTTCTGTAAAAGCGAAGTTAATACCAGACAACATACAGCAGAGTGTAGATTTACGAATCGAATTAAAAAAAGAAACAACAATCGAGGAAACGAATAGTGAGGTCAGTCCCCAAGAAAAGTTCAATGTCGCAGAACGCAACTGGCTTTACACCCTCAGCCCTCAACAGCCTTTGCAAAAAGCAACTCGCTATCGTCTCGAAGTTGCACCCGGAATTCGCCCCAAACACGGAAATTTAACGAGTGAAAATCCCTTTGTCGGACAGGTGACAACCTATGCACCGTTGGCATTTCAAGGTCTTGAATATATAGATCAACCGAGTGCCGGCGGCGCTTATGGGCGGTTCGTAAAAGGGCTGGCTCAATTGAAGTTTAATAATGGATTGGTCGCCGAAACCGCTTTGAATACGATCGCTATCAATCCCTTACCTAATAAAACGCCTCGGCTCGTTCGCGCCTATGAAGGCGATCGCGTCGTCAGCTTGAACCCTTGGGCGCTGGAGCCTGAAAAAACCTATCAGATCACGATCGGTACAGATCTTAAAGATAAATTTGGACAAACCTTAGAAAAACCTGTCACCGTCGAATATCAAACGGGAGATGTGGCCGCTGATCTCTGGTCTCCCTCTGGTTTGAATATCTTTCCTGTCACCAAAAAATTGCAACTCAATCTCACCGCCGTTAACCTACCAAAACCTGAATATAAAGCCGCCTATCAAGTCGTGCAGCCAACAGATTTAGTCTATACCGATTCTGCCGATCCCAATCGTGAAGGTCAAACTTTATTACCCAATGCCAACACCTGGCAGGCGAATACGATCGCTCAACCTCAGAAAAACCAGACCACCGAAATTTCAATTCCGCTACGCGAAAAACTGGGTGGAGCCACTGGCATGTTAGCTTACGGCATACAGTCTCGCACCTATCAATATCAAGGAACTAAACAAAATGATTGGCGAGAACCAACCTTTCATGGACTGGTGCAACTGACAAATTTGGGTGTGTTTACGCAGTGGTTTCCAGAGTCGGGTTTAATTCGAGTGCATCATCTTGCCGATGGGTCAGCCGTTGTAGGTAGCAAAGTTGAAGTGTATCGATCGCAACTAGAAGCTAAATCTCGCCCTGAGCCGCGCCCCTGCGCTACGGGAACCACCGATCGCACGGGAACCCTACTCCTCAAAGATATCAAAGCTTGCATTACAGATCCCAAAGAAGCGCCTCAACTATTGACTATTGTACGAGAAGGGCAGGATTGGGCCTTTGCCCGTTCGTTAGAGTGGAGTGGCGGATATGGCTATGGCATCAATGCTGGCTGGGAGGGACAATCAGAGTCACGCGGAACGATCTTTTCCGATCGCAAACTCTACCAACCTGGCGAAAAAGCCTGGTTTACCGGCATTGCTGACTTCCTCAAAGAGGGTGTCCTTCAACAAGATAAAAAAGTATCCTATACCGTCACTTTGGTTGATCCACAAGGCAACAAAACAGAGTTGGGAAGGCAGACAACTAATGAGTTTGGCACGTTTTCCTTAGAAACCACGATCGCGCCCAATCAGCCATTAGGCAACTACACAATTCAGGCAAAGGGAGCGACAGGTGTTGAAATTGCGGGTGAGTTTCGAGTAGCAGAATTTAAGCCGCCGAATTTTAAAGTTGATCTGTCGTTAGATAAAGAATTTGCGCTGGTGGGCGAGAAAGTAACTGCCCAGGCGCAAAGTAATTATCTATTTGGCCCACCCCTAGAAGGTGGAAAAGCAGAGTATTATGTCACCCGTGAGAAGCTAGAATTTACACCCAAGGATGGGAAGAATTTTCCTTTGGGCGCAGGTGGTTTTACCCCGAACAAGAGCCAACGATCGCGGCGGATGTGTTGCAAACAAACGCCGTTTTTGACTCCCAAGGAAAAGGCAACCAAGCGGTGACGATCGCTCAAGATTTGCCCTACCCCATGACCTATCGCGTTGATGCTCAGGCGACAGATGTGTCTAATTTGTCGGTGTCAAATTCTAAGACCTTTACTGCTTTACCGAGCGATCGCTTGATCGGGCTAAAAAGTAGTTTTGTCGCCGATGCTGGGAAACCCTTCAACGTGCAGGTGATTGTCACCAATCCAAAAGCAGAAACCCTAACTGGGCAAAACTTGCGAATTGAACTGCAACAGATTTTGCATAGTAGCGTTACCCAGGTCGTTGAAGGCAGCCAGACAGAGCGCGATCAGGTTGAATATAAAACGATTGATCAAAAAGAAGTCAGTTCTACCAATGCTCCTCAATCTGTCTCTATGACTCCTAAAGAATCAGGATCTTATCGCATTCGAGCAAACTTTACCAATGCAAAGGACGATCGAACGGCAACAGATCTGCAAATCTGGGCAACGGGTGAAAATCCAGTGAGTTGGGGCGGTCGCGATACTAACAACCGACTAGAACTACAACTTGACAAAAAAACCTATCGATCGGGCGAAACTGCAAATGTTGTGATTCAGTCTCCCTATCCTGAAGCCGAGCTATATTTCGCCGTTGTGCGCCATGACACGATCTACAAAACCATTACCAAAGTTCGAGGGGGTGCGCCTCAGATTCAATTTCAGGTGACACCGGATATGATCCCCAATGCGGCGATCGAGGCGGTTTTAGTTCGACAAGGCGATCCCTTAGAGAAGGTATCAGACAATCTCGATAAACTAGTGCGTGTCGGCTTTGCACCGTTCAATACTCAACTAGATGAGCAATACCTCAAAGTTCAAGTCACTCCTCAACAGACCACCAACCAACCTGGTAACGAAGAAACCGTTCAACTAGAATTAAAAAATTCGCAAGGAACCCCAGTCAAAGGTCAGTTCACAGTCATGGCGGTAAATGAAGCCGTTCTGCAATTGACCAATTATCGACTGCCAGATCTGGTCAAAACGGTCTATGCCGAGCAACCTATCTCAACTCGATTTGCCGACAACCGTTCTAATGTGGTGCTGGAGCCATTAGCCTCTCCGATCGATAAAGGTTGGGGATTTGGTGGCGGGCTTTCTGACGGAGCGGGAGCAACTCGTATCCGTGAAGACTTTAGACCTCTGGCGTACTACAACGGTTCTGTGATTACTGACGCAAACGGTAATGCCAACATTAAATTTAAACTACCAGATGACTTAACAACTTGGCGAGTTATGGCAATTGCTACAGATGGCAACTTCCATTTTGGCAATGGAGATGCAACCTTTATCACTACAAAACCATTGGTGACGAATCCTATCTTGCCGCAATTTGCACGTCTGGGCGATCGATTGGAGGCAGGCTTATCAGTTACAAACAACACGGGACAACCAGGAACCCTAACACTAGATGGAACGGTTAGTGGATCACTCCAGTTAGCCGAAAATACCACTGCCAGTCTAAAAACTCAAGCCGAATCACAAACCAGTGCCTATCGATTTCCGATCGTCGTCAGCCGCCCTGGAGACGGAAAAGTTAAATTCACCACTCAATTGAATAACGCCTCGGATGCATTTGAAGTTCCCCTGCTGGTCAGGTCGTCAGACATCATTGAACAAGTCGTTGAAACAGGCACAACCGAAAAGAATGTGCAGATTCCCATGAACATTGATGCCAGCGCCAGCAACGACACAGGTGGTTTGAATATTTTGCTGGCCAGCACTCTGATCCCAGAACTTAAAGCCCCCGCTCGCCAGGTTTTGGAGGAGGAGCAATTGCCCTTTCTAGAACCGGCCGCTAGTCAACTGACGATCGCCGCAAATCTACAACTTCTCTCGCAAACCTATGAGCAGACGTTTGGTGAGTTCAATCCTGCTGAGCAGGCAGCTAAGGCGCTAGAGCGACTACAAAAGCTGCAACGTCCCGATGGTGGTTTTGCAACATTCCCTGGGCAAGAGAAGTCTGATCCGTTCGTTTCGCCCTATGTGGCTCAAGCTTTCGCCAAAGCCGCAGCCGCAAAAATTGCGATCGCTTCCAACCTGGTCAACCAACTCAAAACCTATTTGCAAAAAACCTTAACCGATCCGGGGCAATACGATTTTTGCAAAGAGCAATCATGCAAAGATCAAGTTCGCCTCCAATCCCTCTTGGCTCTATCAGAACTGGGCAACAAACGCAATGATTTTCTATCGGATCTATACGATCGTCGGGAGCAATTTAGCCAAGTCGATCAGATCAAGCTGGCCCGCCTGCTCTCTCAGTCTCCAGAATGGCAAACCGAAGCGAACACCCTCACCGACCAGATTCAAAAACCATCTATGAGACAGGACGGGCGGCAACGGTTAATTTGCCTCAAGGTTGGAACTGGCTAAACACTCCGATCGCCGCTCAAGCTGAAACGCTGCGTCTTTTGGTCGATCGCAAAGCTTCAGCCGCAACACTCGATCGATTAATTTCGGCATTGCTATCTTTGCGCCGCGATGGCACTTGGGGCAACAGTTACAACAATGCTCAAGCGCTGTCTGCTTTGACTACCTATAGCCAGCGCTTGTCTACACCACCCAACTTCACCGCCACTGCAAAGCTGAATGGCAAAATGCTGCTTTCTAATCAGTTTCAGGGATACAAAAATCCTAGTCGAGAGAGCACGATCTCAATGGCAGACTTACCAAAAGGTCGGCACAACTTACAAATTGAAAAAGCTGGCAAAGGAACGCTTCACTACATGACAACCTACCGCTACCGCCCTCAAAATCCACCCGGACGCTTTAATGGGTTGCGAGTCACTCGATCGATTCATTCGGCTAGTCAAAAGACAGCAATTGCCACAATGGGGCTGCAAATGCTAGAGAAGCCATTAACGGTGAAACCAGGACAAGTGTTTGAAATCGCACTAGAAATGGTGACAGATCACCCGATCGATCATCTTGTGATTAACGATCCGCTTCCTGCTGGGTTTGAGGCTATAGACAGCAGCTTTCAAACGGCAACCTCTGCTACGCAATCTAAATCAGATAGCTGGCAAATTAGCTATCAAACTATCTACCGCGATCGTGTCACAGCCTACGGCGACCACCTCGAAGCTGGCATCTACACCATGCATTATCTAGTGCGCTCTGTCACCCCTGGCACGTTCCTCTACCCAGGTGCAGACATTCATCTGCAATATGCCCCAGAGGAATTTGGACGATCGGCTTGCACAACCGTACAAATCTCCCCCTAAAAAGATCTCGTAATCGAGTTTGCTATACTTTGTCAGGGCATAAAATTAAAGATTTTTGGACGGGGTGCAGGGGTGGAACCCCTGGCTGGGGCGCAGCCCCCACACCCCTTCTAAACCAAAAATCTATAGGCTGACGCAGTATATGACTAAAAAAGCTGGTAGATCTCAACTCTGAGAAAACTACCAGCTTTAGTTTTTAGATTAGATCGCGATCGTTAAACTAGATCGCCATCCCTAAGTCGCTACTTCGACTCGGTGAAGTCAGCATCAATCACATCGTCGCCACCCCCAGAGGTTGCGCCACCTGCCCCCGGCACACCTTCATCAGGGCCACCCGGAGCCGCACCGCCCGATTGCTGATACAAATTCGTCGTGATGCCATAGAGTGCCTGCTGCAAGTCGGTGTTTAAGGTTTTGATCTTGTCGAAATCTTCAGCCGCGATCGCCGCTCTCAGATCTCTGACCAACCCATCCACCTTCTCTTTGTCAGCCGCAGGAACCTTATCACCCAACTCGCTCATCTGCTTTTCAGCCTGGTATGCCAGCGAATCTGCCTGATTTTCAGATCAATGCGCTCTCGTCGATCTCTGTCAGCCGAAGCATTCTGCTCGGCATCGCGAACCATGCGCTCCACATCATCCTTGGGCAGCGTCGAAGCGCCTGTAATGCTGATGGTTTGCTCTTTGCCCGTGCCTTTATCCTTCGCGCCAACTGTCAAAATACCATTGGCATCAATATCAAAAGTAACTTCAATTTGAGGAACGCCACGGGGAGCCGGAGGAATGCCATCCAAACGGAAGGTTCCCAAGCTCTTGTTATCGTTCGACATTTCCCGCTCACCTTGCAAGACATGGATTTCAACGTTGCTTTGACCATCCACCGCCGTTGAGAAGACCTCAGACTTTTTGGTCGGAATGGTAGTGTTGCGCGGAATGATTTTGGTCATTACGCCGCCCAGGGTTTCCACTCCCAAAGACAACGGAGTCACGTCTAGTAGCAACAGACCTTCGGTTCCCGCTTCACCAGAGAGAACGCCTGCTTGAATGGCAGCACCCACTGCCACCACTTCGTCAGGGTTGACACTTTGGTTGGGGTCTTTGCCAAGCACACGTTTGACAATCTCTTGCACAGCCGGGATTCGGGTAGAGCCGCCCACCAAGACAACTTCGTCGATCTTGCTCTTGTCGAGCTTGGCATCACGCAGAGCATTTTCGACGGGAATGCGGCAGCGATCGATGAGATCAGAGCACAGTTCCTCAAACTTTTGGCGAGTTAGCGTCGTATCCAAATGCTTGGGCCCGTCTTGAGTCGCTGTGATGAAGGGCAGGTTAATGTCAGCTTGAGTGACGCTGGAAAGTTCAATCTTAGCTTTCTCAGCCGCTTCGGTCAGACGTTGTAACGCTTGCTTGTCCTTCCGCAGATCAATGCCCTCAGCGCGCTGAAATTCGCCAGCCAAGAAGTCTACGATCTTTTTGTCGAAGTCGTCGCCGCCCAAGTGAGTGTCACCAGAGGTCGCCAGCACTTCAAATACGCCCTCGCCAATCTCCAGAACCGATACGTCAAACGTACCGCCACCCAGGTCAAAAACGAGAATTGTTTCGTTGCTCTTTTTGTCAAGACCGTAAGCCAGAGAGGCGGCGGTTGGCTCGTTAATGATCCGCTTTACGTCAATGCCTGCAATCTTGCCTGCATCTTTAGTAGCTTGACGTTGAGAATCGTTAAAGTAAGCGGGAACGGTAATCACTGCTTCGGTGACAGTTTCGCCCAAGTACTTGCTGGCATCTTCGATCAGCTTGCGGAGCACCTGAGCAGAAATTTCTTCAGGAGAATACTGCTTGCCAGCGGCCGGGCAATCGATTTTCACGTTGCCGTTTACATTCAGGACTTTGTAAGAAACTTCAGTGGTTTCATTGGTCACCTCGTCAAAGCGACGACCAATGAACCGCTTTACCGAGTAGAAGGTGTTTTCGGGGTTCATCACCGATTGACGCTTGGCGATTTGTCCAACGAGGCGATCGCCGTTCTTCGCGAACGCAACGACTGAAGGAGTTGTACGAAACCCTTCAGCATTGGCGATCACAGTGGGCTTACCACCCTCCATTACCGCTACACATGAGTTAGTCGTACCTAAGTCAATTCCAACAACTTTTGCCATAACAGTGCCTTGGCTCCATCAAATATCTAAAGCGAGTAGGGGGGTAGGGGACTGGCAAACAGCCAGAATCGTTAACGGGAGGCAACTAGGACTCAAGAGTGCATCTCCCGATCGCAACGCTGCAAGGCGGGTCGTTTGAGCAAGTCATACCTTCAGTGCCACCAAAGCAATATTCAATCCCCTACCTTATATGTTGTTCACGTTCTGCCTTTCTATGAAGGCGTGTTTACCGAACCAAACCGTGGACGGTTATAGGAAGGAGGAGGGATCGGGGAGGAGAGAAAGAAGAAGGATTGCATATAATTTGGCAATTTTGCCTCGGCGATCGCAACTCCTTAATCTCAACTTGATCTCAATCCTAATCTCCCTAGTAGCCTGTCAGACTTGAATGGATGGATCGGGAATGGGGAAGCGGTTATTTTTAAGGGGGTTTCAGCCCCTCAAAAAATTCTTGACAGACCACTAGAGCAAGAGACTTCAAAGCCTGGCCCCTCCTTCTCCCCAAGGAGCAGGAGGACAGAAGGATGAGGGCGCGGCATCGAATTCACGTTAAAATCCCTTGTTCATCCTTCCTCCCTCCTCATCCCTTCTACTCAGGCAAAGCTGAGTTGATTTCTGCACCTGTTAGATTCACCTTGACGACAGAGGGCTTCACCGCTTGGACACGAGGCAGGAACAGGGTCAATACACCGTCTTTGAAGTCGGCTTTAACTTGATCGTTCTGCACCGAAGCCGGGAGCGAGATGACACGCTGGAATTTTCCGTAGCGAAACTCAGAGTGGAGATAGCCATTTTCTTTGGCTTGCTGTTCAGAGGGGTGCTCACCGGAGAGAACGATCGCGTTGCGTCCTACCTGTACGTCTACATCTTTTGCGTCGATGCCAGGGAGTTGCACCCGCAGGACAAATTCAGTATCGTTGCTAGAAAGTTCGATGGCGGGTGTCCAGGTTGGCTCGCTCAGTTTTATGGCTTCGCGAAGGGGGCCAAAATCGTCAAACAAACGATCCATTTGACGGCGTACAGAGTCTATCTCTTGCCAGGGTTGCCAATGAATTAATGTCATTTTGTTCACCTTTTAAAAAAGTAGAGAGTCGTAATGAAGTTTCAGAAGGATTGTGAGAGATTGTTTTCGCGCTCACTTGTTTCTTCTGCATGTATCTAATGTAGGAGGTGAAAGGGATTGGGGCATTGGGGTAAACCGTAATGCGAATGTTGTAGTTACCGATTGGCTAAAGGCTTATAACTTGAGTTTGGTAGCCTCTGCGAAGGTAGATTTCTTGCTTAAATCAGGCTATTTAAGTAGCTTGAGAAATTGAATTTAACCACGGGGTTTCCATCAATATGGATTGCGCTAATTGGGTGAAAACGATCGCTAAAATAAGGGGCACGATCGCAGTCTTTGAGACGACCCCCATCAGCTTGGGCAAAAATCACTGCTTGATTGCGAGTACGTTACGATCGCCAACCCGCACCTTCGAGAAGCTAAAGAATTGTCAGCAAATTCTTGAAAAAGTAGTTGCCTTCTGCAATTTCACCGCTACAATAAACCCCTACAGCAAGGCTATCGCCTACCTAAATTTTTTTGGGAGCAGGTCGGAATGTAACTATGAAAAGAGAACTGAGACGAATTGAAGAAACGCTGAACCACTTAACGGCTAGCCCGCAGCGTGTGGCAACCGCCAACCCTCAAGCCTCCGCCTCTAAGGGGTTGTCGTTTGATTTGCAGACGAGACAACCTGCAAAGTCAAATTCACCAAAACCCGCCCCTTCTCCAAAACATCCGCCGGAAGCTGCTCCCTCTCAGGTGCTCGCTCTCTCACGACTAGAAGACCACCCCCCAACTCCCGAAACCGTCACCCTCGAAGTCGAAAAAACACTTGTTCAGCCCTTCACGGTCGAGCATTCTGACACAAAATACTCAACCTGCCCAAGCTCAAGCCGCCTACTTTTAGTAGCCACAAAAACGGCGCAAACCCTTTTCTGGTTAGCAATCTCCTGCAAGAACTTCAGACGACAGTGGAAGCGTGGCAGGCTGAGTTGAACCAGATTTTACGGCAGATTCAAGATCTCTATTTAGAAGGGCCGATCGTCGATGGCTGGCTCGAATCTCATTCTCGTGAACCAGAGATCGACTCATCCGTGCTGCGTCATGCTGAAGTCGATCGCCTCCTCGACTACATCGAAGAAATTTGCTCGACTCCAGATCACCCGATCGCCTGCGAAACCCCGCGTACTGGATATCGCCTCTGCGGTCTCAATGCTGACGGTCAGCTTTGGTCTTGCCCTTGCCCACCTGACCAGGTTCCCAGTTTAAGCCTGGCGATCGCCCGCCACCAAAAACTCCGCCAACTCCTCACCCGCAAAACTCACATCGAAACTCGCCTCAACCAATTGGCAGAAACATTAGTAGTCATGCATGGACATCTAAATGAGGGCTGAGGAGTCGGCTGGGCGAGAGCGACGGGCCCGGTAAGAGGATGTTTGAAAAGTATAAGCAGCCTAACATCAGTCAGACCTTTATACAGTCGGTGATCTATCTACAGATTCTTACGCCGGGAAGGGAGTAAGAATCTGCCTTACCCTTAATGTCAAGAGACCTCCTGTGTAAACCCCTTTCCCCAGGGAGCAGGGAGCTATCCGTCTTGTTTTCTTTGGTTCCCTCGTCTGGGGAGACGGCTAGGGTGAGGGTAAAGTATTCGTGCAGGAGTTAATCCCCCATAGATCGGCCAGTCGGCTGGCTAGTGTTGATCAAGAAGTTGAGACCTGTCTGGTTATCAGTCCTTCATGACTTTTGAGCTTTAAGCAATAACTTTAACCAGAATTATACGGATCTTGATCTGACTGGTGTGTGTTGTGATGTAGACAAGCGCAAGCGGTCGTTGTTTCTCTGGAAGCCAAAATCATGCCTGAACTTCAGGTGTCTGCCATTATCTGCACCCATAATCGGGATCAATATTTAGGGGCTGCGATCGATAGCCTGCTTGCCCAAACGTTTACAGACTTTGAAGTGGTAGTAGTAGACAATGCTTCGACCGATCGCACCCGCGAAGTGGTCGAAGCGCGCCTGTCTAACCCTCGCCTTCAATACCTCTACGAGCCGACGACTGGGCTTTCTGTCGCCCGTAACACTGGCGCGAAGGCAGCAAAGAGTCCCATTCTGGCTTACCTAGATGACGACGCGATCGCGACTCCCAACTGGCTACAGCATCTTTATAATGCCTATCAAAATAACGAAAAACTGGCGATCGCAGGCGGCAAAGTTACGCTACTCTGGGTAGACGGCATGACCCCTCCTCGGTGGCTGTCTGAGGGTTTGGCTGGCAATTTGGGCGCGTATGACCTGGGCAATGCCGTGGTTTACGTCGATCGTCCTGGTCTGACACCCAGAGGGCTAAACTACTCGATTCGGCGAGAATTTTTGCAGCAAATTGGTGGCTTTGATCCTAACCTCGGTCGCGTCGGTAAAAATTTGCTCTCTAACGAAGAACTACACATGACCAATCTGGCTTTGCAGACCGGATGGCAGGTTGCTTATCTGCCTGATGCTCTCGTGGCCCACCATGTTGCACCAGAGCGCGTCCAACAAAGCTGGTTTCTCAGTCGAGGTTGGTGGCAAGGCATCAGCGAATGCTATCGCGAACAGATTGCTGGAGAGGCAGGCATAGGCCAATTTCGACGGGGCGGCGAGCGGCTGATTCGCGGACTTTATAAATCGCTCAAATTTATGACTGACCCGGCCCAACGATTTGAAAATTTAGTCTACAGCTACGGTCAGATCGGTTACCTGATCAAAGCCGCCCAAGGGTTGCTTTCTCCTACCTCTGGAGTTAAGCGATCGTAAAGTGACGTAAATTGAACAATTTTTGGACAAAAGAGTCACCGACTCTAAGCTACAACTTAACCTTAGATATAAGCACTCTTACGATCGCATTAAGGTTCTCTAAGGACTGCGCCCTTCACGGGAATATGTGACTAGAACACTGCCTATTGAGAAAAGTAATGAGTCCGTTTAGAGTTTCTTCAGATTCATCTATTTCTCAATTAAAATCTACAGAACAGTTTTTGAGCTTGGTCGCGATCTGGGTGCGTTTCTATTTAACTAGCGTCTAAGTTCCTACTCCACTTCATGAATAGACTGCTTTTTCTTACCAACTCTCGAAACGACTTGCTATGACTGCGATCCAGGTTTCAACTGACCCTGCACCCCAGGCAGCTACCTCGATTCGGATGCTGATCCAGGATGCCTACAACCAAGGTGCGACTGCACTATATATGCAGATTGGTCGATCGCCGTTCTTTCGAGTTCACGGCAAGCTGATTCCGCAAGATCACCTGTCGATCTTGACCCCCGATCGCTTTAGCCACTACGTTCAAGAAATCCTCACCCCGTCTCAGCTTAAGCACTACTTAGAGGCTCAAAAGCTCGATACGAATGTGCAAATTCAAGGCTTCATGCAGGGGCGAATTAATTGCGGCCCAACGACGCAGGGCGTTCAGGCGATGAGCTTGAGTTCGATCGTCCTCGATCAGCCCAGCAACGAAATTGAGCGACAGGGCACGATTCGCGGCATGGTTGAAGACGCTTGCAAGAAAGGTGCTTCTGACATTCATCTACAAGTCGGCGAACTGCCTCGTTACCGCATTCAGGGACACATCCGCCTCCAAGAAAATTATGGGATTGTTACTCCACGACAATTTCAGGAATTTCTAGAGGAAGTTCTTTCCCCCGAACAGCAGGATAATTTTCGGCTCCGGCAGGAGTTAGACACGGCCGTTTTCTACAAAGGGCTGGTGCGCTGTCGGGTCAATTGTGCTCAGTCGATCATGGGTGGCGTGATGGTGCTGCGACTGATCTCGCTGGAGGTTCCGACGGTAGACAGAATGGGACTGCCCGATGTACTTCGCGGACTGGCAGAAGCGCGGCAAGGCTTGATTTTGGTGACTGGCCCAGTCAACTCTGGTAAATCTACCACCCTAGCGGCAATGTTGCGCCATGTAAATGACACGCTGCCCCGAAAAATTGTGACGATCGAAGACCCGATCGAATATGTTCACACCTCTAATCAATGCCTGATTACGCAGCGAGAGGTCGGGCTGCATACGCAGGAGTTTAAAGAAGCGCTGAGAGCGGCACTTCGGCAAGATCCTGACATTATTTTGATTGGGGAAATGCGCGATCGAGAAACCGTCGATACGGCCATTCGAGCGGCTCTAACGGGGCACTTGGTTTTAGGAACACTGCACACCAAGGGCACAGTCAACGCCCTCAAGCGACTGCTTAACTTTTACACTCCCGACGAACAAGATGTTGTGCGATTGCAGGTTGTCGAGGCGATGCAGGCGGTCATTGGGCAAGCACTGGTTCCCACGGTCAGAGGTGGGCGGACTGCCGCCCTAGAAATTATGCTCAACACCGATACCATTCGCGATTATCTACAAAAAGGCTGCATCGATGAAATTTATCAGCTAATGGAAGAAGGAAACGACGGCTCGCAGACCCTCAATCAAGCGCTCTTCGACCTGTATGAGGCTGGAGTTGTGGCGCAGAACGAGGCAATTTCGGTGTCGCTGAACCCTGAAGACCTTAGCTACATGATCAAGAATTACACGCGGCGATCGAGTCGATCGGGCTTGATGACCACCGAATACTTCAACAAACCCGCTACTTGAGGGGCTAATCTTGAAGCCTAAATTCAAAATCTAAATCTACTTCCTTCCCGGCGTAAGAATCTGTAGATAGATCGCTGACTATGTAAAGGTTTCACTGATGTTAAGTCGCTTAATTTTTTAGCGGGAAGGGAGTAAAATCCAAATCCACAAGTTAAAGGTGTAGCAAAGCACACCTTTACATTTTTAGGTGGCTATTGTTTGACGATCCCTTACCATACCGCTCTAGTGCTTGTTCAGTAGGCGATACAGGCAATTGTTAAGGTTTTCTCAGTTACATCACTTAACAAATACAATGTTAAGCGGTGTTAAGAAGGACAAATGTGGATGCTTACACAAAATCCATCTGATTCAACTTCTGCAATGCTGGCTCAATGAGAGTTTTATGAATACTCGCTCAAACTTCAAATCAAAAAAGGTTACTAAAATTTACATAACTTAATGATTTGCGAGTAAGATAGAGCAGTCAGTATAAATTCTCATTGACTTCTGAAAAACGTCTCTATCTGGTCTGCCATTGTCCGTGGGATCTAGTGGAAAGTCACCGCCTCGCCTTGAGACACCTCGATTAGACTACTACTCCCGCAACCCCATCTATCGCCGCGAGTCTGCCACTCTACAGGCTTTCCATCTGTGATAACTGGGACTCCCACAGATCAGGTAAAGGTGCTTCACAGCGAACAGTAAACATCGTCCTCCCTACAAAATTGTTTAGGTTCTCATGGTGAGTACACAATTTCCTTGGTTAACCACGATCATTCTGCTGCCCCTAGTAGCATCTCTCTTCATTCCGCTCATTCCTGACAAGCAAGGCAAAACTGTCCGATGGTACTCTTTGGGAGTGGCTCTGACCGACCTAGCACTGATCGCCTACACGGTTTGGAACCACTACGACTTCCAAAATTCGGGGTTTCAGTTGGTAGAGCGCTACGCCTGGGTTCCTCAGTTAGGGATCAACTGGTCTTTGGCGATCGATGGCATTTCTATGCCGCTTGTGGTTTTAACTGGATTGGTGACAACGCTCTCAGTTCTGGCAGCCTGGAGGGTTGACCAAAAGCCCCGCCTGTTTCACTTTTTGATGCTGATGATGTACAGCGCCCAGATTGGCGTATTTTGTGCTCAAGACATGATTCAGTTCTTCCTGATGTGGGAGATCGAATTGGTTCCGGTTTATATTTTGATTGCGATCTGGGGCGGCCCTAAGCGCTTGTATGCAGCGACTAAATTTATTCTTTATACGGCGATCGGCTCTATTTTTATTTTGGTAGCTGCCCTGGCGATGGCGTTTTCTGGGGATCACATTACCTTTGACATGCAGGAATTGGGACTCAAAGAGTACTCCCTAGGTTTTGAGTTGTGCGTTTATGGGGCACTGCTGATTGCCTACGGGGTCAAGCTACCCATTTTTCCCTTCCACACCTGGCTGCCCGATGCCCACGGTGAAGCTTCTGCGCCCGTTTCGATGGTGTTAGCGGGGGTGCTACTCAAGATGGGTGGCTACGCGCTGATTCGCATGAATATGGAAATGTTGCCCCATGCTCACGTTTACTTCGCGCCGGTGCTGGCGATTTTAGGGATTGTCAATATTGTTTATGGTGCGCTTGCCTCCTTTGCCCAACGCAACTTGAAGCGTCGCATGGCTTACTCTTCGATTTCTCATATGGGCTTTGTGCTACTGGGGATCGCTTCTTTCACTGATTTGGGAATGAGTGGCGCAGTGCTACAAATGGTGTCTCACGGGTTGATTGCGGCGGCGCTGTTCTTCTTGGCGGGTGTCACCTACGATCGAACCCATACCCTTGACCTAGATGAGATGGGCGGTTTGGCGAAGAAGATGCCCAGTGTGTTCGCGTTGTTTACGATCGGCTCAATGGCTTCCCTAGCACTGCCCGGCATGAGCGGATTTGTAGGTGAGTTGGCGGTGTTCCTCGGTTTTACGACCAGCGAGGCTTACAATCCGGCTTTCAAAGCAGTGGTGATTTTGCTCTCGGCAGTTGGCTTGATTGTCACACCGATGTACCTGCTGTCAATGTTGCGTGAGATGTTCTACGGTCAAGAAGGTAACGCGGTGGTAGGGGTGAGTTTGTTGGATGCTAAGCCTCGCGAGTTTTTTATCGCGGCTTGTTTGCTGATACCCATTATCGGCATTGGTTTGTATCCTAAACTGATCACCCAAACCTATGATGTCAAAACCGTTCAGATTGCGGCTCATGTGCGAAATGCGGTTCCTGTGGTGGCTCATCAGCATTTAGAGAACCTGCCTCGGTTTTCCTTTGCTACTCCTGTGTTTCAGCAGAACGAACTGCTGGGGCTGGTGAAGTAGGCTTTCTAAGGAGATTTCTGGCAGAGGTTGGGATGTCATCTCTTTTTAGAAATCGCCTAGAATCTCGGTTGAGCTTGGAAGTGTTGAGCTTCCAAGCTTTTTTATGATTTTAATGCGATATTCACCTGAGTTTTGAGCCTGATGCTCACCTCATGGTTAGTCTAATTCGTGGTGTATGACAGCGGCGATCGCCTGACGAGAAGTTGCCCGAAACTCTTGTACATTGATGCGACTGAGCAATGTTAGGGCCACTATCATACCGATCGCTTCGCAGGCAAACACTAAGCTAAACGCTGGAAAAGGCTGCCCAAAAAGTTTGCGTCCCAAATCGAGCACTGCTCCCCCCATTACGGTTGCCGAGGCTTGCGCCCATGCCTGCGCCAGCCCCCAGGCCCCGACGAAGGTTCCGGCTGTTTCTGTTGCCGTTAGATCCAGCATCAGGCTGACGGCGCTGTTGGTCAACACGCCTGATGACAAACCAAACAACAAGACGGTGCTCTTGAGTAATGTCTGGGTTTGTGTCAGACCAGAAATGATCACCAGTACAAAACAGGCTGCCGTTAGCGCACATCCCAATTGGGCAGTTCGCTGTTTTCCTAGGCGAGGCACGATCAGAAAGCCAGTCACACCCATTCCAGCGAGCACACCGTAACCCCAATACTTGTTCAGACCTGTACTTTCGGCGATCGTCATCCTAAATACCTCTCTGGCATAAGGTTCCAAAATAGGCTGTTGCAAAAATAAACTGATTGTCATTGTCAACAAAAAGCAGAAGAAAAACCCAGTCTGACGGCTGGCAGTTAGCACCTTGAACGCCGTACCAAAGGTGACTTGATCCTCGCGAAGGCTGCTTTGAGTGCGAGACGCAAAGCGAGAATATTTTTTCTCAATTCCAAATGTCGCAATCACTGCTAGAAAGAACACCCCGATCGGGAAGATCAGAAACAGCCGAGTCACAACTGGTTGTAGGGTTTCTGGAGTCAACCCAGTCAGTATTTTCTCTCCAACGATTGCCCCTACGACGATGCCCACCATCAGCATCGACCAGACTATGCCGACAATCTTCGATCGGTTTTCCTCATCCGAAATGTCCACCAACAATGCCGTAAATGGAGTCGAACTCGAACTGATACACAACCCGTATAACGCAAACATGAATGCTAACGCGATCGCCCAAAGGGTGGTGATCGCAGTCCAACCGCCCGCCGCGCTGTCACCCAGTCTCCAGACAATTTGAATCGCCACCGCCAGACAAACCGCCTGAAGAGCCATGCCGCCTAAGAGATAGCCTGTGCGATGATAGCCACGAATTGGCCTCGCATCAGACATTTGCCCAAACCAGATTCGCGCGGGGGCAACAAATTGGTACATAGCGATCGTACCGGCCGCGATCGTCGCTGGAATCTTCAATTCTGAAATCATCACCTGATTCAGCACGCCCAGGGTCAATAGTGAGAGCATTCCTAGCCCCATTTGGAATAGACCCAAGCGAAACATCGTCAGCAAGCCCACTTGGGGCAGTGATTTTTCTAAAGGTAAGGTAAATTCTGGTTCGATCGTTGATTGGTGTCCATCGTTGTCACTATGAGCAAGATTTTTGTGAGCGAGATTTTTGTGAGCGAGATTTTTGTGAGCGGGATTTTATTTTCTAATATTGCCTGTCTGAAAAGGGCGTAGGCAAAGAATTTTGTTAGCAGATGCAGCTTTTAGCCATCTTTTCAGAATAAGCGCGATCGGTGGCGCTGGCGATCGTTGGATATAAATCGCTCCCTAGAAGGGCTGATGGTTGCTGGTTTCGTCGCTACACTAAGAAATATTAAGCAATCCAATTTTCAGCATTCATCATGGCAACCATTTCTCTCGGTGCAACTGGTCAAGCTGTCATCCCTCTCTGTGTGGGGACTTGGGCCTGGGGAGACTCATTTTTTTGGAGCTACGGCAAAGACTACAGCGAAACCGATGTCCAGGCTGCATTCAAGTCGGCACTAGATGCTGGAATCACTTTTTTCGACACCGCAGAAATTTACGGATTGGGAGAATCGGAAAAGCTGTTAGGACGGTTCATGAAGCAAACCGATCGACCCGTGCAGATTGCTACAAAATATATGCCGTTGCCCTGGCGATTTTCTGCTGACTCAGTTCACGATGCGATTTCAGATAGTCTCAAGCGCTTGCAGGTCGATCGTGTGGCACTCTACCAGGTGCACATGCCCTTCGACTTTTTTATGGGCAAAAAAACGCTGATGGAAGCACTGGCAGAAGAAGTTAAACGCGGCAGAATTGGGGCGATCGGGGTGAGCAACTATTCTGCCGACCAAATGCGCGAAGCCCAGTCTTATCTGGCTGCACAGGGTGTTCCGTTGGCGGTCAATCAGGTGCGATATTCGCTAATCACCCGTCAGATCGAGACAAATGGCATTCTCGATACCGCTCGCGATTTGGGTGTGACTATTCTCGCCTATAGCCCACTAGCCCAGGGTTTGCTCACCGGAAAATATACCCCAGCCAATGCCGATTTGGTGACTGGTGCTCGAAGGCTAGACAGTCGCTTTAGCCCCCAAGGATTAGAAAAACTGGCTCCTGTTATTCACCAGTTGCAGCAGATTGGCAAAGCCCACGATCGCACTCCTGCCCAGGTTGCCCTCAACTGGCTAATCGCTCAAGGCAATGTGATTCCAATTCCGGGCGCGAAAAATGCCAACCAGGCCCAACAAAATGCCGGGGCGCTCGGTTGGTCGATGAGCGAGGAGGAACAGACTCAGTTGGATGTGCTGACCCGCGATCGCCGCTGAGAAATTGCCCTCTAGTAGTCTGTCAAACTTGAATGGATGGATTGGGAATGGGGAAGCGGTTATTTTTGAGGGGTTGAAAACCCTTTAAAAAATTCTTCACAGACCGCTGGTGTTATTCTATCCATTACGCAAAAGTCGCTGAAAGCCTTGATATGACTGGATCAGTTCTTGAAAAACAAATCTAAGAAAATCCTTGCCAGACAAGAATTGTAGCAAGACATGCCTAATGGATAGGGTGTTATTGGGGTGTTATTGGGGTGTTATTAGCAGCTATCACATCCTCGACTTTACCCTTTCTACACACAAATCTCCCTGATAGGAGTCTCATTCTGGCGAATAGTAATTTCAACAGGGAAGAGACTTTAATCGTAGTAAGGGAAGGCGCTTATGTGTGCGGTTTTAGTAGTCGATGACAGTGCAATGATTCGCCTGATGCTGAGAGAGTATCTCAACAAGGGAGGGCTTGAGGTTGTCGAGGCAATAGATGGCGTTGCAGCGATCGAGCAAATTCGTTCTCACCCACCAGATTTGGTGATCACAGATATTGTGATGCCACGCATGAACGGCTACGAACTTTGTCGCTGGATCAAGAGTGATCCCCAGATGAAGTGCATTCCTGTGATGATGTGTACCACCAAAAACGAAGAGTTCGATCGTTACTGGGGTTTAAAGCAAGGAGCCGATGCCTATATCTCTAAACCTTACTGCCCTAGCGAAATGATCAAAGCGGTGAAATATCTACTAGAGCAGTCGTCTTGCCAGGTTTAGACCAGTTAATCATTGAATATCAATTTAAAGAACTAGGGGTAAAGAACTAGGGGTAAAGAACTAGGGGTAAAGAACTAGGGCGACCGATGCTTCTTTAGAGCCTCTCTTTTCAGAACCTCCCAGTGGTTTGTCAGTTTTGATTTTGTGCCTTCGGGTGAGGTGAGGGTTGTTATTTTATGAGTTAAAAACTCACAAAATAAGTCTTGACAGACCACTCGTCCAAAATGGTATGGACAATATCCGAATTTAGTCCCAAAAAAGCGAGTCAAGAATAATTCTCAACTCGCCAAATTGATTGATTGAGCAGTTATCGAGCGGTTTTAACTCGCTTGATCGGCTTTGGCTTGTCAGAACCAGAACCAGAGTTAGGAGAACCATGACCTCCGCCTCTGTTGCCACCGCGAGGTGCATCCTCAACCGGGTCACTGCCAGAATTCATCCAAGAAGGACGAGTCTTGTCATAAACCATTTGCAGAGCCGCAGCAGCGATTGCATGGGGTTCATAGTCTTCTGCAAGTTGAGCGACGATCGGCAAGAAGGAGGCCATCCGTTCTCCAGCCAGCGCTTCTTTGACTTGATCTTGCAGTTTCTCTAGCTGACGAGCCTCAATCTCGGCCCGAGTGGGAACACTGCGAATTTCTAAACGCTGACGGACGTGGTTTTCGATGTCGCGCAGTTTACGACGATCGAGAGCATGGACGATTGAAATAGCGGTTCCTTCCTTCCCAGCGCGACCCGTCCGACCGATGCGGTGCACATAATTTTCAACGCTATCGGGCAGATCGTAGTTAATTACGTGAGTCAGATCGTCAACGTGAATTCCACGGGCCGCAATATCCGTTGCTACAACCCAGCGCACTTGACGCTGACGGAAGCGCAGCAACAGTCTTTCTCTTTGAGTCTGAGTTAAGTCGCCGTGATACTCATCGACACTGTGCCCAGCCGCTTGTAGCTGGCTGGTCAGTTCTGCGGCAGCGCGACGAGTCCGCACGAAGATGATTGCAGATTCAGGGTCTTCGAGTTCCAAGATTGGCTGGAGCGATCGGGCCTTTGTCCAACCACGGGGGATGGTGTAAGCGACCTGATTAATTCGATTGGGGGCAGCTTTGGGCTGCTCAATAGTGACGGTGATCGGCGATCGCAGAAACTTGGTTACAAGCTTGCGAATGGAAGGCTCCATCGTTGCCGAAAAGAAGGCAGTCTGACGCTCAGGCGGAGCTTGGCTGAGAATTTTCTCAACGTCTTGAATGAAGCCCATATTCAGCATTTCATCTGCTTCGTCGAGCACCATCCAACTCAGTTGATCCAGCTTTAGGTCGCCTCGGCTCAACAAGTCAATGACTCGTCCGGGTGTACCCACAACGATTTGGGAACCTCTTCGCAGTTGGGAGATTTGTTGGTCGATCGACTGCCCCCCATAAATTGTCAGCACTTTGACGCGACGATCGTCTACAAATGTCTTGATTGCCTGGCAAACCTGCATGGCCAGTTCACGGGTTGGGGTCAAAATCAACGCCTGCACAGCAGGATTCTTGGCATCAAGTCGCTCCAAGATTGGCAACGAAAAAGCAGCCGTTTTTCCAGTTCCAGTCTGAGCTTGTCCGACGACATCGCGCCCAGACATAAGATGAGGAATAGCCTGTGCCTGAATCGCAGTCGGGGCAGAAAAGCCCAATTCTTCGAGGTGACGAATACGGGTTTCAGACAGCCCAAGGCTTTGAAAAGAAAGGGTCATTGAATCTCCTAAAGGGGTCAAGGTCAAACGCCAAGACTCGACAGAGGACATCAGACTGAGTAGTTGGACTCACGGGAGCGCTGAAACCCAGTCACGGAATCTCATCAGAATTGAGCCTGCCAGAGCACAGCTAATTCTGATGCTTGTCGAAAAAGGCGTGTCAGTGAACGTAGAAATGTGTGAGAAGTCGAGAATGCTGTAGTGGAATCCTAGGCTAGGATTGACCACTCACCATTCAGTGAGCGACTAGCTGATGCTGCATCAAGTCGGCTGCGGTAGCCACACGCCCATAGAGGTCGTAAACATCCGCATCGACGATCGTCACGGGCACGATCGACCCCAACGAGGCTTGGCCCTGGATATACACCAGTCCATCAACCTCCGGTGAAAAGCGGGCAGAGCGACCGACCAATTCACCAGTTTGGGGATTTTCTTGCTCAATCAAAACATCGACAACCTGACCAATCTGCGATCGATTCTTTTTGAGGGAAATCGGTTGCTGAATCTGCATCAGGGCATCTCGACGGGCATCCATTACCGATTGGGGTAGCGGATTGGGCAACTCGTAGGCGGCAGTTCCTTCCTCAGCAGAAAAAGTAAACACGCCTACATGATCGAACTCGTGTCGTTGAACAAATTGCAGCAAATGCTGGAACTGTTCATCTGTTTCACCGGGAAAGCCAACGATGAAGGTTGTACGCAGGACAGCGTTAGGAATCGCGGTTTTAATGCGATCGATGATGCTGTCATTCACCCGGCCCTGCCACGGACGATTCATCGCCCGAAGGATCTCAGGATCGGAATGCTGAAGGGGCAAATCTAAATAGGGCAGAACGTTAGGCGTTTGCTGGATTGCTTCAATGACTTTGGGGGTCAATCCCGTGGGGTAGGCATAATGCATCCGTACCCAGGGAATGTCTACCTTACCTAGTGCTCGAATCAATTCAGCTAGTCTCGGTTCACCATAGATATCTAGGCCGTAATTGGTCGTGATCTGAGAAATCAAGATGATTTCCTTGACTCCTTCAGAGGCAAGCTGTTCCGCTTCGGTGACTATTGATTCAATCGTGCGCGATCGTTGGTTGCCGCGCAAGTGAGGAATGATACAAAAAGCACATCGATAGTCGCAGCCTTCAGCAATTCTCAGGTAGGCAACGCCCTCAGTCGTGGTGCGATAGCGAGGCGTTGTTTCGTCAGCAATGTAAGTAGGTTCTTGGGAAACTTCTTTAACTCGCTCACCCGTCTCGGCACGCTCGATTACATCCACAATTTTGTGGTAATCGCCCCGTACC
>JAAUOZ010000084.1 GCA_012034655.1 Leptolyngbyaceae cyanobacterium CSU_1_3 | reverse complement strand
GGTGATTCGGGGGCAGGTGTTGTCGATCAAAGAGCGCGAGTTTGTGCAGGCGGCACGGGCGATGGGGGGGCAGCCGCTCTACATTATTATTCGTCATGTTTTGCCGCAGACGGCGACCTATGTGATCATTTCTGCGACTCTTTCTGTGCCGAGTTTTATTGTGGCTGAGTCGGTGTTGAGTCTGATTGGTTTGGGCATTCAGCAGCCTGATCCGTCTTGGGGAAATATGCTGTCTTTGGCGACGAATGCTTCGATTATTGTGCTGCAACCTTGGCTAATTTGGCCGCCTGCGTTGTTGATTATTCTGACGGTGCTGGCGTTTAATCTATTGGGCGATGGTCTGCGGGATGCGCTTGATCCCAGGAGTTTGAGTCGTTAAAGATGAGGAATCGATCGAGGAAAATCTCACGAGGATCTCACTTTGCAAAGAAATTTGAGTCTCAATCAGGTAAGATGCCCTACCGACTTAGCTCTCAGGGTTACTTGATTGAACGTGAATTCGATGTCTAGGCCTATCCTTTATTCTTCTCGGTAAGCAATGCGTGAGTTATATCCTCCCATCGAACCTTATGAGACTGGGACGCTTCGAGTGTCTGATGTGCATACGATCGCCTTTGAGCAGTCGGGCAACCCGGCGGGAAAGCCTGTGGTGTTTTTGCATGGCGGGCCGGGTGGGGGCAGCATTCCGGTGTATCGGCAATATTTTGACCCGGCGCAGTGGCGAATCGTGATTTTTGACCAGCGAGGCTGTGGCAAGAGTGTGCCCCGTGCGGAGTTGGCAGAGAATACGACGTGGGATTTGGTCGGAGATATTGAGAAATTACGATCGCACCTCGACCTTGATCGGTGGTTTGTGTTTGGGGGCAGTTGGGGGAGTACGTTGGCGTTGGCGTATAGTCAGGCTCATGCCGATCGCTGTCTGGGTCTGATTTTGAGGGGCATTTTTTTGCTCAGGCGCAAAGAGATTCTCTGGTTCTATCAAGAGGGGGCGAGCAATCTGTTTCCTGAGGCGTGGGAGGCGTATCTTGAGCCGATTCCTGTGGAGGAGCGAAGCGACCTGGTGGGGGCATACTATCGACGGTTAACGAGCGAGGATGGAGAGATTCGTCGATCGGCGGCGCGGGCTTGGTCTGTGTGGGAGGCGACGACTAGCAGGCTTCTTCCTGACCCAGGCTTGCAGAGTCGGTTTGCAGAAGATGAGTTTGCGGATGCTTTCGCTCGCATCGAGTGTCATTATTTTATGAATCGGGGCTTTTTTGAGTCTGATGATCAGCTATTGCGAGAGTGCGATCGCATTCGTCATCTGCCGATTGTGGTTGTCCAGGGGCGCTATGATGTCGTTTGCCCGATGATTTCTGCGTGGGATTTACACAAAGCGCTCCCTCAGGCGGAACTGCGGGTCATTCCTGATGCCGGACACTCGATGATGGAGCCTGGAATTTGTAGTGCTTTGATTGAGGCGACCGATCGTTTCGCCACCCTTTGAGGCGTTCCTCGTTCGTCTCATAAGTATAAGTAGAGCAAATGAGCACTTTTTATTACGAATCCCGTTCACCGCAAGGGTAATTGGAGGATGAAAAGCGAAAGTTTTCCCGTAGTATCAGAATTGAAGCTGACTTAACCAGCAAGCCTTGAGTAGGTAACGCCGAAGTTATGCTTTCAGATGGCACAAATGCCGTTTCCACTATAAGAGAGGATCACCGGATGGCTAGTTTTAAAGTCACGCTCATCAACGAGGCCGAAGGGCTGAATACCACGATCGATGTTCCTGAAGACGAGTATATTCTGGATGCTGCTGAAGAGCAGGGTTTGGATCTGCCCTATTCTTGCCGTGCAGGGGCTTGCTCGACTTGTGCTGGTAAGATTGTGTCGGGTACGGTTGATCAGTCGGATCAGTCTTTCTTGGACGATGATCAAATCGAAGCTGGGTATGTGCTGACCTGTGTGGCTTACCCCACTTCTGATGTCACCATCATGACTCACCAAGAAGAAGAGCTTTACTAAATTGCTTTTCTGAAGACAGAGAGTTTCACTGCTCCTCACCTGTCTGTCTTTCGTAAGGGTTTTAACTTATCGTGTCCTTCAGCTACTCCGATTTATGAGGGGTAGAGTCATTTAACCCTGAGTTCTTTGCAAGCCGCAGAAGTGCCGATCGGTGCTTCTGCTTTATTGTCCCCTAGGTGGCGTTGAGCAAGAAGTCGAAACCTAGGGGAGAGTGTTATTTGGCGTGCTTTTCTGTTTTTTCTTGGGCTTGTCTGAGAGCTTTTTCTTTGTTGTCTACGTCGGGGTTGTAGAGAGCACTTTTCTGACGGGCATTTAGCTCGACGGTTTCTTTGATGTTGTCGCCCAGGTTTCTGATGTTTTTTAGCCCTGTCTGACCAATGGGATGATCGGGGCTATCGCCTAAGTCTTCAGCGTCTCGTTGCACTTTTTTGACCATTGTGTCAGTAGAGCGATCGGCGATCAACTGGGGTGCAGCTTGGGCTGAGCTAGGCTGTAAGCCAGGAACCAGCAATAGCGTTAATACTGCGAAGAATGCAGTGAGGAGCGATCGTGCTCCTAGTTTTTTTAACCAGTTTGTCAATGTTTTCATGCGTTATCTCCTTTGGGGGTTGTATGCGTTTGGGTATCGCGCAGCCATGGCAGCACGATTGCTAAACATCACGGTAAGCGGTTGTAGAAGTAGTCGCTGGATGACATCTTCTTAGATAGCGAAATGATTGGTTGTAGACATGGGTGGCAAGGCAATTTTTATTGCTAGCTGGCGATCGCTGTGGGAATGCTTCATCAAATTGACTCAAACAGCTTAATCAATGCAAAATTTACCCTCCTCCATCGAAGGTGAGAGGCTGGGGTGAAGGTTAGAGAGATGGATGGGTGAATGCTTTTCTGCCCAAGGGGTGAAGACTAAAGCCGGAAGGAAGCAAGGTCGTCGTCGTTATCGACGATCGTTGTTTCGGACAGCAGATCTGGATTCTCTTCTGACGAAATGTTGACCTGAAATAGGAGATCGCTCCAGGTAATTTGTTTGTTTTGTTCTAGGACTGATAGGAGATCGATGAAGGCTTTGATGGTGTTGCGAGGGGTGCGAAAGTAGGCATCGCCAATGCGTTTAGAACAGTGCACCATAAAGGCTTGAATGCCTTCGTCAGGGAGGAGGTATTGGGCAGAATCGCCGCAGGCGAAGACATGGCGAATTTTGCTCAGCAGCACAAACAAGTCTTCGGGGCTGAGGTTGCCTAGCCGCAAGACGGGATTGTTGAAATCAACCAATCCGTTGACGGCGAAGGTGTTTTCTGCGAGGCGAGACTGCAATGCGGGGTAGCTGTAGAGGCCGCGGCGAGTGTCCATCAAAAAGTCGGGAGTGCCGCCTAGCATAAAGCCTAGACCGATCGCTGTTCCTTGCAGGCTGTCATTTAAGATGCGTAAGATCTGTTCGTAGTTACTTTTTCTGGCTTGGGTGTTGGCTAGTTTGTAGAGGTTGACGAGTTCGTCGAGACTAATCAGCAGGCCAGAATAGCCCGCTAGACGAACGAGTTGGGTGAAGAGTTTTAGCTGTTCGTAGATGTTGGCATCATCGACGATCGTTCTTACGCCTAGGGCGTGGCGGGCATCGGTGCGGGTGGTGTATTCGCCTCGTAGCCAGCGAATTGTGTCTGATTTGAGGGTTTCGTTGCCTGTGTCGTGGCCGCGCCAGTAGGCGGCGATTACTTCGGCAAAGTCGTAGCCGCCGACCATTTCTGAGAGGTGCGCTAATCGTTCGCGAATGATGATTTCTGGATCGACGCTACGATCGCGCCCTTCGGTAACGGCCGATGTGACAAACCGTTCGATGATGCTGGGAAGTGCGCCGCCTTCGGGTTTGGTGCGGGTGGCGAGGTTTTGCATCAACTCGGCGTAGAGGGATCGTGCCTGTCCGGATGTGGCGTGGAGGCGACGATCGGGGGTGAGGTCGGCGTGGGCGGTGACAAGTTTTTTCTCTAGGGCAATCGATCGCACGAGCGATAGGAAAAAGGTTTTTCCTGAACCGTATTCGCCGATGATAAAGCGAATCGCTGAGCCGCCTTCTGCCATGCGATCGAGATCGCGAATGATGGCTTTGGTTTCGGCAACGCGCCCGACTTGGATGAGATGCTGTGCGCGACGAGGCACGACTCCTGCTTGTAGGGATTGGATCACTGTGTCGCGGTCTTTGGCTTTGATGGGGGCTTGGATGGGGGTCTCCGTCATCTCAGCAACTCCTGCAACACTTCTGCGTTTACGTCTAGAGAATTGTCTCCTTCGATCAAGGGTTCGTTGCAGCGATCGAAGGCTAGTTCGTTGATGAGTTCTAACGCTCCGTCTAGCATTAAGTTTAGCGGGGTGGCGATGGTCATTAATTGGGGGCGCGTCCAGGTGGTTTGTTGGGCTAATGTGAGCAGGAAAGCAGTATGGGCAGCGTCTAGTCCGGGGATTTTGTGATCTGAAGTTTTGTGCTCTGAAGTTTTGTGCTCTGAAGGTTGGGGAATAGCGGGTTGAGGGACGATCGATGGATCTTCATCGACAAAGATTTCGGCTAGTAAATGGGCGATTTCTTGAGAGGCTTCTAGTTTGGATTGTACCAGCGTCATATCGAGGGCAAGGTCGGGGGAGGGAAGTGAATGTCCGCGCATGGGTGCGGCGTTGCGAACGGTGATGGGTTCGTAGAGGGCGGTTGTGGCTACGTCGTGTAGATCACTGTAAACGGTTTGGGTAGCCAGCCCTAGTAGGCTGTAGGCTTTTTCTAAGGGTTGGATGGCTTTGGGGTGGGGTTGCCCGTCTGCGGTGGCTATTTGAGCAAGAAATCGGGCGATCGTGGGCTTGCGATCGGGGTTTACTGCGTCAATTCGTGTCTTCAAGTTTCTGAGGGCTGGTTTTTGTTGAGTTAACCATTTTAGGTGTGCATAGAAGCGTTGTTGTTCTGATGATTTTAGCGTTGTAAAGGTTGTTAATCGTGATTCTAGATTGTGTTGTTTTTGGGAGTTTAGGGCGGGGTCGCTGTTGACGATCGCGATTGCTAAATGGGCGACTAATGTGGTCTCAAAATATTCTGATGAGAGCGATTCAGGGTTTTGACCTGATAGACGAAACAGAGCAATTTTGGTCTGGATGGTGGGCAGTGCACCGCCAAACCGGGGGTCGGGTTCTATGCCGTAGCCTAATTGTTCTAGGAATTTTGACAGCCCGATCGCTTCTAGTTTTGTTAGCTTTTCAGGGTTTGCTCCCGACCAATATTGCAACAGTTCTGCACCTGTGACGAGTCTGGTTTGCGCATCAGAGAGGGTTTGAGTCAGCCATTGCTGAAGATTGTGGGCGAATTTACCGCCGTGGGTAGGCAACAGCACCGCAGGCAATAGGGCGATCGCTGCTGGAGTCTTGGCTGCCTTGGGATCGCGCCCCAGCAGGCGACCTAGGGGTTCTAGTTCGATCGTGCAAGCTTCAACCACTTCACTGATTTGAAACAGCTTACCCGCACACTGGTTCACGTCTGCCAGGTGAGAAAATTTTAGCCAGAGCGATCGCCCAAAGGAATGGTTGGTGGGCAAATATTCGACCCTCAAGCTTGTCTGACCTGCATCTAGTTTGATGCCTTTGCCAAATCGCTGCTCATAGCGGATGTTGAATAGCGTCTGAAACTCATCTAGACAGCGAGTCACGACTAGCCGCAATTGCTTTTTTGCTATTTTGGTATACCAGGCGAGGGCCCAATCGGCTGCGATCGGCTGGCTTTGGCGAATCTTCTGCCCCAACCCGATCTGCAAAGACAGCGAGCTAGCCTCAGTCGGGCAGATTGTGTCAGCTAGCGGGTCATTATTTGGGCTGTTAGACGATCGCAATGCTCGACAAATAGTCAGAAACATTGCGGCTTTGTGGGCAAACGATCCGGCGGCACTCTGCCTGTCTCCGTAGAGGTCTAGGAGTTGCTCGACTTCGGTGATGATGTGATCGAGTTCTTGCAGGACGCTGGCATTTTTGAAGTCGGTTTTTAACAGGTCATACAAAACTCGCCGTTCTAACCCATAAAAAACAGCCACACATAGCCAATATAGGTTTTTGGGGTGCGTCGCCCTTGCGATAGCCACTCTAGATAAGCGGCACGACTCGCGGGCTTCATCTCTTGATAAGATGGCGAATAGTGCATCTGCTTACCCGCATAATCTGGGTGAGGGCAGTCTATCTTAAGTTTGGGGCGAATCAAGCATGGCTCTACGTGGGTGTAGCTGCGAAGGCTCATCAGCCCGTTTCCGACGTAAACCAGTCCTGGGAGGGAATAGTTGCCTACCTGCACCGTTTGGTCTGCCGGAACCCAGGCATTGCGTCCGGCGATCGTGCAGTCTTCGATGAGTTCACCCAGATATTGCAACACGCGATCGCGGGATTGGGTGGCGCTGGGAGGGGGAGGCGGTGGCTCGATCGGTTTACGGTTTTCCTGGGCTTTGATTCTGGATGGGTCAGGCAGATCGATTCCCAGTTCTTCGAGTAATTCCCAAAACGGTCGAAATTCCATTGAGAAATCCCAGAATTCACGATTCGATCAGTTTATCGTTTTATTCTGAGCAGGCCTTGGGAAGTTGGCAGACCCGAAACGATCGCAGGGTTGGTTGCTGACCGCTAACCGTTGATGCCTGTGTCAAAATAAACGGGTTGTCTTGGCGTTGCTGTTCTGCTGGGGTTTATGACTAAATTTGTGTTTGTCACAGGTGGGGTTGTTTCGAGTATTGGTAAGGGGATTGTGGCGGCGAGTTTGGGGCGGTTGCTGAAGTCGCGTGACTATTCGGTGTCGATTTTGAAGCTTGATCCTTACATTAATGTCGATCCGGGTACGATGAGTCCTTTTCAGCATGGGGAGGTGTTTGTCACGGAGGATGGGGCGGAGACAGATCTAGACTTGGGGCACTATGAGCGGTTTACAGATACATCGATGTCGCGTCTCAATAGTGTGACGACGGGTTCGATCTATCAGGCGGTGATTAATAAAGAACGGCGAGGTGATTACCAGGGGGGTACGGTGCAAGTCATTCCGCATATCACGAATGAAATAAAAGAGCGAATTCTGCGAGTTGCGAATAACACAAATCCTGATGTCGTGATTACTGAAATTGGCGGAACGGTTGGCGATATAGAATCGTTACCATTTTTGGAAGCGATTCGGCAGTTTCGGAAGGAGGTGGGGCGGCAAAATGTGCTGTATATGCATGTGACTCTGGTTCCGTGGATTCCTTCGGCGGGGGAGATGAAGACGAAGCCGACGCAGCATTCGGTGAAGGAGTTGCGATCGATTGGCATTCAGCCGGATATTTTGGTTTGCCGGAGCGATCGACCGTTGCCCACGGGGTTGAAAAATAAGATGTCGGAGTTTTGTGATGTGCCGCCTGAATGTGTGGTGACTTCGCAGGATGCCAGCAGTATTTATGAGGTTCCGTTGAATTTGGAGCGGGAGGGGTTGGCGATTCAGGCGATCAATTTGTTGCAGCTTGAGCAGCGGCCGCTAGATATTCGTCAGTGGCAGACGATCGTGGAGCGGCTATATTGCCCGACGGGGCAAATTGAGATTGCGATCGTGGGTAAGTATGTGCAACTCAATGATGCTTATTTGTCGGTGGTGGAGGCGTTGCGGCATGGGGCGATCGCGGCGGAGCGGGAGTTGAATTTGCGCTGGGTGAGTTCGGAGGATATTGAGGAGAAGGGGGCGGAGGCATATTTGGGGGGTGTTGATGGGATTGTTGTGCCGGGTGGGTTTGGGATTCGCGGGGTGGATGGCAAGATTGGGGCGATCGAGTATGCGCGGCTGAATCAAATTCCGTTTCTGGGCTTGTGTTTGGGGATGCAGTGTTCGGTGATTGAGTGGGCGAGAAATATCGCGCATCTAGAGGAGGCACACAGTGCGGAGTTTGTGCCCGATGCCAAAAATCCGGTGATCAATTTGTTGCCAGAGCAGCAGGATGTGGTGGATCTGGGAGGAACGATGCGCCTGGGACTGTATCCTTGCCGTTTGACTCCAGGTACGCTGACGTTCAGCCTTTATCAGCAGGAGGTGATCTATGAGCGGCATCGGCATCGCTATGAGTTTAATAATCAGTATCGGGGGTTGTTTGTGGAGACGGGGTATGTGGTGAGTGGTACATCGCCGGATGGGCGGTTGGTGGAGATTATTGAGCTTCCGGGGCATCCGTTTTTTGTGGCGACTCAGTTTCATCCTGAGTTTCAGTCGCGACCGAGTAGTCCGCATCCGTTGTTTCGGGGGTTTGGGGAGGCGGCGCTGTCGTATCACTTGAGGAGGCGAGGGGTGGCTGAGGCGGCTCATTCTGAGGGTCAGGCGGTGGCTTCGGTGAAGGTTTAGGGAGGGTGCGTTTTTGTTTTTTGGCGATCGCCCTTGAAGTATTGCAGTGAATCTGAAATGCTGAGTTTCAAGACTTGAGGAAGTGGCGTGGCGTTCTGGATTCGACTAATTTACGAGCGAAACGTTTATGTAATTGACTTAGATCGGGTGGCTGCCTTTTGCCAGATTTCAAAGGGGAGGATTTCTTTTGGTCTGCCGGATGGGGAGACCACGATCGTGGTTCATCGGCAGACTGATCCTGAGTCTTATTTGGCGCTATTAGATTATGTGGAGAGCAGAACAGGGCATCGGCTGGAAGAATGAGGGATGAGAAAATTTAGTCCATTTTTAGTCCAGGGTGTTTTTTAGTTTTTGTTTTGATGCTTGAAATGCTTGCGAATAAGGGATTTTGAAGAGGAGAAGAGATTCTGAACTTCTGCGATTACCGCAGAAGTTCAGAATGAAATTCGGGGCTAGAAACGATCGCTTCGTTTCCTTCAAAAACAGCGTTGAATCGTTCGGTTATGGTCTAAAAAGTTAGTCTCTTTAGTCTCGCTTGAGTCTCTTTATGAGTCCAAGTAGTAGTCTCATATAAGACAATGATGCCGATTTATTAAGAAGCTCTTCGAGGCTTGAACCCACGATCGCACTTCACCGTCTTACTAAAATCGAGCTTGCACAACGACAGAATCTAATAGGCTAAAGGGAGTCAAATTGAGTGAAAAACTGGATGAAGTTCAAACTCAGGGTTCCGAAATGGAGATTAGGGCTGCTGGCGATCGCACTGCTAGCAGGAACAGGCTACCTAGCCTTTGGGCAAATCACCCAGTCCAACAAACAAGACACCAGGCGCAAAAACCAAACAGCCATCGCCGAGCGGCTCAGCGTACCCGTCACCATCGCCGCCAATGGAACCGTACAGCCTGAGCGATCGGTCAATATGAGTCCCAAAAACTCTGGAGTGCTGCGGCAATTGTTGGTCAAAGAGGGCGATCGCGTCGAGGCAGGTCAAGTGCTCGCCTACATGGATTCCTCCAACCTCCAAGGGCAGCAGACTCAAGCTCAAGCCCAGCTAGCATCCGCCCAGGCAAACCTCGACAAACTCATCGCAGGCAACCGCCCCCAAGAAGTCGCCCAAGCCCAAGCAGAAGTCTCCTCCGCCCAAGCAAATTTGCGCCAAGCCACCCTGACCTTCAACCAAAATCAGCAACTCTACACCTCAGGAGCCTTGTCCTTACGAGAACTCGACACCTCCCGCACCGCCTACAACACCGCCACAGCCCAAGTCGAACAAGCCAAACAAAAATTAAATTTGCAGCAGGTTGGGTCTCGCCCCGAAGACATTGCCACAGCTCGCGCCCAGGTAGAGCAAGCAAAACAGGCATTAAGTCTGCAAAAATCTGGCTCCCGTGACGAAGACATCGCCGCCGCCCGTGCCCAGCTAATGAATGCAAAAGGAGCCTTGCAAACCATTCAGGCCCAAATCAATGACACTATCATTCGTGCCCCCTTCGATGGAGTCATCACCCGCAAGTTTGCCGACCCAGGAGCGTTCGTGACCCCCACCACCTCAGGCAGTTCGGTGTCGTCAGCCACCTCTTCCTCAATTTTGTCCCTCGCTTCGACTAATCAAATCGTAGCCAAAGTGCCAGAGACCAACATTTCTAAAATTAAAGTTGGGATGCAAGTGACGATCGCCGCCGATGCCTACCCCAACCAATCCTTCTCTGGCAAAGTCACCCAAGTTGCAACACAATCCACGATCGAGCAAAACGTCACCTTTTTTGAAGTGAAACTCTCCCTCCAAGACCCCAAAAATCAATTGCAAGCCGGGATGAACGTCAGCAACCAGTTCAAAGTTGGCACACTAGACAACGCCATCGTGATTCCCACCGTCGCGATCGTCCGCCAAGAACGCGGCACAGGAGTCTTGTTGGCAGGAAAAGGCGAGAACGGGCGATCGAAGTTTCAACCCATCACGACAGGGGCATCTGTTGCAGATAAAACCGTCGTTGTCTCCGGGCTAAAAGCAGGCGACACAGTACTCCTGAGCTTCCCCCCCGGTGAACGACCCACCTCCAACACACCCTCCCTCGTTCCAGGAATGGGCGGTTCCGGTGGCAGCAGAAGAGGAGGAGGCTAATGGAATTTCCTCCCAAATTTCCTCCCAAATTTGCCCCCATTCGACCCACCAAAATTTCCTTAATGGAAGTTTTGACCATGGCGATCGAAGCCCTCTGGAGCAACCGCCTGCGAACCAGCTTAACCATGCTCGGCGTAATCATTGGCATCGCATCAGTGATTACTGTAACCTCCGTCGGGCAAGGTGTTCAGAAAGCAACCGAACAACAGATTCAAGCATTAGGCACAAACGTGATGTTGGTGCTCACAGGAGTCGCCAGAACAGGCGGCATCAGCCAGGGAACCGGAACCGCCAGCACCCTAACCTGGGAAGACTCGCAAGCGATCGCCCAACAAGTCCCCGCCGCAGAAGCCGTGACAGCCTTCTTGCAGCGAGGCGGTCAAGTCGTATACGGCGATCAGAACGATTCAACCTCCATTTTGGGCGTGGAATTGAACTATCCCAGCGTCAAAGAAATCTACCCCAAAGAAGGGCAATTCTTCACCCAAGAAGACCTTGAGAGCGCCCGATCGGTCGTCGTCTTGGGCAGCAAAGTCCGCAGCGATCTCTTTCCCATCGGCGCACCCGCGATCGGCGAAACAGTGCGCGTACAGAACGGTCGCTACACCGTCATCGGAGTCATGGAAGCCAAAGGCTCCGTCGGCGGACAAGATCAAGACGATCGCGTCTACGTCCCCCTCACCAACATGTCCTCTCAACTCGTTGGCAACACATCCGTCAACGGCAGAGCCATCAGTGGGTTTTGGCTCAAAGCAGCCGACCCAACCCAGCTAGAAGCCGCACAATTTCAAGTCACAAACCTGCTCAGAATCCGCCACAACATCTACCCCCCAAAACCAGACGACTTTCGCATCAGCAACCAGATCGACATCATCAACACCTTCAGCAGCGTCGTCGGATTGTTTACAGTCATGGTCAGCGCGATCGCTGGCATCTCCCTCATCGTCGGCGGCATCGGCATCGCCAATATTATGCTCGTTTCAGTCGTCGAACGAACTCGTGAAATCGGCATTCGCAAAGCGATCGGAGCCACCAACAGCGCCGTCCTTAACCAGTTTCTCACCGAAGCAATTTTAGTCTCACTCCTAGGCGGAGCCATGGGCGTAATCATCGGAGTCGGGTTAGCCTTCACCGCCGCCTTATTATTTAGCTTTCCGTTTGTAATTTCACTCACCTCGATCGGCGCTGGCATCGTCCTCGCCCTCACCGTCGGCCTGATCGCAGGCGTAATTCCCGCCCGCAACGCCGCCCAACTTGACCCGATCACCGCCCTCCGAAGCGACTGAAGAACCAAACTATGACAACCATGATTTGGATGGAGAAAATCACCAAAACCTATCGCCTCGGAGAGATGGAAGTCCCCGTCCTCAAGGGCATCGACCTCGACATCCAAGAAGGCGAATACGTCGCCATCATGGGCATGTCAGGCTCAGGCAAATCGACCCTCATGAACATTATTGGCTGCCTCGATCGTCCCACCCAAGGGCACTACATTCTCGAAGGCAGAAACCTGACCACCCTAGGAAACGACGAACTCGCCTACATTCGCAACCAGCGCATCGGCTTCGTCTTTCAACAATTCAACCTGCTACCCCGCGCCACCGCCCTAGAGAACGTCATGCTACCCATGATCTACGCTGGCATTCCCAAATCTCAGCGTCGCCAAAAAGCAGCAGCAGCCCTCACCCGCGTCGGTCTAGCAGAACGCCTCACAAATCGCCCCAGTCAACTCTCCGGAGGTCAACAGCAACGAGTCGCGATCGCCCGCGCCCTCGTCAACCGCCCCGCCCTCGTTTTAGCAGACGAACCCACTGGCGCACTCGACACCCAAACCTCAGAAGAAGTCATGGCACTGCTAACCCACCTCAACCAACAAGGCATCACGATCGTCATCGTCACCCACGAACCCGATGTCGCCGCCCAAACCCACCGCACCATCCACGTCAAAGACGGACTCATCATCTAGGCGACTTCCAAACGCTAGAGCTTCATCCCCTTCAAGCTCACCCGTGGATCATAACTGCGATGATCTCGAATTTTCTCATAATATTCTCGCTCGATCGCACTCAAATCCTTGGGCGGCGTAATCACAATTTTGACCATCTGATCCCCCCGATTCCCCTTCGGACTCTTCCAACCCTTCCCCTTCAGCCGCAGAGATTGCCCCGATCGCACTCCCGCAGGCACATTGACCTTCACCACCCCATCCGGCGTAGGAACCTCAATCTGCGCCCCCAACACCGCCTCATCCGGCGCGATCGCCACCTCACAGACTAGATTATCGCCATCAAACTGAAAAAACGAATGGGGAGTCAACTCCACCGTCAAATAGAGATCTCCCCGCTGACTCGTGTAATGGGGACTAAAACGTCCCTTACCCCGTACCCGAATCCGACTCCCCGCCTTAGTGCCCGCCGGAATCCGCACCTCGATCGTCTCATTGCCAATCCCAAATCGTTTCTGGCAACCATTAAACGCCTCCGAAAACGTCAGCCTAACCGTCGCCTCCGTATCGAGACCCGCCCCATCACTCACCCCAGCGCTACTAGAAGAACGATAGCCAGCAAAAGGATCAGCCGTGCGACCATAGCCCCCGCCCCCATTGCCCATCCGCCCCAGAAGCTCATTGATAAACTCATCAAAGCTACCATAGCGGCCAAACTCAAACTCATCAAACCCAGCAGGCGTATTGAAGGGCGATCGTCCTCCCCCAGCCCCAGCCCGTTCCGCCTGTTGCCAATACTGCCCAAACTGATCGTACTTTTTGCGCTTATCGCTATCAGATAAGACCTCATAAGCCTCGTTAACTTCCTTAAAACGAGCCTCAGCCACCTTATCATTCGGATTCAAATCCGGGTGATATTGCCGCGCCAGCCTACGAAACGCCTTCTTAATATCGTCCGCACTGGCAGTCTTGCCCACGCCCAAAATCGTGTAATAGTCCTTGAAGTCGGTTGCTGCCACCAGTCCCTCTCCTCAGTAAAAATTAATGAACTTCAATATAGTTTTTAGAAAACCATCTCATTTATCTCATCCCACCTATCTCCATAATGCCTTGCCCCTACCGAGTTTTACCCTCGTAATCTCAGCCTACCAAAAACAAGCTTCCCAAAAGTTCGGTCTCTCCACCGTCACCAGTTGCAATTTCCTCACCCCTACCCCTACTCACCCCTCTCCAAACTCGCCCTAGCATTACGACGCATCATCGCTGGCTTAATTCGCCGCAGAGCAGAACTAGGAAACCGTCGATCGTACTCCTGCTCCGACAACTCCGCCAACTCCGCCAACCGGGGTGCAACATTCCACCCATAAGGCTGAAAATCAACCACATCCGTCTCTTGAGAAAATCGCTGATTCCACGGGCACACATCCTGACAAATATCACAACCAGCCACCCACCCCTGAAGATTGTCAGCGATCGCAGCAGGCAGCAATGCCGAACGATTCTCGATCGTATGGTAAGCAATACATCGATTTGCATCCACTACAAACGGCCGCGTGATTGCCTGCGTAGGACAAGCCTGAATGCAACGAGTACACGAACCACAATGCTGCGTATGTGGACGATCTCCCACCAATTCTACATTCGTCAACACAGCACCAAGAAACACCCAAGAACCATACTCCCGTGTGATCAAATTACCATTTTTGCAATCCAACCCAGCCCCGCCTGCTGCGCCCAAACCTTATCCTGCACGGGACCCGTATCCGCATAAAACCGAGCCTGAATATCGTCACCCTGAGCTTCAAGCCAGAGCGAAATCGCCTTCAACTTCTTGTGGAGAACCCTGTGATAGTCTCGTCCCCAGCCATAGCGAGAAATTTTGCCATATTCACAACCATCAGGTCGATCGTGCCCCGTGTAATAGTTAAGAGCCACACAAATCAACGATCGCACCCCCGGCATCACCCGCCGAATATCTTGCCGCTTGGGGTTTGCCATCCAATCCATATCCGCCTGATAACCCTGCTCTAGCCAGGATCTCAGCGACGTAACAGCCGCCGCCTGGTTCTCAGATGCCTCGCTCACCCGCGCAATTCCAACCTTATGAAACCCCACATCCAGGGCTTTCTGCCTAACCTTTTGAGTCAAATCATCCGTCATAGACATTAATAGCCTTCTCAAATCTCTCCAAAATCTCTCTAGAGAGTCAAGCTGAAGCTCACCATTTTATTTATTCTAATTTGGCAATTGAGAGAAGGTTATGTAATGAAAACTGCCAAACCCACAACAATCGCAATTGAAGGAATCTCTGAACCTACCATCATTCAATATTTCGACACCCTAAACCAGGGAAATTTTGCAGCCACAAGCCGCCTATTTACCCCCTCAGGCATCCTGCAACCCCCCTTCGACTCACCCCTCATCGGGCAAACCGCGATCGCCCAATATCTTCAAGCCGAGGCAGCAGGCATGAAGATATTGCCCTGCAAAGGACTCACCCAAAAATCAGAAAACGGTGACACAGAAATTCAGGTCAGTGGAAAAGTGCAAACCTCCCTCTTCGGAGTCAATATTTCCTGGCTATTTATCTTGACTCCCACCCATAAACTCTCCCTAGCAAAAATCAAGCTCATCGCCTCCCCCCGCGAATTATTGAACCTGCGCCACTAGACCCTCAGTCGCCTCCAGATTTCCGATCGTTATTACACAAGAACGCACATCTTAATAGTCTCATATTAGACTTGATTTAAGTCCATTTATGAGTCTCAATAAGACTTGTGAGACAAGCAGAATTTACTTGTCCCAGAATTTACTTGTCTCAGCCATATCATATTAGACTCGACTTAAGTCTAAGTATAAGTCTCAGAGAGAATCACGAGACTCCAAACTTATTTCTTATCTTAAGTATCTCAAGTGAGACCCAACTCAAGTCTCACTACGAGTCTCGAAGAGTAAATATAAGATAATTTATTTATGTTCAAATAATTTTAATTGTGATCTTACTAATCTTATTAAGACTCAAAACTAGACTCAAAACGAGTCTCAGCAAAATCAGCAAACCCTAATGAACGATCGTTGACCCCAAGACCCAGCCCAAGCCCATCCAGCCCCCCTCTAAAGCAGCAACCAAAAAACTGATTATTCCTATCCAAGGGTATACTCGACTGCAATGCCAGCAGGCAGGAAGTCCCTTCTAAGTTAGACATCGTGCAACAAGAAACCAGCTATCTCCAACTTGAGCAAGACATCCACAAACTAACCCGCGCTCTGGCCACCCGAAACACCCGCATCGGCAAAGAAATCATCACCAGCCTCAAAGCTCAACACACCCTACACGACACCGCCAGCATCGTCCTGATCAGCCTCGATCGCCTCCGCCAAACCGACTCCCTCGCCTTCTGTTGGGCCGTCGAAACCACCATCCCCGGCTATTTGATGAGAGAAATTCGCCGCATTACCTCCATCAGTCTCTACAAACGCCTGATCACCAAAGGTTTCACCCCCGGTCACGACTTCAGCATGGACGCAAAAGGCAGCGTTCTGCTCAACGATCGTGCTCACACCACCATCCTCGGCAGCGCCCAATCCAGAACATAGGCATTCTTCAACTTAAAATCCACAAAAAAGTCCCCCACCGATCGGCGGGGGACTTTTTATTCACCTACAGCAAAGTCAGGAATTAACCAAACTTACCCGCCGTAGACGCAATCACAAAGGCAGCGTAGGTCAAGACATACCCCACAGTAAAGTGAGCCAGACCAATCAATCGCGCCTGAACAATGGAGAGCGCAACCGGCTTATCCTTCCAGCGAATCAAGTTCGCAAGAGGAGTCCGCTCGTGGGCCCAAACCAACGTCTCAATCAGCTCTTGCCAGTAACCTCTCCAGGAGATCAAGAACATGAAGCCCGTCGCCCAGATCAAGTGTCCCAAAAGGAACATCCAAGCCCAGACCGCCAGATTATTCATGCCGTAAGGGTTATACCCGTTGATCAGCGGCGCAGAATACTGCCAGAGATAGTCACGCAGCCAACCCATTAGATAGGTCGAGCTTTCATTAAACTGAGCCACATTCCCCGACCAGATCGAAAGATGCTTCCAGTGCCAGTAGAACGTCACCCAGCCGATCGTATTGAGCATCCAGAACATAGCCAGGTAGAACGCATCCCAAGCAGAGATATCGCAAGTACCGCCACGCCCAGGGCCATCGCAAGGGAAACTATAGCCAAAGTCCTTCTTATCAGGCATCAGCTTAGAACCACGGGCATCCAGCGCACCTTTGACCAAGATCAAAGTGGTGGTGTGCAGACCCAGGGCGATCGCATGGTGAACCAAGAAATCGCAGGCCAATGGTCAAAAACAGAGAATTCGTACCGCTATTAATCGCATCCAACCAGCCAGGCAGCCACACGTTACCGTAGTTAGGCCAAGCCGTCGAAGCAATACTATTGGGGTCAGACAACAAAGTCTGCATTCCATAGAGCGCCTTACCCGAAGCAGCCTGCACAAACTGTGCAAACACAGGCTCAATCAAAATCTGCTTCTCAGGAGTCCCAAACGCTACCACTACGTCGTTATGAACGTACAAGCCCAGCGTATGGAAACCCAAGAACAGAGACACCCAACTCAGGTGAGAAATGATCGCCTCTTTGTGCTGCAACACCCGATCGAGCACATTACCCTTGTTCGACTCCGGATCGTAGTCTCGCACCCAGAAGATCGCCCCGTGAGCAAACGCACCAACCATCAAGAACCCAGCAATATACTGGTGGTGGGTATACAGCGCAGCCTGTGTCGTAAAGTCCTTCGCAATAAACGCGTAGGGAGGCAGCGCATACATATGCTGTGCCACCAGAGAGGTGATCACACCCAGAGCCGCCAGCGCCAAAGCAAGTTGGAAGTGCAGCGAATTGTTCACCGTGTCATAAAGACCCTGGTGAGGCAAATTAAACTGACCCTCCGATTTGCCACTCACCAGACCTTTTTTACTGTCCAGCATGTCTTTGATACTGTGACCAATACCAAAGTTGGTGCGGTACATATGACCCGCAATGATAAACAGCACCGCGATCGCCAAATGGTGATGCGCCATGTCCGTCAACCACAGCGATTCAGTCTGCGGATGGAAGCCACCCAAAAAGGTGAGAATTGCCGTACCCGATCCTTGAGCCGTCCCAAAAACATGGTTAGCCGTATCAGGATTTTCTGCATACACACCCCAGTTGCCCGTAAAGAACGGAGCCAAACCCGCAGGGTGAGGCAAAGTCGAAAGGAAATTATCCCAGCCGACATGCTGACCGCGAGATTCGGGGATAGCCACATGTACCAAGTGACCCGTCCAAGCCAGAGAGCTAACACCAAACAGACCCGACAGGTGGTGGTTTAAGCGAGACTCAGCATTCTTAAACCAAGCCAAGCTAGGACGGAACTTGGGCTGAAGGTGCAGCCAACCAGCAAACAGCATCACTGCCGCCAACACCAGAAGACCGATCGCACCCACATACAGATCGCCATTCGTGCGAAGACCGATCGTGTAAAACCAGTGATACAGACCAGAGTAAGAAATATCAACCGGATAGTTTGCGCCCCCCTGAGTGAACGCATCAACCGCCGGCTTACCAAACTGAGGGTCCCAAATCGCATGGGCGATCGGGCGGACATTCAGCGGATCTTTGATCCACTGCTCGAAGTTGCCTTGCCAAGCAATATGGAATTGACTACCCGATGCCCACAAAAAGATGATCGCCAAATGACCAAAGTGAGTAGCAAAAAGCTTCTGATAAAGCTTTTCCTCCGTCATGCCATCATGGCTTTCAAAGTCGTGCGCCGTAGCAATTCCGTACCAAATCCGACGAGTTGTAGGATCTTGGGCAAGGTCTTGGCTAAATTTTGGAAATTTAGTTGCCATAAGTGCGTTTTATTCCTCCTGGCTTACCCAAGTGACAGTGCCCGTGCTAGGAAGAATGCCCACGTAGTGACAATCCCCCCTAATAAGTAGTGAGCAACACCCACAGCCCGACCTTGAATAATACTCAAAGCCCGAGGCTGAATCGCAGGTGCAACCTTCAGCTTGTTATGTGCCCAAACGATCGACTCGATCAACTCCTGCCAGTAGCCACGACCACTAAACAAGAACATCAAGCTAAATGCCCAGACAAAGTGAGCGCCTAAGAACAGCAAGCCATAAGCCGACAATGCCGAACCATAGGAATTGATAACCTGAGACGCTTGCGCCCACAGGAAGTCACGTAGCCAGCCGTTGATGGTAATTGCACTTTGGGCAAAGTTACCGCCAGTGATGTGCTCAACCGTGCCATCCGGAGCAACCGTCCCCCACACATCCGACTGCATCTTCCAACTGAAGTGGAAAATGACCACAGAGATGGAGTTGTACATCCAGAACAAGCCCAGGAAGACATGATCCCAACCAGAAACCTGGCAAGTGCCGCCACGACCCGGCCCGTCGCAAGGGAAGCGGAAGCCCAGGTTTGCTTTGTCAGGAATCAGACGTGAACTACGGGCAAACAATACGCCTTTCAGCAGAATCAGCACCGTCACGTGAATCGTGAACGCGTGGATGTGGTGAACCATAAAGTCCGCCGTCCCCAGAGCGATCGGCATCATCGCCACTTTGCCACCCACTGCCACCGCACCGCCACCAAACGCAAAACTCGCAGGAGCCAGCGCATTGGGAGCCGTTGCGCCCGGTGCTAGCGTATGCAGGTTTTGCACCCACTGCGCGAACACAGGCTGAAGTTGAATTGCCGTATCCGAGAACATATCTTGAGGGCGACCCCAGCGCACGCATCGTGTCGTTGTGAACGTATAGCCCAAAGCTATGGAAGCCCAAGAAGATACAAACCCAGTTGAGGTGAGAAATGATGGCATCCCGGTGGCGGATCATGCGATCGAGCAAGTTGTTCTGATTCACAACAGGATCATAGTCCCGCACCATAAAGATAGCGCCGTGAGCCGCTCCACCAACGATGAAGAAACCACCCAGCCACATATGGTGAGTAAACAGAGACAACTGCGTACCGTAGTCAGTCGCCAAATAGGGGTAGGGAGGCATCGCATACATGTGTTGAGCCACAATAATGCTGAGAGACCCAACCATTGCCAGGTTAATCGCCAACTGCGCGTGCCAGGAAGTCGTCAGCACCTCATACAGACCCTTATGGCCTTCGCCAGTAAAGGGCCCCTTGTGGGCTTCCAAAATTTCCTTCATGCTGTGACCGATTCCCCAGTTGGTGCGGTACATGTGACCCGCAATGATGAACAGCACCGCGATCGCCAGGTGGTGATGCGCCGTATCCGTCAACCACAGCCCACCCGTAACAGGGTTCAGACCGCCCTTAAAGGTGAGAAAGTCTGCATATTCGCCCCAGTTAAGGGTGAAGAAGGGGGTCAAGCCCTTTGAGAAACTGGGATAGATATCTGCCATCAACTGCGAGTTCAAAATAAACTCATGGGGCAGAGGAATCTTGCTAGCAGGAACACCGCGATCCAGAAGCTCGTTGATAGGCAAAGAAACGTGAATCTGGTGTCCAGCCCAGCCCAACGAGCCAAGTCCAAACAGACCCGACAGGTGATGGTTGAGCATCGACTCCACATTCTGGAACCATTCCAGCTTAGGAGCGCGTTTGTGGTAGTGAAACCACCCCGCGAACAACATCAAACCAGCCATTACCAAGCCGCCGATCGCAGTGCAATATAGCTGGAATTCATTCGTAATCCCGGCTGCTCTCCACAATTGGAAGAACCCAGACGTGATCTGAATTCCGTGGAAACCGCCGCCAACATCCGCATTGAGAATTTCTTGACCAAAGATCGGCCACACAACCTGAGCACTAGGCTTCACGTTGAGGGGATCTGCAAGCCAAGCAGAATAGTTTGAAAAGCGAGCGCCATGAAAGTACATACCACTCAGCCAGATGAACACAACTGCCAAATGGCCAAAGTGGGCGCTAAAGATTTTGCGAGATACGTCTTCTAAATCGCTGGTATGGCTATCGAAATCATGGGCGTTGGCATGAAGGTTCCAAATCCAGGTGGTGGTTTTTGGACCTTTAGACAGGGTGCGATCGAAATGACCCGGTTGTGACCACTTTTCAAAGGAAGTGGGAACTGGATCTTTATCGACAACAACCCTGACCTTTGCCTCGCGCTCCGGTGGGCTAATTGTCATTGAGACTCTCCTCTCTCTAGACAAGGAACGAGGAATCCCCGAAATCCAGGCTGGACTTTGATCCCAGACTGTTCGGTTGTGCTGCACTGAATGACTATCTTCATCAGTCCAAAGGCTTTCGCCCTGTAACTTTTGCGTGCAGTCTTAACGGTTTATCTGAGAACAAAGTTACGGTTCACAACTAGGTCAGAATCCTGCAATCGTCGTGAAAGTAGCCTTCGTGGGTTCTCATTGGGTCATTATAGGTTCAGGATGAAAACGTTTTTAGAGAGCGTTAACAATAATTCAAACTCTGTGAATCGTGGATAGTGATTGGGTTACAACTTTTGACAACTCATCAAAAGTCAAGAGCTTGTCGATTAACTTTACATCTCTCAAAGATTGAAAAAAACTATCGAAAAAACTGGGTATAGACCCTATCTTATTATTAATAATTCCTTGCAAAGACTAGACAGAGTAAGCGATTTATGCACAGGGCTATTAATTTTTACCCTGAAACTTTGCAGAGGAAATTAGATTTTTCCGCTATAGTTCCCTATGGATAGCTTGTCAGGGAAAATTTGCCGGCTCGATCGCCACCCAAATTTACTCACCTGGCAGCCTTTATCTATTATTTATATCGATCGCCTCACAAACCCCTAAGCTGATAGCTGAAGGCTAATCGCTTCTTGTATGTAGGAGTATGCTCGGTGCTTGGGATCAATCGCTGCTGGACTGTTGCTAAAACCTTACTCATCTCTGGGCTACTGCTGCTCAACTTGACGGCCTGTAGTAGCCAGCCGACGGTCATCTCCCATGAGCCGCCGGAACCGGGTGCTGCCCCAGTCAAGCTGGTGGGCAAAATTTCAGAAGTTTCGCCGCCAGCCGAGATTCAGGCGTTGCGGCAAGCCCTAGAAAAATATCAACCGCAGGTGACGATCGTTGCACCTCAAGCCAATGAAATCTTGCAGGACGACACCGTAACAGTTCGTCTTCAGGTCAAAGACTTACCTCTATATAAAGATGAAGACCTGGGGCTAGGTTCCCATCTCTACGTTTTTCTCGATAGTCAGCCCTATCAGCCGGTCTACGACACAAATGCACCCCTCATCTTCAACAACCTAACCCCCGGAACCCATACCCTACGAGTATTTGCAGGTCGCCCCTGGCACGAAAGCTTCAAAAACGAGGGAGCCTACGCCCAAACCACCTTTCACGTCTTTACCAAAACGCCCGACCAAAACCCCAATCCAGAATTGCCCCTGCTCACCTACAGCCGACCCCAGGGAACCTACGGCGCAGAGCCGATTATGCTCGACTTTTACCTGACCAACGCCCCCTTGCATCTCATTGCCCAAGAAGATCAGCAAGACGACGTAGTAGACTGGCGCATCAAGGTAACAGTCAATGGCGAGAGCTTTCTCATCGATCGCTGGCAACCCCTCTACCTCAAAGGTTTCAAGCCTGGCAAAAACTGGGTGCAGTTAGAGTACATCGACGAACAAGGCAACGCCCTTCAGAATGTCTACAACAACACAGCACACGTTTTCACCTACGAACCAAATGGTCAAGACACCCTTTCCAAACTGATTCGAGGCGATTTATCTGCGTCCCAAGCTCGGCGCATTGTTGACCCAAACTATCAGCCTGAAACGCTCGTCCCAGAACCATCCCCCCCTTCAGAACCCACACCCAAGCCGTCGCCGATCCCCTCTACGCCGATCGTTCCCAACCCCCAAGAAACACCCATCCCAGAAGTTAAACCGACGATCGAGCCAACCCCAAAAACAGAGCCAGCGACCGAACCCAAAATCCCGACGACACCCAAGGAGCCTAAAGGTTTCTTTGATCGCTTCCGTCGCCCAGCCGAAACTCCAAAACCCTCTTTGGATCAGACTCCCCAACCGTCTCCCATCGAAACCCCAACCCTCGATACCCAAGAAACACCTATCCCAGAAATTGAACCCACGATCGAGCCAACCCCAAAAACAGAGCCAGCGATCGAACCCAAAATCCCGACGACACCCAAGGAGCCTAAAGGTTTCTTTGATCGCTTCCGTCGCCCAGCCGAAACTCCAAAACCCTCTTTGGATCAGACTCCTCAACCATCTCCTATCGAAACCCCAACCCTCGACGCAGAAGAAGTTGCCCCAGGCGAGAAAACTCCTGAACTTCCAGCT
>JAAUOZ010000399.1 GCA_012034655.1 Leptolyngbyaceae cyanobacterium CSU_1_3 | reverse complement strand
CATTTTTACGCGGTGGGATGATCGGCTTGGCCTCTCGTTGAGCAATCGCGTCATAGCAATCGCTCGTATCATAGGCTCCATCCGCCGAGACCTGTTCAATTTCTGGTTCTATCTGCTCTAATAGGTCTGGGAGAACTTCTGGATCTGCCCAGTCATTGCTACTGACGACTGCGGCAAGAATCTCCCCAGTGGCTTCATCGACAGCTAGATGCAGCTTAATCCAGGTGCGGCGTTTGCCTATCCCGTGGTGGCGGACTTTCCATTCCCCCTCGCCATAGACCTTGATGCCCGTCGAATCAATCACCACATGTCGCGCTTGCTGGGTCTCTAGAATCGGTAAAGGAACATCAAGTTGCCCTATGCCCCGAGAAACCGTGCTGTGGTCTGGTACGGGCAACTCAACACCTATCAGCTCAAAGATAGACTCAACAAAACCACTCGCCTGACGACCTGCAAGGTGAAATACACTCTTGAGCGTGAGTACACTCAAAATAGCTAGCTCTGAGTAGAGTTTGGGTGTGCCTAATTGCTCTGTAGATCCGCTATGCAACCTTTGGACTATCGCGTCTTCGCTCATCCAGAAGCTGAGGCTTCCCCGTTGTCTGAGGGCGGCGTTATAATCAGGCTAGGTGCGGATGCGGTATTGCTGTTTCATTATGGTGGGGTTGGTTTTGGTCATTCAAACCTACCATGACACTAACCTATCCGTAATTCCTCTTTATCCAACAACGCCGATGTTATGGCATGGACTGGAGAAATTCCACTGGCTGCGGATGCGGTGATTGATGACTTGTATAAATACTTCCTCAACACTAGTGGGAGAGTAGGGAGTGGAGGGGTGATGGGGTAAAGGTAGGAGGCGATCTATAGCAGCTAAACACCATTCCCAATCATGAAGGATGTTTGCTGAATCAGCGATTCCAGGTTCTCATCGCGTTAAAATCGAAAAAAGTAGGTTGCTGATTTACTGAGGCGGGAAGCAATGATCGACGCAGAAATTCTCGAAAAACTACAAACGGCATCGATTGAGGAGCGAATTAACTTAATTGAAACGATTTTGCGATCGTTGAAGCAAGATATGCAACACAATGCTGCTCCTCAAGCTAGATCTCACTCTCCACGCCCTACATTCGGATTTATGAAAGACACCGGTAAAATTCTAGGCGATGTCATTATGCCCGCTCTACCTGAAAACACCTGGGAAGCACTTCAGTGAAACTCCTTCTTGATACGCATATCTGGCTTTGGTATGCCCTTGGCGATTCCCAACTTTCAGAAAACCTGCAATCCGAGATCGCCTCCAACACCACAGAACTTTGGCTCAGTCCAATTAGTATCTGGGAAGTCTTACTAATAGTGGAGAAAGGGCGTATTTCCCTGCAAGTTGATACCACCAATTGGATCAACAAATCCCTAAAATCATTCGCAATTCGTGAAGCGCTTTTGAATCATCAAATTGCAATCCTAAGTCGCCAGATTGATCTTCCGCATCAAGATCCAGCCGATCGCTTTATTGCTGCTACGGCAATTCACTATCAACTCCAATTAGCTACAGTTGATACACGCCTCGTAGCGGCTACCTGGCTACCGACAGTTAGTTAAAGATGAGTCAGGGGGGGATTCTCTATAAGAGGCGAAGTCGATCGGAACCAAAAGTAATCGATGAAAAAGCTACCTGGTTTCCCTCATCTGCAATTTGCTCAATGATTATTCTCGCAGTCTCAGAGAGCCGACGATCGGCAAAATGTACCAGATAATTGCATGAGTATCCGCTACAGCGGCAATTACTAAACATCCTCCCGTGGGAAACTGCCCCATTCTTCCTGACGTGCCTGCCTGATATCCTCAGTCGATGGAGTAGTTCCCAAGTTAGCACACAACCCCCAGAGTGATTGACGGCTCACAGGGGGACTGGAAACTAAGCCTCGCTCAACTTCAGGAGCGATCCGCTCAATCAATCGCACCTGATCGATTAGGGGAAGTTGTTTCACAAAAGCTAAAACTTCTTCCAATGTCATATATTTTCCTCCTTGGGTACTGTTGCCAACCTCTATTGTACATTTTCCTAAAAAACCCATCGCCTCCTTACACACGCTGAGCGACCGATCTGCCCTCTGAGGCGCTATGCAGATGCACAGGCTGGACGATTCCCGACGATACGACAAAGCCGAACGAATGGTTCAAACGGTACAGAAGAGTGATCCGTGGGGGAAGCGATCGGGATTCATTCGTAGGAGAGCGATCGTGCTCTGGAGGAGATGGACGATCGATTAGAGAAAAGGCGATCAAGACGGCGACGTAGCTAGATCGCCTCGGTTTATCTTGGCAAGCGATCGCGCTTGTGGTCGTAGGGCGTTCTGCCGTATTCGCGGTTATATTTCGACTTTGAGGAAGCAAGATATTCCGGTTCTTGACGCACTCAGAAGTGTTTTTACTGGCAATCCTATTAAACCAACTCTTCAGCCTGGGCAGTTACGAGTTTTCGAGTTTTCTGGAGCGATCGCTGACGCACTTGATCGCCCCCTAGTTCTAAACTGCTATCGCCACCTCTCGCAACGGCTCTGGAAACTGCTGATGCGGGATGTTGCCTGTTTTGCTTTGAGCATAGCACTCAGCGAATTCTAGCAAAGCCTCGGCATAGTCTGAAGCGATCTCGCTAAACACATAAGTTGGTTTGTCGGTAGCGGAGAACGCCACCACACAGGCGCGATCGCAATCCCAGAGGCATCCCACGGGCTGCACCTTGAGTGCATCAGACTGTAACTGAGCTTTGACCTGTTCGAGTAGCACTTTTCCATCGGCAGGGCGATCATCGGGGTGATCTATCGATCGTCGGTGAGATAAGTTTTATAATAGGGCTAGCAACTTACCATCCACTGAGTCTGATGATATTCTCCCTGCGCGATCGCTACATCAGCCTGCTGACCGACTTTGGCTTCAAGCGGGTCTTTGGCACGGAGCCAAACAAGCACTTGCTGATCGATTTTCTCAATACGCTATTGCCCCAGTACCATCAGATTCGGGATTTGACGTTCAAAAATTCAGAGAAGCTAGGCAATACAGCGATCGACCGGAGAGCAATCTTTGATATCTACTGCGAAGCGCAAAATGGCGATCGCTTCATCGTCGAAATCCAAAAAGCAAAGCAGAATTTCTTCAAAGACCGCAGTGTGTACTATGCTAGCTTTCCGATTCAAGAACAAGCGGAAAAAGGTGAATGGAAGTATGAACTCACCTCGGTCTACATGGTCGGCATCCTCGATTTCGTCTTTAGTGACCACAAACACGAAGAGACATTCCTACACCTTGTAGAACTTAAGGATCAGCACTGCCGTGTATTTTATGAGAAACTCAAGTTCATTTACATTGAGCTACCGAAGTTCAAGAAACCATTAGATCAACTAGAAAGTCATTTTGACAAGTGGTTGTTTCTGTTTCGGCATCTAGCTCAATTAGATGCACCGCCGCTGCCGTTGCAGGAAGAGGTGTTTGAGGAATTGTTTGAGGTAACGGAGATTGCTAACTTCTCACCCGATGAGCAGCGCGGCTATCAGAGTAGTTTGAAGGCTTACCGAGATTGGTATGCGATTGAGATGACGGCACGGCAGGAAGCAATGGAAGAAGGACGGGAAGAAGGACGGGAAGAAGGACGGGAAGAAGGACGGGAAGAAGGACGGGAAGAAGGACGGGAATTAGCACTGCAACGTCAACGATGG
>JAAUOZ010000083.1 GCA_012034655.1 Leptolyngbyaceae cyanobacterium CSU_1_3 | reverse complement strand
TGGGGTGAGGGCGAGACAACCTTGCAGTTGACGGCATGATTGAATCCACGTTCCTTAGAGAACGATCGTGCCTCCGGCAACCAACCGCCGAGAGGTTGCGTCTTACTTCTAGCAGTCTTCCTTCGCGATCGATCTGTGTGGAGCGGATTGAACCTTTTTTCCCTCAAATTGACACCCATGCTAAACCCATTTCCCCTCTCTTCTCTGAATGCATTTTGCTTCGCTCTGTGGAAAAAATCGCGCCGATGGTTCTATCCGTTTTTGTCGGTCGCGATCGCCCTGCTGATTGCGATCGGTCAGCCAATGCTTGCCCAGGCGATTTCTCTAGGAGACCTGATCCGAGGCGGTGTGCAGGTGATTCAAGGCATTCAAGTGACCAGAATGTCGGATGCTCAAGAGATAGACCTTGGGCGGCAGATCAATCAACAAGTGAGCGGCCAAGTTAGGTTGTTGCGAAATCCCCAACTGACCGCCTATGTGAATGAAATTGGGCAGCGCTTGGCCGCCAAGAGTGATCGCCCCAACCTGCCCTACACCTTTCAAATTGTCGATGACGATGCCATCAATGCCTTCGCAACGATGGGTGGCTTTGTCTACGTGCATACTGGCTTGATGAAAGCGGCAGACAACGAAGCCCAGCTTGCCAGTGTGATCAGCCATGAAATTGGGCACATCACGGCTCGCCATGCCATCAAACAAATGGGAGACGTGATGAAAACCCAAGGCTTCATGAGCATTACTGGAACCAATCGTAGCCAAGTGGTCAATTTGGGGGTGCAGTTGGCCCGTCGTTTGCCCCACAGCCGCCGCGCCGAATATGAAGCCGACCAAACCGGATTGGCAACCTTCGCCCGCGCGGGGTATGCCCCTTCTGAGATGGCTGCTTTTATGCAAAAGCTGGTCAGGTCTCGCTCAGTGCCGACGTTTTTGAGTACTCACCCGGCCGCCGCCGATCGGGTGGTTCGCCTGAAAGAAATGTCCCAAACTAGCTCTGCTAGAGGTCAAGACGGTCTGAATAGCGCAGCCTACAAATCTAGAATTCAAGCTCTGCGGTAAACATTTCTTGCTGAGGTTGCCCACGGGCAGCCCAACCGATAAGCTGATCTGCATCTACGACTGGGAGTGTGCGATCGTGGCTCAGGTTGTTCTCGAAAACGTCTACAAAACCTTCCAAAAACGCTCCAAAAGGGTGCAAGCCAATCAGAGCTAGGGGAAGGGTTGCCCTCGACTGCTCAAGCCGCCGTTTTGCGATCGATCAATTTGTCGATCCAAGACGGCGAATTTATGGTGTTGGTGGGGCCGTCTGGCTGCGGCAAAAGTACTTTGCTGCGCCTGATCGCCGGACTCGAAGAACTCACCGGAGGAAATATTTGGGTGGGCGATCGCTGTGTCAACGATTTGCCTCCCAAAGAGCGGGATATTGCGATGGTATTTCAAAACTACGCCCTCTATCCTCACATGACGGTGTACGACAATTTAGCCTTTGGACTGCGGCGCACCACCCTCGGCGATCGCCAAACCGCCACCCCCCAGGGGGAAAAAAACTGGGGAAAAACACTCCTCGTCGGAGCCACGCGCACTCTGCCCAAAAAGTTACGCTATGTTTCCGATCGCGAGCGTGCCGTCGAGCAGCGAGTGCAAAGGGTGGCGCAGATGTTGCAAATTCAGCCGTTATTAGAGCGGTTGCCCAAGCAGCTTTCGGGTGGGCAAAAACAACGGGTGGCCCTAGGACGAGCCATGGCTCGCAATCCGCAGGTATTTTTGATGGATGAGCCACTGTCAAATTTAGATGCCAAACTCAGGGCAGAAACTCGCGCTCAAATTGTCAAGCTTCAACGACAACTGGGCACAACTACGATCTACGTCACCCACGACCAAACCGAAGCGATGACGATGGGCGATCGTATTGCCGTAATGAATGCTGGGCAGATTCAACAACTCGCTACACCGTTAGAACTTTACAACCAGCCTGCCAATCGCTTTGTCGCAGAATTTATTGGCTCGCCCCCGATGAATTTTTTGCCCGTTCAGGTCAAGTCGCCTTTGGCAATTCACCATCCTCAGTTTCGCCTGATGTTGCCGGAGGTGTGGGCTTCTGCTTTGCAGTCTCGCAATGGGGAAACGGTGTTGCTAGGAGTTCGCCCTGAGCATCTGAGTATCAGCACTTCTGGGGACGATCGTTTATCTGTGACGGTAGAAATGGTTGAGGCGCTAGGAAATGAGACGTTTTTGTCGGTCAACTTAGCAGGAGATCTTTTGCAAGTCCGAGTGGAACCCGATCGCACGCTCCGCATGGGTGAAAAACTCTGGCTAGGGATGGCGATCGCCAAAATTCACCTCTTCGACTTTGAAACGGGCGCAGCAATTAACCCCTGAGGCTCGATGTCATGGGGTGAAATGAAACCGAAGCCATCGAGTTTTCAACTGATTAACTCGCAGATCCCTGAGAGCATGTCATCAATATGGCTTACGATATGAGGATCTCAGGCTTGAAGTCTTGTCTAGCAAAGCTTTTATAGCCAATTGATCACAGACCCTAGCCTTCTAGAAAGCAACTTACGCTGATAAATTCTCTATGAAAAACCGATCGTCTTCTCGAAAAAAGCGACGGCTGCCTCAGATCAAAATTATGGTTCAGGATGGACGATTTCAGGTCGTGGGAATGGGAATGTGGTATTCCTACTGGCGAGACCCCTATCACCTGGTGCTGACGATTCCCTGGATCGGTTTTTTGCTGCTGATTGCCTTTACCTATTTGGGCACAAACACGCTGTTTGCGCTGGCTTACGTCGCTGGGGGAGACTGCATTGCCAACGCTCAACCGGGATCGTTTCTGGATGCGTTTTTCTTTAGTGTGCAAACCTTGGCCTCGATCGGCTATGGGGCAATGTATCCCAAAACCGTCTACTCTAATGCGATCGTCACGATCGAAGCCATGTTTGGGCTAGTTGGCATTTCGGTCTTGACAGGCTTGGCGTTTGCTCGGTTCTCGAAACCAACGGCACGGGTCGTCTTCAGCAAAGTGGCGGTGATCACTCCCCATGAGGGCTTGCCAACGCTGATCTTTCGCACCGCTAATAAGCGCCGCAACCAAATTTTAGAAGCGCAGATGCGGGTCTACTTGATGCGGGATGAAGTCACCAGCGAAGGGCAAAGAATTCGGCGGATTCACGATCTCAAACTGCTGAGGGGTCAAACTCCTGGCTTCAATCTCAGTTGGACGGTGATGCACACGATCGATGAGTCAAGCCCGCTCTACGGTTTTGATGCAGACACGCTGACCCAGATGAGTAGTTCGATCGTCATTTCTTTGAGCGGTATCGATGAAACGGTGACGCAAATTGTCCATGCGCGCCACACCTACGCCTCTCAAGACCTGGTATGGAATCATCGCTTCGTCGATATCATCCATTTCACCAACGAAGGGCATCGCTATATCGACTATAACCACTTTCACGAAACGATTTCGTTGGATGCTGCCGAGTTAAGCTGAGATGGTTTCACTACGACGCGACCCGCTTCGACGATCGTACAGTTTTGAGTCGGGTGGTCGATCGCGGGGTGACGAGAATTCAGCAAAGCGACCTTGATTGGGTCACAGTCTATAGTTTGGCTACAGCCTATAGTTTGGCTACAGCCTATAGTTTGGCTACAGTCTATAGTTTGGCTACAGTCTATAGTTTGATTTCTATCTTTAAGGATGTCCCCATCCTTAAGGGTTTCATAGTAGTACAGAGCTTCTGCTTGCTGTTGATTGAGAACTGCAATGTAACAACTAGCACTTGCGGAATAAGAAATTGGCATGTTCTACAAAAGAACTCCTTATAATTTAATCGTACCTGCATTCACAGACTTGCGTCGTCTGCCTTGAGTCTGACTGACCACTGCCCTTAGATCCTAGGGTCACAAATTGCAAAGCTAACAGCCCCCGGCCCAGCAAGGCTAAATTAAACATGCGGAACTCAAACCCAAAAATGTCGAGCACACATCGCTTTAAGATCTGGTGGCTGATTACCGCTCTGATGCGCTTTCGTAATCCATCCCTCTGAGATTGAGCAATCCCGGCAAGCATCAAAACTTGCTCACTTTGCGCGCAGCATAGCAAAGCTAACCTCGCCCGCGTCGCCTGCCGAAGGCAATGCCTCATTCCTCCGCACGATCGACCATAATCTGAAGTAACGCTTCGAGCCTTCTGAAAACTATGACGTTGTTTTCTCGATCGAAACATCTCTGTTTTCTCGACAAACTCTCTGCCGCGCGAGGCATTGAGTATTTAGTAGTGGATCAAAACTTCTGCATTTTAGACGTTTCCCATCGGTTGAGGCGATTTGCAAATGCACCTCAGTCTGTAGAAATTGGTGCAGATGTTCGCTTGAGTTTTCCTGAGTTGCGCGGAGTCGAAGATCAGTTAAGAGCGGTCTTAGGTCGGCAGCGGGACTGTTTTGAGTTAGTAGGCATTGAGCGATCGCGCCATTCACATCCTTTCTACATCAATTTGCAAATTCTAGAAAATCAGGAAGACTCTGACTTCAAAGATCAGTGGATCATTTGGTTGAGGAATCTACGCAGCACATTCAGCAAGAACGGGAGGTCAAAGCGGCGATCGCCGCCACTGCTCTGCAAACTTCCGAGGCAGAACTCCGAGCATTATTCGCTGCTATGACAGATGTGGTCATCGTGCGAGACTCTGAAGGGTTGTGCCTCAAAATTGCCCCTACTAATTTAGGAAACCTATATAAGCCAGTTCATGAAATGATTGGTGCAACGCTACACGAAACGCTACCCAAACCTCAAGCAGATGTCATCTTAAACTATATTCGACAAGCGCTTGAGACTCAAAAAACAGTCTATGGAGAATACAGCATTACGATTAATAATCAAGAAGTTTATTTCTCAGCAAATTTCTCACCAATCTCGCGAAATACTGTGATGTTAGTCGCTCGAAATATCACTATTCGCAAGCAAGCAGAATTTTCATTAGAGCGTCTTTTAGAACAGGAAACAAAACAGCGAGAAGAATTGACCGAGAAAAATAACGCCCTAGAAAAAACAAAGCGGGAAGCAGAAGCCGCGAATCGTGCCAAGAGTGAATTTCTAGCGATGATGAGTCACGAAATTCGCACTCCAATGAATGCAGTGATTGGCATGACAGAGCTTCTGCTAGAAGGCGATTTGACTCAGCAACAGCGAGACTTTGTAGAAACCATCCGCAACAGTGGCGATTCTCTTTTGACGATTATCAATGACATTCTCGATTTTTCTAAAATTGAGTCTGGCAAATTGGAGCTAGAAAAGCGATCGTTTGGTCTGTTTACCTGTCTCGAAGGCGTGTTTGATCTGCTCACCCCCAGAGCCGCCGAAAAAGGACTCGAAATTAACTATTTCATTGATCCCACTACTCCCAATACGATCGTGGGCGACGTGACACGAGTTCGTCAGATTTTGGTCAATCTGCTCGGCAACGCGATCAAGTTTACCAATATGGGTGAGGTGACGGTCTCGGTGTCTGCTCAGGTGCAAAGTGACGTAGCAGGTAAGTCCACAAACTCGATACTCAACCCTCAAACGGCTCTCACAGCCTATCGAATTTGTTTGCCGTCAAAGATTCTGGCATTGGCATCTCGCCCGATCGCTTAGAGCGTTTATTTCAGCCCTTCAGCCAGGTGGATTCATCCATCACTCGCAACTACGGGGGCACGGGGTTAGGGTTGGTCATCAGTCAGCGCTTGACTGAGATGATGGGAGGAGAAATTTGGGTCGAAAGCACTGTGGGCAAAGGTTCAACATTTTATTTTTCGATCGTAGTGCCTGCGATCGCCTGCCTCGAAACACACGATGCACATCACTTCAAAGCACGATCAAGCACAAGGTTTTCTGAATACTTTCCACTTAGAATTTTAGTTGCTGAAGATCATGCGGTGAATCAAAAAATGATCCGACTGCTACTACAGCATTTGGGATACCACCCAGACATTGTAAGCAACGGCAATGAGGTACTAGAAATATTGCAGCGTCAATCTTATGATGTCGTATTGATGGATATACAAATGCCAGAAATGGACGGCTTGAGTACCACTCGTTGCATCACTCGTCTCTATGCTTCCCATCGTCCTAGCATCATTGCGATGACTGCTAATGCTATGCAAGGCGATCAAGAAGAATGTCTCTCAGCCGGAATGGATGACTACATTAGTAAGCCTGTCAGACTGGAAAATTTGATTCGAGTTTTAAGCCGTCTGCAAAAGCGAGTTGAGGTGTTCGGTAAGCATGAAACTCACACGGCTCCATCTCAGGTTGCCCCTCAAACTGCTAAGGTTTCGCCTCTGAGTCTTCAAACTTTGGGTTCGCTACGCGATCTGTTTGGTGAGCAAGATCGAGCAATGCTTACGGAGATTTTTGAGTGCTATCTGAGTGAGGCTCCGCAACTTCTACAGGCGATCGATCAGGCAATGTTGACTGGCAATGCCTTGGCTTTGGCGCAGTCTGCCCACAGTCTCAAATCGAGTAGTGCTTATGTGGGGGCGATCGAGGTTTCGCGATTGTGTTCAGAATTAGAAAATATTGGCAGAAGGGGAAGTTTGGCAGCGATCGCGCACAAAGTACATCAGCTTCAGGTAGAGTACGATCGAGTCAAAGCTGCTTTACAGCAAGAGCTTTAGTCGTAAGTGTCTATTTTCTTGGGGATGATTTTTTTCTAGAGGTGTGATAGGGTTCAGCGCAGTTGCTTTTAGCTAAGGATCGTGGATTAAATAAAGGTGTAATTCTCCTATCTCTATCTGCAAACTAGAGAGATAGATGAGTAATGAGTGAATTGATGCAACCCTACCCTGCCCAAATAGAAGCTCAGATGCAACGATGCTATCAATCGTTGTCGGAGAAGGATCGTCGTCGCTATGCAGCCATTGAAGCGGTGAAATTAGGGTATGGAGGGCAGGTAAGTAGACAGACTTAATTAAATGTCAGATGCCTGCCATTAGTTCTCACCCCCGACCCCTCTCCCAAAGCGGGCGAGGGGAGAAAAATGGGTTCCTCTTCTCCCATTTTGGGAGAAGGGGTGTTGCAAGGTATGCTTTCTCTAAGTTGCTAGTCCATCGCCATCGCTGCATCAATCCCACTGCACCGGAACAGAGTCAAGCGATCGCACTCACTGTAGTTTAGCGATTCGCATCCCTCAATCGGATAATCGATCGAGGTTGTGTTGAGCGATCGTCATAGAATACTCATCGCCAAACTCAGTAAAGATGTCCATTGCTGTTTGCAAACAAGCTCTAGCCTCTGAAGCATTTCCCTCTGCCTCTGCCAACAATCCTAATTGTCCATAAGTGCTGGCTTGGGAATAGCGATCGTTGAATTCGACTTTGATTTGCAGAGCTTGTTGATAGTTAGCGCGGGCTTCCTCATACTCTCGCAGTTCTTGGGCAACTCTGCCTAACTGGTGATAGGTGCTGGCTTGGGAATAGCGATCGCCCATTGCCTGTTTAGCGCTCAGTTCTTGTAAGTAAATTTGCCTTGCTTGCTTATATTGCTGAGTTTGTAGATAACAATTGGCAATTAAGTTAAGAGTAACAACATAATCACGATTTTCAGCGTCAACCTTCCATTGTTGTGGATAGTGTTCGATCATCTGAAAAACTTCTTCTGCCAGTGCCAGTGCGCTTTTAACATCCTGAATTAATTTAAAATACTTATCCAAGCAACCAAAAATAGAAATGCTCTCTTGCTGCTCTAAACAAATCTGCAATGCACTGTACAAGTTCTCATACTCCAACTTGCAGAAGAAGATTCCTAACTGCCGCTCCTGTGCATCTTTAGACTTCATCAACTGATTGTAATAACCTGCCAACCCCAAATAGTGATTCTTAAATCCGTCGCGTAGTGCCTCACGAGTTGTTTCATCCTGCTGGGCTAACTTCGTCTTCAGAAAATAGGGAAACACAGGTTGAATCGAAAGCGATTGCTGCATTCCCTCAAAAATCGGAGCCAACAATCCCCAGTCGATTGCCTCCTGCACTGCTGCATCAAATTGCTCAAACGGATAATCCTGAAATGGCTCTAGCTTCTGCAACTCCTCAGCATAATTTCCCAAATTCGATCGATCGATAAACCCACTAAAGGGAGCCAAACACAACAGCAAATTTTGCGCCTCTGCCGACAAATTGCTATGCGAATACTCCACACACTTCAAAATACTCTCCGTCTTACTCCCCGCCCGATCGAGTCCCACATTCGCCGCATCCAACCCCGCCAACACCTGCGCCACACTCTGACGCGCCAAATTCGCCAACACCACCTCGATCGCCAACGGATACCCCGCCAACATCCGCATCAACCGCTCAAACTTCTGGTCTGCCAACATCGCCTTCCGCTTCGTCGCATCAGTCACATGCCGCTCCAAAACCAACTTCGCCAACTGCGATCGCGCCTCCTGATCCAACCCGCGCAACTCATAGCGATTCTCTCGATACACCGACTTCAGCCACGCTTCCCGACTCCGCGAACCGAGAAGCACGATCGTCTTGCCACCCACAATCCGTTCCAAAAAGTCCCGAATCCGAGACTGCTCCGACTCAGGCAACGTGTTTTGAATCGCCAACGCCTGCCCCGTCAACGACTCCAAATTATCCAACATCAACCCAAACCGCCGACTCCGCAACACCTGCACCAGTTTCCCTAACTGCGCCTCCAACCGCATCGCCTGAAACTGCCGCATCTCCCCATCTGCAAAGATCGACGCTGCGATCGTAAAAATCATCTGCTCCAGCGTCCAAGCCTTGGTGTCATAGCCAAAATAAAACACGCCTTCCACAAAATTCGTCTGCACCCACCATTCCTGCAAATACCGCAGCAGCGTCGTTTTCCCTGTGCCGCCCATGCCCTGCACCAGCACCGCACCCTGCCGCAGCAACGCCTTCTCCAACTTCAAAATATCCAAATCCCGACCCACAAACCCATAGGTCGCCCCCGCAAACCGATACGCCGTTGCCTGCCGCGCATAATACTCGTCCGTCTCCGCAAACGTCATGTCCCGCAGCCGGAAATCCACCGTCTCATTGCCATACACCACAGGCAACAACCAATCTTCCAAATCCACCTGCTGATTGAAATACACTCGACGAGCCTTGTCATCGAACAATTCCCGTCGCCCCGATCGCACCGCCGCAGGTAAGGCTGTTCCGGCAAAGAGTTCACCATACACGCGCTGCATTAGTAGCTTTGCCGCATCAACGGTCACGCTGTAACCCATCGCCACCACCATTTGCATTCCAGCATCCATCAACCGCGCACCCAAACTGGTTTCGCGATCGTCGATCGAGTCAGTCTCCCCATTCGTGCTCACCTGTTTCCCCGACTGACAAGCATTCAAAATACACACCGGAATCCCGCGCCCCTGCAATCGTTGCGCCATCTCATCCGCCGTCACCGGAACTGCCTGCCCCGCCTCCTCTGCCTCAAAAACAAAAACGCCTTCACCCCGGCATACTCCGGCAAATCCTTGAGTCCATCACCACGCTGAAACGTATAATTCCCCGACGTGCGATCGTAAGTCTGAAACTGCTCGTGGGTCATCAAGCTGCCATGCAAATCAAAATGCACCACATGATAAAAACCCTTCCGGCTGACTTTCTAAATGCCGCACAAACGACTCATACGTGCCCGGACGCACCAGTTCCACATTTACCCGCAACTGCGTATCCCGAATCGCCTCCACCATCGGCCGCGAAATCGTCCGATAGCCGACATCCTTCTCCTCATTTGGGCGCGCCGTCACAATCAACAAATTCAGCACCGCCGATTCCTGCACCCGTCCCGCATTCACCATGCCGCGAATCCGGCGCGATCGCGCCATCACACAATCCACCGCCAACGGACGCGCAAAATCGCGATCCCACATCGCCTCCCAATGCAACCCCTGAAACTCCGGATCACCCACAATCACAATCTGCAACTCACTCAGCGACGCATTTACTTTTTGATACGCCCCATAAGCTCGTCCCGCAAACACCTGATCAAACAAATTCTCGCCATAAGCCCGGACACTTCCGCCGCTCGTTTGGCGATCGTCCCATCCGAAAACGGGAACTTGATCCACTGCTCAAAGTACCATTCCAAAAGACCTTCTTCTTGCTGGGCAAAGGGATCTTGTACCGTAATTTCAAACTCTGATCCCGCGATCGATACGATCGCATTAAAGTTCGTCGTTTGGCGAATCTCGATCGTCGGCATACTCAATCAAAGGTGGAGGCTTGTTACAAGCTACACTTCTGATTTAGGATCTTCCGGGACATTCCCCGCGATCGTAAGAAAATCCTCACCTTCCAGAATCAACCTATGGCAGCCTTTCCAACCGCTGAAGAACTCGCTCAGTTTCGCCAATCGCCCGCCGCTGATCTGGCAACCTTGCAACTTTTAGAACAAACCCAAGACTTTGAAGCGACCTTCAACCAAATTTATGTCGATCGCTATGGAGAACCCCGAAGTTTTGGCGAACAACGATCGCTCTGGCAGATCCTTCTGACCCGAATTCAACAAGAAATCTGTGGCGAAAACGATAGCCTCCGAAGCCTCATTCAAGCTGCCAAAAAAATCCTGGCAATGCCACGCTGATCACAGGTGCAATTACGGCTCTAGTCAACCTTTCCGGCGTTCCGCTTCCGATTGACTCTGCTATTGCCACAGCCGTCACACTTTATATTCTCCACATTGGTATCGATGTTTTTTGCGAATGGTCTTCTCCTCCATCCAAAACTGATTCTTGACGGGTTACTCAGAGCCTTCGCCCTCCCTCAATTCTGTGAGAACTTTGAGACTTCAAACATCGACTTTGGACGTGACAACTCCTTGCGGGTAGCTCGAAGGGACAGATTCCTCGGGTAAAACTGCCAGAGGCAACATTCCCAAAACGCTGGTTCCCGCAGACATAAAGATGGCACGCAATCGATCGGGAGCATCCCAACTGTGTAAAAGTACTAGGCAGCTAAGGTTTGGTTGAGGTACGCATAGCGTAGTCGTAACATTCGATTGGTGTTTTCACGCTTCCACTGAGCGCCCGATAACTTTTGAGCGCCCGATAACTTTAATCGACGGTCAATCTGCTTGACGGCGGACTCGACGGCTCCTGAGCCAATGGAGCAAACTTGTTCAGTCTGAAACTGCTGATAGTCAATCAACCGTTGGCGATGGGTTTCGAGATAGGTTCGGAAATTGAGCAAATCAGCCCATATTGCTTGGAAGCAGATCAATGGATGCGGTCCTTATCCTATTTGCGATTCCGAGAAGGCAAGAAGTATCGCAGCTACTACCTCAAAGGACTCAGGAAAGAGAGCTAGAATTGAACGCACTTACGGCGTTGATAGCTACGTGGGTGAGAATGATGACCTTTGAATTTGACCATTTGTTTATCTGTACTGACATCGGCGCTGCCATTGCCGATCGATTGGTTGAGTTTGGCTTGGTGGAAGGCGGCTCGCGAACTCACACTGGACAAGGCACTACAAATCGATGCTTCTTTTTTCACAATGCCATGCTGGAGTTGTTATGGGTGCATGATCCTGCTGAAGCTCAATCTGACCTGATTCGTCCCACTCGACTTTGGGAGCGTTGGCAAGGGCGCAATCCTTCAGCCGCAGGTCCTTCGGAGTTGCGCTCCGCGCTAATTGCAGGGGTCGATCGCTGTTGTCCCTTTGGAATCTGTGTTCGTCCAGTAGACCGTTCGAGTGACGCGAACCCTGCGGGGAGCGAAGCTAGCGCTTTTTCGAGTTGGGCTTACAAGCCTCCTTATTTGCCTGAATCTGTCAGCATTGCAATTGCAACCAATAGCGATCGATTAACCGAACCGATGCTCTTCCAGATTCCGCTTGGTCAACGTCCAGATCGAGCGCCTGCCGAGAAAGTACAACCTTTAGAGCATCGGACAGGCTGGCAGGAGATTACTCGTGTCGAGGTGGTTAGCCCAGTGGTAACGAAACCATCACCAGAACTACAAACACTGCTGGATGCACAGCTTGTTAGGTTAAGAGTTGGAACAGAATACTGCATTGAGCTTGGCTTTGATGGAGAATCACAAGATCAACACCTAGATTTTCGTCCTGAGTTGCCGCTCAAGCTGTGCTGGTAGCTCAGATAACTGAATTCCATCGTTTCTCATCCTGGTACGCTCATGCACTACACCCTGATTATTCATGAAGTTGAAGATTATCCAGCCTGGAAACAGGTGTTTGATCAAGCCGCAATGATTCGTAAGCAAGCGGGTGAGCTTTCCTATCAGGTTTTGCGTGACGAGCATAATCCGAATAAGATTGTGCATTTCTCAGCCTGGACTTCTACACAAAATGCCAGAGACTTTTTTGAGTCACCTGAGTTGATCGCGATTCGAGCACAAGCAGGCGTGAAGTCCCCAGAGTTTATCTATCTCGATCAGCTAGAATCTGGTGTTTTATAGATGCAACTGGACAAATCATAAAAGTAATCGCTAACTATAGTGGATGAAGCAATCCTGAAAACTACCGCATCTATAGCCAGCAGCAAAAATCAGATCTTGATGGCACGGGTCATCAGGTAGTCTTGGTGGACGATGTTAGCTTCAAGATATTGGGCTACCAAAGCCTCGTACTCTCTGCGAAACAGATCCAAATCGGCTGGGTTTTCACGACTCAGCTTCTCCACTAGTTTGATCATTGGTCCCGCCCGCTCCATCATCACCCGGCTGTGGGCGGGACTGAGGGCAGCAACCTGCATTCGCTCCCGATCAAAAACAATCTCCTTAACCGCACTGCCCAAGCGTTCCCGGATGATGTTGGGATCGCCCCAGAGCGGTGGAGGTGCTACTTCGGGTGGCGGGGGAGCATAGTGGACAACCAGCGCGAACAGACGACCAATCAGCAGTTCTGGAGGCCAGGTTGAGAAAGCGATCGTTCCACCAGGCTTGAGAACGCGCAGCATCTCGGCAATGGCAACGTCCGGTCTGGGCGCAAACATATGCCCAAACTGGCTAAACACCACCTCAAAAGAACAATCTGGGAAGGGAAGTTGCTCCACATCGCCCTCATGCCATTCAATTTCCACACCGGCTAACTCGGCATTCTCCCGTGCCCGTTGGAGGAGTTCTGGGGTGAGATCCAATCCGGTGACTCGCGCACCTGCACGAGCGGCTGTGACGGCAACGACACCAGTGCCACAAGCAACATCCAGAACCTGCTGACCCTCGCCTAGCCCAGCAAATCGAACCAGCTTGGCAGCGGCTGGAGTGGTAATGGTTTCTAGGGGCAGAAAATGTGCCCACCCTTGCTTTTGCGCTTCCTTGAACTGAGTTAACGCATCCATAACAGTCTTGATCTATCGTGTCAGACTACTTGCTTTAGATTATCGCAGAACCAGACTCAGTGCGTTTTTTTGCACAAAAGGCAAGATTCCGTCATTTGTGTGCTCAAAATGAAAAGATGCTCAGCTTTGGTAACTGGGTGTTGTGGAGCAACCGAATGTCTAGAGAACACAGAGCAGGCTACCGCTATCAAGTTGGAGGAAGTTTAAGAGCAACCGCATCGAGCTACGTGTACCGTGAAGCGGACGATCGTCTCTACAAGTTCCTCAAATCAGGGGAGTTCTGCTATGTCTTCAATAGTCGGCAGATGGGCAAGTCGAGTTTGCGAAATCAAACCATGCGGAGGCTGATGCAGGAGAAGATTTGCTGCATCTCCGTTGACCTGACGACGATTGGTAGCCAAGGGATTTCTGAACTGAAATGGTACAAAGAGTTGCTGAATGCCATTCATCATGCACCTGTGCTCAACTCGTTTGATTTAGTTGATTTTGAGCAGTGGTGGAGCACTTATGAGGATTTGCCTCCTGTGCCAATTCTGCGTCGCTACTTTAAAGAGGTTTTACTGGATTCACGTTTGAATCAGCAGATTGTAATTTTTATTGATGAAATTGATGTCGTTTTGTCACTCGACTTTGATCCGAGCGATTTCTTTGCCTTGATCCGAGCTTGCTTTAACTTAAGAAGTGAAGATCCAAACTACGAACGCTTGACCTTTGCATTTTTTGGCGTAGCAACTCCTGCAAATCTAATACAAGATCCCACTAAAACACCCTTCAACATTGGTCAAGATATTCCCCTTTCGGGACTGGAGTTTGAGCGATCGCAGAGTCTTGCTCAAGGACTGGTGGGCTGTGTGCCCAATCCTGAAGCCGTTCTAAGAGAAATTCTGTACTGGACAGGCGGACAACCGTTTCTCACTCAAAAGCTTTGTAATCTAGTGCAAGTCGGTGATCCAGACTTTCTCCCATTAGAAGCGGGACAGGAAGCCGCATGGTTAGAGAAGATTGTGCGATCGCATCTGATCGAAAATTGGGAATTTCATGATCATCCAGTGCATTTAAGAACGATTCGCGATCGCGTCTTGCAGAATGAACAGCAATCTGGACGACTACTGGGGTTATATCAAGCCATTCTCAATCAGTCTAAAGTGCGATCCGAGAACACCCCTGAAGAACGGGAATTGAGACTCTCTGGATTAATTGTGAGTCGTAAAAATCAGCTTAAAGTTTACAACCCGATTTATGCAGAAGTCTTTAATCAAGATTGGCTCGATCATCAACTCACTCAATTCCGCCCCTATGCTCAAACTTTAGAAGCCTGGGTTACATCACTCTATCAAGACACGGCTTATCTCTTGAGAGGTCAATCGCTGGAGCAGGCAAAACAGTGGGCATATGATAAAAGCCTCAGCGATCTCGATCATCAATATCTCTCTGCGAGTCGAGAACTCAGCATTCAAGAGAGCAATCAAAAAAATTACGTCAGCGGATTAAACAACTTAGACTGCTTGCCATTGTTGCCCTGATTGCAGCCGCGATCGCGTTTCTACTCGGTTGGCAAGCGATCGCTCAAAAAGAGCGCGCCGAAGCAATAGAAGTTAAAGCACTGCATTCTACAACTCAAACGCTACTCAGTGCAGAAACTTCTAAAGAAACCCTTGAAGCTTTGCTCAATACCATTAAAACAGGTCAACGATTTCTAGAGGTAAAGCGACGCTCTGTGAGTTCAGAAATCGATCGGCTGCAAGATGAAATTGAAATTGCTCTGAAGTACACAACTTCTAATGTATTAGAACAAAATCGGTTTCGCCATGACAACACAATGCTATCCGTTCAATTTAGCCCTGAACTGAATCCACAGGAGCAACGGATTGCGACTGGCAGTGCAGATGGAAAAGCTAGAATTTGGCAACCCAATGGAAAACTCGATCAAATCTTGCAGCATCAAGATGATGTGAATGACATCGCCTTTAGTCCTGATGCCCAAAAGATGGCAACGGCTAGCCAAGATCGAACGTTGAAACTTTGGACTCGTGACGGGCGACCGATTAGAACCCTCAAGCACAACAACTATTCCTTTCGGAAAGTCACCTTTAGTCCTGATAGTCAACTCGTCGCTGCTGCAACAGACGTACACCTCATTGCGATCTGGCGGGTTAGTGATGGTCAGCTTATGAAAACGGTTTCAGGTGGAACAGACGAGCAGGGTCTAAAACACTTTTTCTGGGGTCTTGAATTTAGCCCGGATGGAACCGCGATCGCAGCCTCTAGTACCGATAAAACAGTGAAAATCTGGACGGTAAAAACGGGTGAACTCACAAATACACTAAAGGGACATCAAGACTGGGTATACTCTGTCAGTTTTAGTCCGAACGGTGAGCTAATTGGCTCTAGTGGGGGTGGCAGTGACAAAACGCTGAAGCTCTGGAGACGAAGGGATGGTCAGTTACTCAAAACCATTCAGAAAGCTCACAATGGTGGATTTCGCCTACAATTTAGTCCCAATAGTCAGTTGATTGCGACTGCTGGCAGTGATGAAGTTGCAAAACTGTGGGATGTTCAGAGCATTTTAGCGATTCCAGAGCCAGAGGTGAATGTCTTTAGTCATAGCGACATTCTGCTGAAATCGATTCGAGGGAATAAAACAGAGCCGACTCAACTCAGCTTTAGTCGAGATGGAAAATTTCTTGCGATCGCGGGAGTGGGTAAAACAGTATCTCTTTGGCGGATCGATCCAATCTTGGCAAAAAACATTAATGTTAGCGAGTTTCGGGTGATGAGAGTGGTGATTAGTCCCGATGGCAAAACAATCGCAACAGGCGGAGCAGATAACACCATTCGATTATGGACTCGCGAAGGGAAGCTGCTAAGGACACTATCGGGACATCAGGAATGGATCTTTGGATTAAACTTTAGCCCAGATGGTCAATGGCTAGCTTCTGCGAGTGAAGATAGCACGGTCAAAATTTGGCAGACCTCAACAGGGGATCTCTATCGTCAGTTCAAACACGAGAATAAAGCCTATGATGTGACCTTTAGCCCAAATGGACAGTTGATCGCGTCGATTGGCACAGATAACCGTCTCAGGCTTTGGAATCTGCTCACTGGAGAACAGTTACAACCTTTTGAGGTCGATAGTAATTTATTCTATACTTGGAGTACGAGCTTTAGTCCGAATGGGCAGCTTTTAGCCGCAACGACAAGAGCCGGAGTTAAGCTTTGGAGAGTGGGCGATCGCAAATTAGTCCAGACTCTAAGGCGCGATCGCACTACTCCCGAAACCGTTTTCAAAATTAGTTTTAGTCCAGATGGTCAAAAGCTGGCAGCTTCTACAATCAATGGCGTTCAACTCTGGAACTTGAAAGATGGACATCTGCTGACGACGCTGAATCAGCATAAAAATGGGGTGATGGATGTCCAATTTAGTGCAGATAATCGACTCATTGCAACCGCAAGTGTTGACCAAACCATCAAACTCTGGACTCCAGCAGGGAAGCTACTCAGAACGTTAGAAGGTCATGATTCCCAAGTGCTGAGTCTTACATTTACTCCCGATTCACAAACGCTAATCTCCACGGATGCTAACGGGGACATGAAGTTTTGGAACCTGAACTATTTAGATCGACAGGATTTAGACCTGAACCAACTGATCAAACGGGGCTGCGATCGCATCCAAGACTATCTCCAAAATAGCCCCGAAGTAAAGAAAGACGATCGCCGCTTGTGCAATAAGTAGGGTCAGAACAGTGAGCGATCACGTCTTGGAACTGTGACTTATCTTCTGGCGCTCTGGTGTCGATCGTAGCGAATTTTTGCTCTAGTTCCTCGAACAAGAACCCCTAGAATCAATCCCGAAAGTCCCAGGGAAAATCCAACGAGGATCAGCATGATACAGAGGTGGCAGATACTGACCCAATTCATCGTGAGGGAGGCGCTCGAAATGATTTGAAATACGTCATGAATTACCAGTCCACTCATGAGAAAAAGGGCACTCCTAGCACTACCCAGCTTGTGAGGATTACCCACCAAGGCGCTCTTCCACGGCTTAACCCGCGATAGACTTGCCCCTCTATGTCTACTCCTCCCATCGGCGTAAATCCAAAAGGACGCTGCTCAATCTTCACAGATTGGGTTGGAGGTGGAACTGAGATGTGGCGTTTTCTGATCAACTCCGGATCAGCATCAAACGCAGAGAAATCAAACTTTGAATCCGTGTGCTTGCTCATACAATACTCCAGGCAGTTCGTAGGAAAGAGGCTGAAACCTTCTAGCAGTTAGCGCCGAGATTTGGGTAATTGCAAGGCAATAAATGCTAAAAGGACGGTTGCTGCAATTAATGCGATCGCAACACCCGGTTGAAACGGTCGTCCGGCAGCATTGGCAGTCGGATTATAGAAATGTTCGCCACCTGCTGGCATTTGAATTATGTATTGCACTGGAGATGGATTCATTAACGTAGTCCTAAAAAAGAATGATGTTAACTTCAACTGCTAGTAGCACGATTCTGCATACTTAGAAATTAATTTAGAACCAGGTTTGAAAATACTGGCGATATAACTCACAACTCAATCGGGCTTGATTGCCCTGCAATTGAACAATACCCATGCCCTCAAGCTTGAAAGTTTGCTCTTCGGTAAGCTGCACATTGCCTTCGGAACTGACAACCTGCTTGAGTGCATCATGCAGAATCGTTTGTGTTTTGAGCCGAGTTGACAACTCATTCAGATGCGTTTTATAGATTCCTTCAAGGGTTGGTGCGAGTTGTAGTAATTGCTTAAATTCGGTTTTCCTTAAGCTATGAAGCGCCTGTTGAATCAGGTAAGGATGCCCCCCTACTAGATCCATCAAGCTCAGAATTTCGCGACTTCCTAAGCTATCTAACTGATACTGTTGGGCGAGATGCTGAATTTCGGGTTGAGTTAAAGATCTCAGTCGAATCACTTCGCCAACATTCTCAAAGGGAGAAGCGTCAAATTTGAGATAGTCCTGTGTAGAATGTGCCACCACAATTCGCAGATTTTCCCAGATCTCCATACCGGGACTATTCGCATTTTCATGCCAACCCCGGAGCAATGTGAAAAAGTCTTTTGCCGTTTCTGGATACTCAAATAACCAATCTGCATTGTCCAAAATCAGAATCAGCGGGACTTTGATGCTGGGCAGAATATGGTTTTGAAAATAGTTTGAGGCTTTGCTTTTTGTGCTGAGCGATTCACTGTTCTGAGTGGTATCTTCTAAGTCTAGAGCATCTCGAACCGTGACACAAAACCATTGCAGAAATTGTGAAAGTTCTTTCAGCGTGGTCTGTTCTACATCTCGTCCCAAGTTAAATCGAACGACTCGATAGTTCTCTTTTGGGATCTGCGCCAAGATTCGATAGAGGAGCGAAGTTTTGCCCATTTTCTGCTGTGCTCGAATTCTGAGCAGCGCACCCGGTTGCTCTAGAATGTCGAGATAGGGTTCGTTGCGATCGCGCTGCACATAAAACGGCGAACTCGCACTGATTGGACTTCCTGGCAGTTCTACTCGCACTAGATCTGTTTGAAGGCTTGCACTGTGTTGCTGACGGTATTGTAAGCAGACCCATTCCGGCATAAATTGCACAAAGACTTCAATCAGATCTTCTCGGTAAGAGAAGTGTTCTCCTTCTTCGTTAGCAAACCCGAAGATTTTACAGGTGTTACTAATATGACGGCTGACCGTCGCTCGATTATTTGCCCCAATCAGAGGGACGATTTCCTCATCGCTCTTACCATCCAGGAAGTGCCGCAAAACTTGGATCTTTTTGGGAGTGAGCAAATAGAGCTTCTCTCTGAAATCGGCTGGAGTCATCTTTTTAATCGGTTTTGGGAGTCCCTAGGACTTTAACATCCGTTGAGATAAAAGTTTTAATCTGTAAGTCGATGACATTTAATGTATCAAATAAAACCGCGATCGCAGAATTTGTGCAGTTTTTCGCACAAACCCAACTCGGCTGAATTTCGCGCCTATGCTGGGAACCAAGAACGAACTTCCAATCTCGATGAGCTAGGTAAAACCATGAAACTCAACACCAACATTGCTAAAACTTCATTACTCGGTCTAACGAGTGCGATTGTCCTATTTTCTAGTGCTTCCACTGCATTTGCCTCAGAAGTCACCTACAAGCAGCGGCTAGATATCCCGATGTCAGATGGTTCCACTGAGCAGTCCTACAAAATAGGAAATTATGGCTACCTAGAATGGGCAGTCGTCACGGTGAAAAACGATCGCAACTTTTCGGTCTACCACGCCACCCAGAGAATTGGAGGGTTCTTGCAAGGACCACGATGGTTTGACCATAAGGTTATCGCAATGAAGATCTGTGTGACGGATGGGTTTGATCAATCAGATTGCAAAGTTGTGAATTCCGATACAGCCGAAATCCCAGAGGGACGAACGATTCGAGATTTGTCGATCGAAATCAAGTACAACGAAGACGGTAGAGATTCTCGCCGCAGATTCACCATTCCCGGTAGCGCCAAGCCTGAGTAGTCCCATTATCTCGATCAGCGGTTATACCAAAGTTGAGCAACGACGGAGAATTCGCGATCGCTCGGATTGGGATCATGAGCGCAAACGCAGTAAGCGTGAAGAACGCGAATCATACCAATGGGAACTTATACCGTCGATGAACCTGTCTACAGTTGGAATGAAACCTCCAAAAATCCCCCGTCGATTCGGTTTACAATCAATCAGCAAGTCTTTATTTATACTTTGTCAGGGTATAAAATTAAAGATTTTGGACGGGGTGTAGGGGTGGAACCCCTGGCTGGGGGCGCAGCCCCACACCCCTTCTAAACCAAAATCTATAGGCTGACGCAGTATATGAATCAGGTGCAGTGTCTCCGGAATTAGCCAATACCTTGGTGAATGCCCCCGATCAAACGATGAAAATTGAATTAGCCTGGCAAGATGGAACAACCTCAAAAGCTAGAATCGGCAAAGAGACGGTTCGTGCCTGGAAAACCATTTTTCAACCCTGAATTCTCTGATGCAGAAACAATCCAGATTATTGCCGTTTCAAGCAGGTCTGCTGCTGTTTAGTGCCACGCTCTCAATTGGGCAAATGCGACCTGTTGGCGCTCATCCCTACCAGGAGAACAGTGTGGAATCCTATCGGCAGGAGCAAGCAAAATGGCGCGACGTGATCCGACGTGACCCGAAAAATCCTGAAGCATATCTTCAACTCGCGGCATCTCTAAGCAGTGAAGCGGCTGAGGGATATTGGTGTGAAACTTATGCGATCGCAGCTTATCGTCAAGCGATCACAGCGGTTCCTCCCAATGCGGAGATCCATTTCCAATTAGCCGGATCATTGCTCTCAGACCCGGTTAACTGTGACGAGTACAGCCCGACTGAAATCGCAGCGAGACACAAGGAAGCCTTGATCCATCTCCGCAAAGCGATTGCGATCGATTCCACAAAGGATGATTATTACATGACCTTAGGGGATGCGTTAAAGAATCAAGGTCAATCAGATGCTGCAATGGCTGCTTATAAAGCGGCAATCAGTCTTCCGTTTAAGCCTGATCAAAGATCAGATTCGCTCGCTAACAAATCAATGCGCTATCTCCTGATTGGTGATTACTTACGGGAGCAAGTCGTCGATTTGGAAGCAGCGGCAGCTTATCGAAAAGCCTTAGCGATCGCACCAGATAATCCTACCCTTCAAAAACGTTTGAAGGAAGTAGAGCTACTCTTAAAACTAAAAGGCTAAACCCATGAGAGCAGTTTCAACCAGAACCATTCATACTCTTGCGGCAACTCCACTATTATGGGTTGCATGGTTTTACCTATACGTCATTCGCCAGCGCATTCATCTTGGGTTTTGGCCGCAGCCCTACCGCCCCGACCCAAAAGATGCGGACTACGCCATTCATCACCTTTCAATTTATCTTGGATGGGCAGTCATCCCCGTCATTCCGTTCGTCGTCATTGGGTTGATCGCACATCGTCAGAGCAAGGATGCGCGGTTTAAGGGACGGCTTGCACTTGGGTTGCTTGCATTGTCTTACGCCTGCTATTGGACTGTAGTGCATGTTGATCCGGGTCAGTATTGGGAATGGTTCCTAGATTGATCCAGAACCAGTCTCCTCACATTCGAGTATTCATATCAAACTGAGTGACTCACATGAAGCGAATCACCCTAGCAGCAGTCATTTTTTCAGTCAGTTTAGCTGCGGTCTCACCCGCACTTTCCCAGTCAGAACCCAATCAGATTCAGCGGAATAGAATTGCGACCTCAGCGAGCGCGCTTAAGCAAGGAAACCTACTATTTGATTCTGGCAAGTATGGGGAAGCAATTAAAGCCTATACTATCGCTGTAGAGCAGAGTGGTTCTAATGCTCAGCATATCCAAGCACGGCTTGCGCGATCGCGAGCTTATGTCCTGGCTACTGTGTATGGAAGTCCCGGTTATGACAACTATGATCAAGCGGTCGGATCTGCGATCGCAGATTGTATTCGAGTCATCAATCTTGAACCCAAGAATCCAGCCGGATATACCTGTCGCGGATTTGCCTACAGCTATCTCTCTCAATCTGAAGCTGCTTTTGCAGATTTCAACCGAGCGATTGAACTAGCTCCCAATGATCCAAACGGTTACTTTGAACGAGGATATGCTTACTACAAGAGTAACAATCCTGATCGTGCGATCGTAGACTTCAGCCAAGTCATTAAACTAAAGCCTCAATTCGCTGATGCCTACTATTTTCGAGGAATTAATTATACTTACAAGAAGCCTGTTGATGCTCTGGGCGCTAACTTAGATTTTAGTCAAGCCATTAAGCTCGATCCAACTCAAGTGAGATACTATGACGCACGAGGTAAGCTGCGGAATGATTCCAAAGATTATCAAGGTACGATCGCAGATTATACTAAAGTCATTCAACTAGCACCCAGTGCAAATGTATACAGCGATCGCGGCTTTGCATTTGCAGCTTTAGGGAAAAATGATGCAGCGATCGCAGACTATAATCAAGCCATTCGCCTTGTTCCGAAGCATCTAAAAGCTTACTATGGTCGCGGTCTAGTCCGCGCTAAGCGTGGAGACAAAAAAGGAGCAATGTCAGATTTCCGGCAGGCGCAACTCAACTATCGAGAAATGATGGGAGAAGGAAATTTCGACAAACCCGAATACCAGCAGATCTTAAACGCGATCAAACAACTACAGGGAGACGGAATTTAATCTGTAATTCCGGGCATCGGTACGCATCCTGGGAGTTGTTGGATGCGATCGATCCAACTCACGACCTGAGAAAAGTCACCTAAATCGATCTTGCCGTCTACTGTGATGGCAGAATGGCACGGCTTACCGGGAATAACGTATGTTGCGCTGTAACTACTCAGACTCCAGATTTAGATCTCTCACCCCCTGAGACACTATATGTATGATAAGTCCTGTTTTTAGCAGTTGAAAAAAACGTCATTAACAATACGCCCTGTGCTGCTATTACTTCTCT
>JAAUOZ010000398.1 GCA_012034655.1 Leptolyngbyaceae cyanobacterium CSU_1_3 | reverse complement strand
GCGATAGAGAAACGCACCGCGAACGGTTGCAATTGGCGCGTTTCGCGTGGCTCAACACACCCTACGGGATGGTCGGTTTTATTAAATCCACAATCCTTAGCTCACGATTCTAGAACTCGTTCTCGCTGACTAGAAACTGACGTGAGAGGGGCAAGAGCCGACGCATCAGGGCTAACGATGCCCCCCGAAATAATCACCTTGAAGGCATCTTCGATGGGCATCGACAGGGTAATAACGTTTGATTCGGGGACGATCGCATACCAACCCGTCGTCGGATTGGGCGTAGTCGGAATAAACACACTCAGCATTTCGTCGGCAAAATGAGAACGCACCTCGCTGCCGAGTGCACCCGTCACAAAGCCGATCGACCATACCCCCACCCGTGGATATTCGACCAACACCACGCGCCGAAATCTGCCATTCGAGTCTCTTAGAATGGTCTCCAGCAGTTGCTTTAGAGTCTTGTAGACCGCCCCCGCTAGAGGAATTGCTTGCAAAATACGTTCCCCAAAATCTAGTAGCCACCGCCCGGCGATGTTGCGGGCCATCAGACCGATCAACAGAATGCATGAGAGGGGCACTGCCAAGCCAACCAGCAGGTTGAGCAAGTTCACTACAATAGGCTGCATCCCATCAAAGGGGTTGAGTTGCTTTGGGATGCGGGTGAGAAAGTTGATCACCCAGCTTGCGATCGTAAGAGTCAGCCAAATGGTAGTGGCCAGAGGAATGACCACGAGTAGACCCGCAATCAGGTCATTTTTCAAGTCTTGCTTCAGACGTTGGATCACAGGTAGCATCCTCTCCTTGAACGGGCTGCAAATGTCATAGACTGAAAGCGATCCCCATCCAGGTAAAGCAGTAGATAGTCACGGTCATGGCTTGAGGATGCACCGCATCCAGCCTCGTGGTTCCCCTTGCTTGTGGCAGGTTCTCAGCCTTCGCAATCGCTTTTTTGCCTATCTCTATCTCTATCTCTATTACTATTTGTAAAGGCTGTAAAGAAAGGTTTCAAGGGTTTTGGTAATTTCTCAGACTTGTATCCTTACTATTTAATCATTGATCTCCGCATTGAAATATCCGAATGAGATCAGTATCGTTTGTAACATCTCCCGTCGGAGGGCAGAACGTGCCGTTTGCGATCGAGTTTCTCCACAGCTTTTGATAACTGATCGCTCTTTAGATCGCCCTTTAGATAGAGTTTGCGGGTTCGCTTTCTGCGCGCTGAGTCAGATCAGGCATTTGCTCAACATTGGGAACAGGCAGATTTTTGATCTCCCAGACTTTAAGGAGGATCAAATATTCGTAAAAAGCTTGCAATGTGCACCAGGCAAAACCTGCGCGGCCATCAAAAATGCCACCCAGAACCAAGTACATGTAGATAAATCGAACGATCGGGCGCAGAGGCATCCGCAAGGAAAGGTCTTTGAGGGCGCGGCGGCGTTCAACTTCTGATTGCCCAAAAAATAGGCTACGCCAACGAATCTGCCCCTGATCAAGCTGGCGGACGGTTTCGATCGCTTCGTTGGTCGAGTAAATGTTGTGTTTTTCGATCCAGCGACTCAGCCCCTTGCCCGATGTGTAGTGAGGATAGGTTTCTCGTAGAAAACCCGTTGACCCTGCAACTACTTCCCGCTCGGTGTGGCCATAGTCAGTGAACCAAACTTTTTCTCGCTGAAACAGACGCATCTGGTAGCGCGGATATTGGGTGCTGCGGCGAATCCATTGCCCCATAAACATCACCCGCTCGGCCACATAGTAGCCCACATGTTCGGCTTGCTGGATGGTTTGCAGACATTCTTGAAACAGTTGCGGAGTCATGCGCTCGTCGGCTTCGAGAATGTAGACCCACTCGTGTTTTACGGGCACTTCTTTCAGCATCCAGGTGCGCTGCTTGCCGTGACTCTCAAACCGATGGGAAATCACACGAACGGGGTAGCGGTTGGCAATTTCGACGGTACGATCGCGGCTCAAAGAATCTACCACCACCACATCGTCGGAGAGTAAGGCAGACTCAACGCAAGCTGCAATGTCGATCTCTTCGTTGTGGGTGAGGATGTAGATTGAGAACATGCCGGGATTCACTTGAGAAAAATGTGTAACTTTTGATACAAAACTAAATCCGAGATTTCTGAAAAAGCCAGCTCGGTGATTCTTTCTTCTAAACGTCCTTTGTGATTCAGGAAAAGGAAGGGGTGCGATCGCGCAGCTTAATGTGCCCTTCATATCTCAATCACTACCCACGATCGGACCGTTACTACAGAAAAACTGCATCAAAAAGGCGATTTTTAGATTGCAAAAATCGCCTTTTGTGGGATTGATTACCGCGTGGGAGCTTTGCGGCGAGATCTGAAGATTCCCATCTCTCGCAAGCCAGACCAGGCCACCATGCTGTAACCTAGCGACAAAAGTAGACTGCTGACCCCCACGCGCAATCCAGTTTTCCAAGATTCGGTGCGGGCTTGCTGTTCGAGTTGCTGTTTGCGATCGCGAATCTGAATCAGAGCTTTGTTGCGGGCTTCTTTGGCTTGGGAGTCGAGTGCGCCAGGGTTAGCCTTGAGTTGGGTTAGCTGCTTTTGCACTTCCTGAAGTTGGGCTAACTGGTCGGGGGGCACTTGCCCACTGGCGATCGTGTCGTTGAGACGCTTTAATTGGGCCTCGTCTTTCAACAGCCCGCTGAGTTGTGCCTGGCGCTGCTGCACCTGAGTGTCTACCTGTCCTTCGGCTTCGGTGGCTTGTCGTCCAATTTGCTCGATCGCTTGGGCAGACGCTTGCCTGGTGTTGTTGAGATGCAGAGGAACTAAAAAGAGGAACACCACACCGAGCAAACCGGCCAACGCCAATGCCCAAAACCTCAGACTTAAGAAGGGCTTGCCCCGTTCAAGGTTCAAAGATCCTGCTTCAAAAAAGTAGGCAATAAATAGAAAAGCAAGCCCCACCATAGGGATGATGCCACGATCGACCAGTTGGGTAACAGCACCCGCTAGCCAAGCTTTGTCTGAGAACCGAAAGGGAATCAGTAACGAAAGATAATCGACCAGTGAGGACAAAATCAGAATGACACCGACGATTTTGAGAACGAGGGGAGCGGAGGGGGAGTTAGTTGCTTTCATCCGACTAAGGCATGGGTAAGGGGTGAGTGTATCTAAAACCTGCTGTGCTATCAGAGAATCACTGGGATGGGCGATCGGTTCTAGTCATAGAGCATTAAGCTTCTTAAAACATCCGAGTAAGCTCAGAGGGGATATCCAATGCTTGGGTTTAGGGTTCCGCAAGTTTACAGAAAAATCATCTGAACCTGGTTAAGTACATTTACTGAGAAAGCTTCTACGATCCTCATTTGCGGTAATGGGGCAGGACTTGCGGAAACTTGGCTATTCTACATTAAACGCGGGATGGGGGATGGGGGATGGAGGGATGAAGGATGGGTGCATCCCACTTTTGTAATGAGCAAGAATGCTTATTTGTCAAAGCCCTGCTAGCCAAGCGGTTTTGAAAGATTATCTCAAGTTGAGACTTGCAAGACTGGGATGCACCCTGAAGGATGAGGGGTTAAGGGATGAGAATTAAATAACTTGTAAGGCTTTGGATTCGCCCTCACCCCCTGCCCCTCTCCCAACTTGGGAGAGGGAGCAAGCAAGAGTCCGGTTCCCCTTCTCCCAACTTGGGAGCAGGGGTTAGGGGATGAGGGCAGAAGAGACTTATCAGTTTTACAGGTTATTTAATCCACGATCCTAAGGGATGGGG
>JAAUOZ010000397.1 GCA_012034655.1 Leptolyngbyaceae cyanobacterium CSU_1_3 | reverse complement strand
TAAAAGTTCAAAATAAAAGTTCAAAATAAATTGTGCTAGATAAGTGAACTGGTATGAAACAGACTTATGTTTGGCTAGGGGTGCTCTCTACACTATTGCTCTATTGCTCTATTGCTCTATTGGGTGTTGGTCAACTTGTTGATTTAAAAGAGATTAAGTAGACAGACCTAGTTAAATGTCAGATGCCTGCCATTAGCCCTCACCCCCAACCCTCTCCCAAAATGGGAGAGGGAGCAGGAGTCCGGTTCCCCTTCTCCCATTTTGGGAGAAGGGGTTAGGGGATGAGGGTCTTAAGTTTAATTCCACCTACCTACTTACAAACGTCAGAATTGCTCAGAATGTGCCCCGTGTGACTCCTAGCTGATTGTGCAAATTGAGTTCTCGCCAGAGTTGCGAGCCATTGAGGGAGCCATTGAGGAGTTGGTGATAGCGATCGATGGTTTGCGTCACCTGAGTGGGCGTTTCGTTTACAAATTCGATTCGGAAGTGTTGTACGCCCCATTCTCTGAGGTGTTGAAAATATTCTGCTCCGGTTTGTGCCTTGCCATTAAACACCGTATTACGACAGCCCGAATCGGCCCGAAGAATATGCTCAGTGCCCACACGATCGCGGAGTTTTACTTCGTATTCTTCGCAGGGTCGCCCACAGTTTGTATAATCGGTTCCTGCGGATAAGAAGGCACAGAAAACGCAGTGTTCCATATGAAACATGGGCATGTGTTGATGCAATGTGATCTCAAACCATTCCGGCGGGCAGCTTTTTAGCAATGCTTCGAGTTGGGTGATGTTGAGATCGTAGGATGCAGTAAGGCGTTGCAGCCCCAATCGCTGAAAGTGATCGGCAGTGATGGCGTTGGCGATATTCAGCGAAAAATCTCCGATGCGACGATCGTGCTCAAAAAACTGTAAATGGTCGTAATTTCGCATTAGATAACCGTCAGCATCACAGTCTCTTACCTGTTGCAAAATCCATTTCTCGCCCGGTTTGGTGATCCGAGGTGGGGCTACATAAATCGTGGCATCGTCGGACTGGGCACGCACCCTCTGAACCGCCTGACGGTAGACGCGAGGATCTTCAAATTCACAATAGAGCGTCTCAACGTGAGCCGCGATCGCCGCCTGGAGTTGATCGAGATTGCGAACCAGAACGATCAGATTGGGCGCAGCCACAGAAGCAGAATGTGAATAGATGGGCAGTAGCTCTCTAACGCTATTTTGGGGATGAAGCTGCCAGGGTTTGGGTTGGGCGCGGGCGACTTCAAGCTGCGTCACTATTTCTCGTCGTAGACGGTTGAGTTCGCTGACGGGCAGCATCACAGCGCCCTTGACCTGATTACTCAAAGACGCTAAACGAAAAGGGGTATTTCCCAGGCGACCCAACTGCTCTTGCAGTCGATCGTGGGTGAGCGGTTTATTGTGCGCCGCCACCAGCACCATTTCTGACTCAACTTGCACAATGTGACCGATTTCGTCACGGGCGATCGCGACTAGGGTTTGCCCAACTTCGCCATACACTTCTAGGGTGATGGGTCGCTGAAATTGGGGATACTCTCCTGTAAAACTTTGGCGTACCTGGCGATCGAGTTCTGGGTCACTGGTCTTCCAGAGGCGATCGCCGATGTGAATGTTGCGGAGATTGAGCGACGATCGTCCAAAGGTCAAACTAGCGTCACCATTGTGCAGTTCGACGGCATAAATTCGCCCACCTTCTTCAGCGAGTTCTGGATGGCCGCTGTCAAATACAACCCCGTCTCCAGGTTTGATGGGTGCTTCTAGCTGGATGGTAACTTGTTCGCCGCGAATCCGAGTCACCTCACCCAGATAAACGCCCCGCTTCTTACCAAATCGGGCATGGACGAGTTCTTGATTATTAATTCCCTCAAACCAACCTGTATACAACCCCCGTGAGAAAGCCATTTCTAAATTGTATTGGTCACTATTAGCGCTTGCATTCTCGCTAGCAATTGCTCGATCGATTGCTTTTCGATACACGCTCGTGACGTTGGCGACATATTCTGGCGACTTCAAACGCCCTTCAATCTTGAGACAACTGACCCCCGTTTTGATCAATTCTGGCAACACATCCAGCCCAGCTAGATCCTGAGGACTGAGCAAATATTTGCGATCGCCCAACTCCACTACTTTGCCATCTGCCAGCAACTCGTAGGGCATCCGACAGGCCTGAGCACATTCGCCCCGATTGGCAGACCGGCCGCCGAGCGATTCACTGGTTAAACATTGCCCCGAATAGGCCACGCACAGCGCCCCATGCACAAACACCTCCAAGGGGATGGAGATCCGTTGCACTGTCATTTGCTGCTGAATTGTGTGAATTTCTTTGAGCGAACACTCACGGGCCAGCACCACCAATTGACACCCGATCGACTGAGCAAACGCCACCCCCGCCGCGCTGGTGACAGTCATCTGCGTCGAAGCGTGGATCGGAAAGTCGGGCGACAAATGCCGAATCAGCCGACAAATCCCCACATCTTGCACGATCGCTGCATCGACCCCCGCCGCAATAATGGTGCGAAGATATTGTTCTGCGTCGGCCAGTTCTTGCGGAAAGATCAGCGTGTTGAGGGTGACATATCCCTTCACGCCACGCCCATGCAAAAACTCCATGAGTTCTGGCAAATCTGCATGGGTAAAGTTTTCTGCTCTCATTCGGGCATTAAATCGCTCTAACCCAAAGTAAATTGCGTCTGCGCCATTTTCGACGGCTGCTTTGGCACAGTCCCAATGGCCGGCTGGGGCGAGAAGTTCGGGTGGGCGAAAGGCAAGCTGACTCGACGGGGCGGCAGAATTGGGAGCGGTATCCATGACGAAGAAAAGACGGCGGCTTACCTATGATAGCGGGATGAGTCGTTGGATTTGTGTCGATCGCACCTTCTGCCAATTTCCAGAATGGATGCGATCGATATCCCTTCAAAACTATACTTTGTCAGGGCATAAAATTAAAGATTTTGGACGGGGTGCAGGTGGGATGACTGGCTGGGGGCGCAGCCCCCACACCCCTTCTAAACCAAAATCTATAGGCTGACGCAGTATATGGAAAATCGGAAGATGATCATCGTGCCCTGTTTTTGTATCCATTTTGGCAACCATCACGCCTTCTGAATCGATGGCAGGCTTATATAGAAGAAAGGGGCGATCGCCACTTACAACATTATTCTAGGAGTACTATAGGATATGCGTTTCAACATTATTGTGTGGAGCAGTTTGATTGGTGTGGGGTCACTGTTCCTGGCTGGTAAAAGCTATCAAGCCGCCCCGTCCTCTTATTTCGCTGCCCAAGAACCTGCCGCCATGAGCACCTACGATCCCAATCAATCGGTTTCTTCTGATCAGTCTGTTTCACTCCCGTCTGCTGCTACCACGCCTGAAGTTGCCATGATCATTGAAGGTACAGTTGAACAAGTGATGGAAACATCGCCCCTACAATTGACAGTGACAACCCATTCGGGTCGCTATCATGTGGCTCTACAATCTAATACCGCCGTGACGCAGCAAGATCAGATAGTTAACTCTGGCAATCTAAGGCCTGGAGTTCGCGTTTCTATTAGCGGGCAGCCCTCTAGCTTCGACAGTATGGCTCTCACGGCACAAGCCGTTGAAATTCGCTAGAAACATGGATTCAATCATTCCATCAACGGCAAGGTTGTCTTGCCCTCTCCCCAGCCCTCTCCCAGATTTGGAAGAGGGAGTAGGAGTCCGGTTCCCCTGCTCCCAAGTTGGGAGCAGGGATTA
>JAAUOZ010000082.1 GCA_012034655.1 Leptolyngbyaceae cyanobacterium CSU_1_3 | reverse complement strand
GTGATCCGGTTTATCAAGGTGATTTGAAGGCAATCTACATTCTACAAAGCCATCAAGGCAAGGGAATTGGACGCTGTTTAATGCAAGCGTTTGCGAAAAAGCTTCATCTGTTAGGCATCGACACTATGCTGGTATGGGTTTTGGCTGATAATCCAGCCTGCCAATTTTATGCGGCACTTGGCGGTAAACCAGTTCATGAAAAAGAAATGGAATTTGGCGGTAAATCGTTAATTGAGGTGGCTTATGGTTGGATGGATACAGGAGATCTTGGACGCAGTTGAGCCTCCCAACAACCCCGCTGCACCGGAACAATTAAGTTTGGTCGGTTAGAGTCAAAGGTTGTCTGTGTCCGGTGAGCGGGAACGTTGGGCAGCTTCTCGTGTTGAGCGCAAAGTGTCTCGCTTCTCTCGTTCTATTTGTGGTTCCGATCGTTCCGCGTTTGGTTGGCTGCGATGTTAGGTGAAGCGTTCCGCGCGATCGCACGTCTGCTTCGCGCGGAACGCTTCACGGCAAAAATCGCCCTCATCCCTCCTTTCCTTTTTAAAAGCCATCCACCGACCAATGGGGCGGATCGTATTCCAATTTGTACACCCCATAAGATTCGCCCACAACCCAGAGTTGTGGATTGTCGTTGCCGTTGCGCGGGCTACCAATGCTGACCACTCGACCAGACCCATTGCGAATGTTCAGCGTACCCTGCCAATCGATCAACCAATCGATCGCCAGCGCCTGAGTGTGCCGCGATCGCAAAGCAGCCGGGTTGCTCCCAATGCCAAACGCCTCCACCATCTGCCGGGCGGCTTGCAGAGAGCCTGCATTGGTGTAGTGCACCCAGTCAATATCGATTCCGCTCATGGGTGGCACACTTTCGGGAGCAATGTCTCGATTGTTGATAGAAACACAGTAGTGCATCATATACGCCCGTTCTGGCGGACGAAACGTATTGGTGATTTCGATCGTCGCTCCTGCATCTCTAAGGGCTTTTTCAAACAATTGAACCCGCTGCCGAAACGGAGAAGCCAAATCGGCGATCTCCCGACTCGCCGGAAAGAATCTCACCCACTGAGCACCACTCAAGCGAGCACGCTGCCGTCTCGCATATTCAGTCAAGATCACCAAACCCGGCGCTAGGTCGCTGCCCAACTTTTGCTTAGTCGAGGCCGAAAGCTGCTGCTCTAGGCGCGATCGAAATCCCACATCCACGATTTTGTACACCTCCGACAGGGCTTTGGCACTTCTGGCTCCAAAACTTCCATCCATACCGAGGGCTGGGTTCAACCGACCCATTTGATTTAAGCTGGCTTGCAGATCGCGAACCTCTGCAACTCCGTAGTTGAGGTAATCTAACAACATAGCCGCCGTCAGGTTGGCGACGCGAAAGATAAAGCCCTGAGAAAGTGCTCGCGTGTAGCTGGCAGGGCCAACGACCCCATCGGCAGTCAAGCCATTTTTAGTTTGATAGTCACGGGTGACACGATCGGTCGCAGACCCAAAACTATTGTCGATGCCACCGATCGGATAGTTTGCATCTTGTAGAAAACGCTGCCACGCGCCGACAGCAGCCCCCGTAGAACCAACTTTGAGGACGGGTAATCTGAGGGCACTGACTTTAAAAACCATACGCTCACCTAATTGGAACTCACTAAAATACTCAACTAAAAAATGGGCAACAGGTTGCTCGGCTTTTAAGTATCGCCGCTAACACCTCCTACCCATTCTCTTTTCCAAAAAGGTTTAGATTCTGTTTACTCAAACTCGCTGGGCGCAGAAGACTTCATTTTCGCTTTGGCCTTGGCTGCACTCTTCTTTAGGGCATTGAGCCGAGCTTCATATTCGATCTCAGCCGCTTTTTGGGGGTTTGGTCAATCAGAGTCTTGAGGGCGCTCCCCAAGCTCTTGTAGGCATTAGGCAGCGTATAGCCAAAACGGGTTGCCAGGGCGATCGCCCGTTCGTCAGCGTCCACCGATTCTTGCAGGGTGCGCTCACTGTTATTTTTCTGATAGAGGCGAAACCCTGCCACGCCAGAAAGACCCAGCGCCAAAATCAGCAACAAAGCATCTTGAACCCACAGTTCACCCACTGCGCCGCCCAAGCCGATCGCCAAGGCAGCCATTTCCCAGCCGTCTTTTGGAATCGTATCGGCCTGAATTCTCGCTACTTCATGCCAAAACAGCAAGTTGCGCTGATCGATTGCTAACTGATCCCACTTCGGCATGTCGATTTGTACCTCGACCTCATCTCTGCCGATTTCTTCGCTAGTTACCAACGGGGGATTGACGGCCGTGGTGACTTCGATCGTCACCCAACTCTGCAACTCTGGCGGCAATAAGGTTTTCAAGCGCCGCAGTTCGCTCATGTCGGCTCTGGCAGTCGAGGTTGCATACGATGTCATTGATCCAGCCCCAGAACAATATATAAAGATCCTCTCTTTTGATCATAGCGATTACCTGGATCATTCGGTGAGGTCTGTCTATTTTGACGGATCTAAGTAAAAAGCTGCAACACCGCCTAGGGAGATTTCATATCTCTCGCAGGAGTTAATTCGGGCGAACTGCTCGGCGTATAGTAAGCAATCACAACGATCGGCAAGATCAGGGTGAGCAGAGCGATCACCGTGCCAATAATATTTGCCGTCGTGTGGGTCGGTCTGTGAGTAGAGCGTCCTGAAGGTGTGGTAGGTGGACTACCGGATTGCATAAAAATTAAACCAACTCAGCTAGGTCAACGATCGAAAGAAAGACGATTTCCTTTAGTTAACCCAAAGTAGAGCAAACTGCTTCGCTCAGGTAAAGTAATTCTAACGAGGTTTTGGGAGGTTTTCCATTTGGGCAGATAATTTGGCAACCTATCTCACTCGATCGCAGCAGCCGATTAACTTGGCAACCCAAGATCTGACAGGAGCACCTAGACTGGGTTTCGGCTCCGCTTAACTCACAAAGTTGTTGAGGGAGCAAAGTCGAAGTATGACCTCCCAACCTGCAAAAACAAACATTGCCGAGTTACATAGATGGGCAGCGACCTCTCAATATGAAACAACTTAAAGAGCGACTGCGATCGCACCTCCAGGCGATTGTCCGAGAACGGGATGCTTATCTAGCAACGCAGGGGCATTTTTATGTACAGCAGTATATTCGCCAAGCGTTTGAGCAATGGGGGCAGGTCGATCGGCACGAGTTTCAAAATGGTTCCCGAACTCACACAAATTGGATCTTGAACCTTCCCGCCGCTAAACCACGCACCCAACCCATTCTGATCGGGGCCCATTATGATACTGTGCCGGGATCGCCCGGAGCCGATGACAACGCCACCGGCGTGGCAGTGTTACTAGAACTAGCCAGAGCACTGAGCCTAGAACCGGCCCGCTACCCTGTGCGCCTAGTTGCCTTTGACCTTGAAGAAACAATCTACGATCGCGCAGGCAGCACCCACTATGCCAATTCTTTACATGAACCCCTACGACTGATGATTTCCCTAGAAATGTTGGGCTACGCCACCGCTCAACCCCAGTCGCAAACCTATCCCAAAACCTATCCCATCAGACTCGATCGTCTCTATCCCCATCAGGGCAACTTTATCGGTCTGATTGGCAACCTCAAGTCAATTCTAGACATGCTGCATTTGCAACGATCGATTCGCCAAACTGGGACACCCTGCGAATGGTTGCCCGTGCCCCAAAAAGGCAGAATTCTGCCGATGACGCGCCGCAGCGACCATGCCCCCTTTTGGGATCGAGGCGATCGGGCTTTGATGATCACCGACACGGCCGACTTGAGAAACCCTCACTATCACCGATCTAGCGATCGTCTAGAGACCCTGAACCTCGATTTTTTAACAGGTGTGTGCCAAGGACTGATTCAAGGAATTCGCCAGATTTGAACGAGAAATCAACTTAAATCAGAAGCAAGCCTGATCCATAAATAAGAATAACTTTAAGTTATGTAAATCAAGCTTAAGTTACATAAATTTTTTATCAGAATAATAGCGGAGGCTGTTATGTTTTAGAAACTCTAAAACGTTAAGGTAATCTTATGCAGTCTTCAGATAAGCACCTTGGTCAGTCCCTCGGAATGGTTGCATTGCTTGTTGTGACCTGTGTTGGCTTTATCACCCTTATTTCACAGTTGAACTAGGAGTGTTTAGAAATCTTAATCTAGCAGCTTGAAGACGAGCAAACGATTGATTTTTTAATATGAAAAACTTTCATATTACTTAACAGTTTTCTTTAGCACATCATGATCTTCTCATAAACAAAATGGGCGGAAGCATGTTCAACCTGCTTTTGCCCATTTCTTTGAGGATAAATTGGAAGATTCGGCGGTTGGCTGCGCCCAATCTAGAATCTAAACTCCTTGCTAAGGAAGGTAGATTTATCAATCCCGGAGATCTTCGCCCTCATCCTCTAACCCCTGCTCCCAATTTGGGAGAGGGTTGGGGTGAGGGCAAGACAGCCTTGCGGTGGACGGAATGATTTAATCCACGTTCGTAAGGAAGCTTTTAAAGACGTTGTAGTAAGCTCAGACCGTGAGTATCAGTTCCACAGGTGTTGAGCAAACGATAGTGGGCACTGAGTTGACGAACTTGTTGAGTTTCTTTGGGGCTGGGCTGCCAGGGTTTGGGATTGTTGTAAGCATAGTAAGTCTCAACGCCATCAATGCCACACTCAACAGCAGCAGGAACCAGATCATGGAACGATCGCCGATAGCGAGCCGGGTGCGCCAACACTGCCAAACCACCCGCCTGATGGATCGCGGAAATAACGTTTCCTGCTTCTGCGGCCTCTCCGGTGGGCGCAGTGCCGTTGAGATAGGGCGCGATCGCTCTCTGGTTTGGGTCAAAAGCAAATCCCAGAATATGCACCTCAGTTTCTAGAAGCTGAGAGGTGATTTCAGTGCCGATCCAGAGGCGAGGAGGTGTTCTATCCATCGCTTGGGCAGTTTGCCGCCAAAGGTCTAGCCAGTCTTGTGCTGCCTGATAACCCGTGACTCGATGGTGATCGGTGATGGCAAACCCTCGCAGAGAAAGGTCGATCGCTTGCTCCATCAGTAGCTCAGGTTGCAACTGCCCGTCTGAGTGGGTGGTGTGCATGTGAAAATTGTAGAGGTGAGGGCAACTCTCAGCCGTGATCGATGCAAATACCTGTCTGAGTGCCGCTACATCCTGCCCTGCTGGATTCTCGGATGTCAAAACGGTCGCTAGTTTGGCAGACATAAACGCCTCAAAAGTGAAGTGGCTCGTTTCAATTTTTTTACCATCTCTACTGTAATCTAAGGCTTTAAAGGACTGGCGGATCTCGATCGAATCCATAAAAATACGGTCAGCACTTAAAGGGCTAGATGACCTGTGCATAGGGTTGCTAGCTGTAAATTACTGATAAAGTGTCACACCAAAGCAGCCAATCGCCCAGAACCACATGGTAATTTTGACCCTAATATAGCTGTGAATGATTTTCTGAGTGTGTGCACTCAAGCCATACCTCGCTCAATCCCATTCGTGAGCCTAAGCACTCCGTAGAGGCGATTCGATAGAGTCGCTTTTATTTTGGAGATTTTTGAGCCAGGTTGTGCCTGACGATCGCGCCTGTTTTTGACTAACTTTTCTGAGCGTCGCATGGATCTTTTTTGGAATGACTAATCGCGAGGTTGCCCTACAGATAGCGGCACTGCGTGAGCGACTGGCCGAGTTACGCGATCGTATTCAATTTGACCCCGTTGCAAACACCAATCTGCAAACCGATCTCCAAACTCACGTGGTTGAGGAGCTACAAACTGCCTTAGAAGTGCTAGAAATTGCACAGGGTAAGATCATCCAAACTGATCCCCGCTCCAAAGAGGCAACCCTTCAACTATCGCAAACCCTCGCTCAAGCATCGTTACCGGGGGGAGAAGTTTTTCTGAGGGAGATCCACCACCGCGTCAAGAATAATCTACAACTGGTTTCGAGTTTGCTTGACTTGCAGGTGATGCAGACTGACGATCCGATCGTGCGCGAACTGCTGCAAAACAACCAGAGCCGCATTAGCCTCATTGCCCTTTTGCATGAAAGCTTATCCGAGTCTCCTAACCTGATGGAAGTGAACTTCTCGGAGTATGTTCACAGTTTGGCGATTACCGTCTTTCGGGTCTACATAACCGATCTTGAAAGTATTGAGTTACGGTTTGAGATTTTGCCCCAGGTGTTAGTTCACCCAGACAAGGTGATTCCTGCTGGGCTAATTCTCAATGAACTGATTTCAAATGCATTGAAGTATGGGTTTAGAGAAACTTCGACGGGCGAGATGGTGATCAGTTTGGCGGTAGCTTCAGCCAGGGAGATCGCGTTGGCGGTGACTAATCGGGGCGATCGTATCTCCCCAGGGTTTGACCCCAACCCCACCGATTCGCTGGGCTTGCAGCTTGTCAATTCGCTCGTTAGGCAAATTGGCGGTAGATTAGAGGTCGAGGCGAACGATCGCACAACCTTTACCGTCATTTTTGATCCTTTGAGTGGGGCGGGGTGACGAAGAAAACATTCACGTTTTAAGGTTGGGCTATTTGGTGAGGCCGTGCTCTAGGGCAAATCGTACTAGCTCGGTTCGGCTGTTGGTTCCAGTTTTGCTGAACAAGCGACTGACGTATTTTTCGACATTGCGGACGCTGGTTTCGAGTCGCCGCGCAATTTCTTTGTTCATCAAGCCATCTACGACGAGATCTAGAACGCTCTGTTCTCTGGGGGTGAAGTCGAGCTTGACGGAAGAGGGCGTTTGGACGATCGCCCCTCGCTGGGTCAAAATGGCTCGAATTTCGGCGATCTGCCGGGCCATGTCGGCGACATCTGGCATTTCGCCCTCGGCGCTGGTGGCTTTGAGGGTGGCACGCTGTTGTAGCAGTCGATTGACGATCGCCACCAGTTCGTCGGGGTCGAAGGGTTTTGGCAGGTAGGCATCGCAGCCCGCTCCGTAGCCTTGGATGCGATCGCCCGTCATGCCTCGTGCCGTCAGAAAGACAACAGGCAGCGACTGGAAGCGGGGGTCGTCGCGTAGTTGTTTGAGAAATTGATAGCCATCTACCTGGGGCATCATCACGTCGGTGATCACCAGATCGGGAAGTTTTTGTTGAACGAGATCCCAACCTTCGCGGGCGTTGCTGGCGGTGTGCACGGTGAAGTCGCTGTCTTCGAGGTAGGCTTGCACTGCATCGCGAAGTCCCGGTTCGTCATCGACTAAGACTAGTTGCCTGGCATGGATGGCACTCCGTTATAAGGTTCTTCTCATTTTAGTGTGTTGCGTGCCTCCCGTTCGGTGGCTTGTTACCAACGGCGATCGCGCTCTAGATCCCAGATGACTTTTTCCCAATACCATTGGTCTGATTGGTCGGGGTGTCTAATTTGTGCTCGTTCAAACAATCGCTGGGCTGTGGCGGCATCGCCATTTAGCAGCGAGATCAGCTTTTTGGGGGGCGACGATCGTCGGCTTAGGTGAGATCGCGACGATCGGCGAAATGACTTCGAGTAAAGCAGCCACGCACCGAAAATTAGCAGTGCCAAAATCAATAACTTCACCAGCATGATTGAGAGTGAGAATTTTCAGAGAGTGAGGGGTTTAGAGGAATCTTGAGTGAGGCGATCGATCTGTTTGGCTGAGTCGGGAAGTTTGGCTTGCTGCTGCCCGGTAGCGCGGGCTTTGGCGCAGATTAGCCCGATCGGAGTGCTGACCATATCCACAAGGGCGGCCTGGCGGATCAGAGTTTTGGCAGTCGCGATCGGCAGTTCTTTGACGAGCCACCGGATGAGGCGATAGCGATATTCGGGTAGGCTGAGTTCGTGCATCAGGTCTACTCCGTGGAGTTCGTGCAGGTAGCGGTTTGATTTGCCGTATCTGCGCCATTGGCTGCGGAGTTCGTTTAGAGTGGCTCGATGCCGATGCCGGACGATCGCGGTTTCTGCAAAGTGCAGTTGCCAATCTGTTTCTCGCAAGACTCGCCAGCACAGATCAGCGTCGCCGCCCGTGGTCAAATAGGGGCGAAACAAACCGACTTGCTCGAAGGCAGATCGGCGCACTGCTAGATTGGCGGTTTGCCCGTAGGGGCAAAAGCGATGGGCGAGGGTGTGCTTTTGCGAGAGGGTTTCTTGGCGATCGGCATGTTGCTCTAGAAGCGTCTGCCCCGGAAGCGCTTTAATTTCCCCAGCGACGAGTCCGAAGGTCGCACTAGCAAACGGTTGCATCAAATCAATCAACCAGTTTGGTTCGGGGCGACAGTCGGCATCGGTGAAGGCCAAGATTTCTCCGGTGGCGGCTCGAATGCCTGTATTTCTGGCGGCGTAGGAGCTTTGGATGTGATTTTCGCTCAGGGGTCGCAGGGTGAAGTCTGCTGAATGGGCCGATTGCAATAATTCGAGGGTGCGATCGTGACTGCCATTATCGACTAGTAAATATTCGACCCGATCGCAGGGGTAGGTTTGCGATCGCAGGCAATTGAGCAGATCGGGTAGATCCGCTTCCCCGTTGTAAATCGGCACAATCACTGAGACGCTGGGCAAAAAGGTTGATCTGAGTGATCTGACATGAGGGTTGAGCGATTCGATTTTGATTGTAGTGTGACCCGTCTCGCTATTCGACTAACTTCTTACAGTTTAATTACACTTTTGTGTAAGTAGGAAGGCGGAATGATTGATCAGATGCATTTCGACCGCACTCAAGGCTCAAAATCTCCCCTGGAGGAGGGCTGAGCGGAGCCGAAACCCTGTAAGTAGTGGGCTTTAATTTCACCCCACTACTTACAGGGGCAGAGAGTGAGAATCCAGAATCAGGATGGGCAAAATTGTGATTAACGCTTGCGGCTAAATAATCTTCCCACCTTGAGGGTATGCCTGGCCATGCCCCTACAAGCCTTCATTTTTGCCTATTATTTGGATTCCTGCGTTTGGCGCTTGGCTCGGACGATAAGATTCTTGTAATAAGATTCTTGTAATAAGATTCTTGTAATAAAAGTAGCTTGCCTCGCCTTTGTATCCTGATTCTTTTTGCAGAGGTTGCCCGTACCATAAACTTTGAGGAGTTCTGAGATCTGTATAAGGTTCAGATTCCCTGTCCCTCACCCACTCAAAAAACTGTGACTGACAACAAAGAGATTGAGAAAGAAAATTTCTTCGCCCCGATCGGTCGCTATCGAGGTGAGTTTTCACCAGAGAATTTGGCCTTCAATGCCAACCTGCAAGAGTTTGCCAGTCGGGTTTCTCTGCTGTGTGGGCTAGAAACAGGAGGAAAAATTCCGCCGGAGGAAGCTTACAAAGAAATTAAACACCTCTGGAGCCAACTCAAGGAGTCGAAGAAACTCCTATTAGACCAACACCAAGAAAGACCCGACTTGCCAGAAGAGTAGGCTATTTCTGTAGATATTTCTCGACGATTTGCAGAATGCGATCGGCTGCGTAGCCATCCCCAAAAGGACTGGTCGCATTCGCCATCGCCTGATAGGACTGAGAATCGCTCAGCAGGGCAGCCGCTTCGCTGAGAATTCTGTCTGGGTTTGTGCCGATCAGCTTTGCAGTGCCCGCCAAGACCGCCTCTGGGCGCTCGGTTGTTTCTCGCAACACCAGCACCGGCTTACCCAGACTGGGGGCTTCTTCTTGAATGCCACCCGAATCGGTAAGCAACAGATAGCAGCGCTGCATCGCCCCCACCAGTTGTGTGTAGTCTAGGGGTTCGGTGAGAAAAACCCGTGGATGGTCGCCTAAGATTGCCGTCAGTGGCTCCCGAACGGTGGGGTTGCGGTGCAATGGCAGCAGCAGGGCGGTGTCCTCAAATTGGTTGAGAACGTTGAGAAACCCCTGGGCGATGTTTGCGAGGGGCTGTCCCCAATTTTCGCGTCGATGCACTGTTGCCAAAATCGTGCGATAGTCTCCCCAGGTCAGCCCCCGAATTTCGCAGGCGGGTTGGCGCTGGGCGACGGTAAGCAGGGCATCGATCACGGTGTTGCCCGTCTGGTGAATTTCGCCTAAAACACCCGATCGCTGCAAGTTTTCTACTGACAGGGCCGTCGGCGCAAAGTGAAGCTGGGTAATTTGAGACACCAGCCGCCGATTTGCTTCTTCTGGATAGGGGTTGAACAATGCTTCAGTTCGCAGGCCGGCTTCGACATGGCCAACGGGAATTTTTTGATAGAACGCCGCCAGGGCTGCCGCAAAGGCAGTAGTCGTGTCGCCCTGCACTAAGACGATTTTGGGCTGAAGCTGTTGAAACAAGGCTTCGAGTCCGCGTAGGGCCCAGCAGGTGATATCGGTGAGGGTTTGCTTGGGCTGCATGATTGCTAGATCGTGGTCGGGGGTGAGGTCAAACAATTGCATGACCTGATCGACCATTTCGCGGTGCTGCCCCGTGAGCACCACCTGGGTATCGAAGAGGGGCGATCGCCGGAATGCCTGAATGACCGGAGCCATCTTGATCGCTTCTGGGCGAGTGCCGACGATGATGCAAATAGGAATGGGAAACTTTAGCATGGAATGTTTTGAGTCAGAGAACAGGGGGGCGGACGATCGGGCGGCTATGGCTCCAAAGTCAAATCTAAGCTCTAGACCTTAAAAGCCTTACCAATTAAGCTTTCTGTAGCTTACTGCACAGATCCGAATGGTTCCTTGACTCAAGCAACCCCTCAAAAATTCTTCTCATTAAAAATCCTTCTCATTTTAGGGGATAGCCTGAACAGGTCGATTGCAAAACTGGCAGCTAAATTTCTGCGGATTGACAGCCCCTGAAAGAATGAGTGCGATCGAGGCTGCTTCATTCCCTCCTTCAGCAATGCCGACCTGCCTCAAATTGCAATAAAAAACCCAGCCTTAGCTGGGTCATTAGAATCAGTTAAATGGTTTAATCAGCAAGTTTGAAAGTAATGAAATCACCCGAATAGTAAGACGATTTTAATCGCTATTTTTCGGGTTTTATCTCAACATCTTTTTTCTCTAAAAATGGACATCGCAGGTCAAAGGGCAAGCGGCATAAACTGTTGTATTCAGTGGATCAGCTTGACCATGTAGCCATCTTAACCACTCGACTTCTTGAGGGTGAATGCCTTGCATGGTCAGGGAAGCCGCCGCTAGCATGATGCCGATCGCGTGAATACCAATCAACCCTGTTGCAATCAACAAAACTGCACTAAAGGGCAGCAAAGCGTGGAGTGTGACGGCCAATAATGCACCGACTGAAACGACTAAAACCAAAGCGGGAAACCCAATCACAATCATGCAGACGGTGAGTGTAAAAGTCCAGATCAAAAAGCTTTTGATCATCGTCAAGAAATAGAAACTTTTGAGACTTTGACCTTGTGCCAATGCCATGATTCTCTCTCCCAGAGCTAAGGGTTTATTGTTAGTTTGAAAATTTTTTGTAGCGATCCCCACTGAATCGCTGATGTGAAATTCAGTATAGAGAAAGGCTCTCTGAGAGTGAAGACTAATTTATGAAAGTTTACAGTCACGATCGCACATACCACGATCGAAGAATTTTATCTGGCTGGAATATGTAGTTTTGATTTTAGCGCTACTTAACCCTGAAACCCTTATGAACAATGAGATTTAGACTTTAAAACTCAGAAAAACTCGTGAACTTCTTGATTAAGTAATATTGCAATAAGTTCACTTTCTGGGATGGAATTTACATTTATTAATCTATTCCTCTAGTGCTCTCAGAATTTAAAAATCCTTTGCATCTAATGCTTTGAGAAGTTAAAGCACAAAAAACCTCCACCATAAGCTAGAAAATTTCTCTATCTTTGTGCTGATGTAATGCGATTTTTTGTGTTTCAAGTACACATTGATTTATGAAGCATTCGTCACTGTTAGAGTGAGGCTGCCCTAAAGCTGAAAATAGACCGATTCAACCAACGATCGCTTCTACGCTAATAGTTGTAAGGATTTTTGGGTTGTGGAATCGGCGTGAGAGAGGCAGCTTGAATGGTTAACTGCCGTCTGCCTTCAAAGGTTTCTGTGACCATTTGCCCCTGAACCTCTAGCCAGCTATCGGGCTTGTAGGCTTTGCGATCGCCCGTCGTCAACTTCACTGGCAAACTCACAGGGTAAACATCTGCCGCACAGCAAGTAATCACAAATCGAGTCAACAGAAAATATTGTTCAGGCAAGCCCGATGGATACACCACAAAGCCCTGAACTTTTGCCTTCTGACCTGCGTAGGCATCCGGTTCGGGATAAACCTGGAGGGTGCGAATCCAATCAATTAACGTTTTGTCTTCCGATCGAGATGAGGCAGAAAAAACCTGGGGTTTGACCCTTGTTAGCGTAATGGCATCATTTACGCCGCGATCGATCGCCGTCTGACTGGCAAAGGCCCGTGGCGTAACCAGCAAGCCCGCGATCGCACCCCCCAACAATAGCCCACTGCTCCATCCCGGTGGAAACAGCGTTAAATGCTGAACTACAGAGGTTTCACGTTCACGGCGATTGGTCAGCAGCAGCATGATTTTGAAGCCACTAATCAGCAGCAGGGACACGCCAGCCAGCACCGTCAACCACACATAGCTGGGATGGATTAGTAGATAAAGCTGCTCAGAAAGCCAATATTTGAGCATCAGAATGCCCCAGGCAGAGAGTGCCAGCACGTCAAGCCACGGCAGAAAGCGAGAGAGGATGCGGAGCATTTGCAGGGATGGGGGATGAAGGGTTGGCTTCGCCGATACCACTTTCGGCTTTACTTTTGAGCTTTGGAGGGGCGATTTTAGAGTCTAGAACCTTAGCTGATAATTTTTAGCTGATGTATAGGTTCAAAAAGAGAGTAAAGATGAGGGTGAGTTGGGCAGCTAGGATGAAGAGGTAGAGGATCGCCCTGGGTTTGAAGATTGACAGCATCAGCCCAACGCCTTTGAGGTCGATCATCGGGCCAAAGACTAGAAAGGCAACCAGCGAACCACTGGTAAAGGTTGAGGCAAAAGATAGGGCAAAGAAAGAATCGACGGTTGAGCAGATAGAAACCACTGCTGCCAATAGCATCATCGCCAAAATGGACGTGATTGGCCCCTGTCCCAAACTTAAAATTAACTCACGGGGCACAAAGACTTGCAGGAGAGCGGCGATCGCACTGCCCAAAACCAGCACTCCTACCAGTTCTCGCATCTCCTGGATCGTATTTTCTAGCAACAACCGCAGCCGATATTGAGAGGGCTTCATGCCTACCATTGCCGCTTGCAATTCTGATGGGTCGGTGATCAGAGGCTTGGCAGATTGTCCTAAAAAATAGGTTCCTGATTGCAGTAGCGCCGAAGGGCGGTTGCGTTCGGTTGTTAAAACAGACAACTCTGGGGCTTCGTATTTTTTTCGGACGGCGATCGCCTTGGCCACACTGGGCTGCAAGAGCGGACGCAAATCGCCTTGAAAGCTAAAAATAAACGCCACAAACGTTGCGATAAACAGGGAGAACCCAATCCGATAAAAAACAATTTCCGGCTGATCGCGAAACGCCGTCCAAGTTGCCCAAAAGACCACAGGATTGATCGTCGGAGCCGCTAACAAAAAGCCGATCGCCACCGAAACGGGCGCACCTTGCATCAGCAATCGTCTTGCCACGGGCACGTTGCCACACTCACACACGGGAAACAAAAAACCAATGCAACTACCGACAAATGCGCCGAGTAAAGCATTCTTTGGCATAATCGCCAACAATCGTCGCTCACTGACAAAAAATTGCAGCAAGCCCGAAAACAACACTCCTAGCAGCAAAAAGGGGGTTGCCTCGACCAACAAACTTAAGAAGAGAATGAATGCACTGTTCAGTTGAGTCATTCAGCTAATTCACGGTTAATTCACACGGTTAATTCACACGGTTAATTCACAATGTGAGGATTGCCATTCTAAACGAGAACAAGCGAGGGGCTGTAGCGGATTCTAGCAGCAATTGGCGAGAAGGTAAGGAAGGAAGCGGAAAGAGGGAGAAATTTGCAAACTTGGGGACTGGGGAGGTAGCGGTGGGTAGAGAAGGGTCTTAAGATTGAGAGCCATTACTCGAAGTGACGGAGCGATCGCCCCGAAGATGGGTTTTTGGCACTGCAAAATCTAGGGATAAACCATCAGAGAATTCACGTTAACCCAGGTTGCGATCGCGATCACACCGCCTCTTCCCTTATTTGTGGTTGCAAATTTGTGGTTGCAAATCTGTGAAAACCTGGAGCGGAGCGCGAGAATATGGTTAAAGATTTGTAAACTGTTAAGCAAGCGTTTACCATGCCCCACTTTTTGAGGAGTCCTATGAAGCAACTGATGACAATTGAGCGCTTCTGCCTGATTGGTCACACCTTAGCCTTGGCATTTGGGCTGGCAGGTTTGCTGCTAGTGTTGCCCAATGCCGATTTTATTCAAGCATTGCCGCCCTTTGGTCAGACTGCCTTCGGGTGGAGTATGGCAAACGGTGGTGTGGGCTACATCCTTCTGGGCGCACTGACGATCGCCCTCTATGCTTATCGAACCCTTGGCTTGCAGCGCTGGCTAGCCTTTATGCTGCCATCGGTGCTTCTTTCGCTTGGCAGCGAGCTTTTGGGAACGAGTACGGGCTTTCCGTTTGGCGAGTATGGCTACTTGAGCGGGTTGGGCTACAAGATCGCCGGTCTTGTGCCGTTTACGATTCCCCTGTCGTGGTTCTATGTAGGTCTAGCTTGCTATGTGCTGGCGCGGGCTGGGCTTGAAAAAATTCATCTACCTGAGTGGGCGAGAGTAATGGGCGCGATCGCCCTCGGCTCAGTCTTGCTGACCGCCTGGGATTTTGTGCTCGATCCGGCTATGAGCCAAACCCCATACCCGTTTTGGGAATTTAAGCAGTTGGGTGCATTTTTTGGGATGCCCTACCGCAACCTGTCGGGCTGGTTTGGGACGGGTGTCGTCTTTATGTCGGTTGCCTCCCTGTTTTGGGGCAAAGCGCCATTAAACTTCAGCCGCAACCAACTCACTGTGCCCCTGGCGGTCTATTTGATTAACTTTGCGTTTGGCGCAATTATTACCGTTGCTGAATTAGATTCTCGATTTTGGATTCCGACGGCTCTGAGCGTTTTGCTGGGCGTAGTTCCGGCGATCGTTCTCTGGTGGACGGCAACCCCCCCAAACGATGCGACGGCTCAGCTAGAGAATGTGCTGCAATCCTCGATCCAAGAACCCAGCCGCGCAGAGGAAACCCCTGTTGCCTCAGCAGGGATTTCGCAAAAATCGTGAGCAAAGGATTGCACATTCTATCGAAAATTTGCCGATGCGTGGGGGCGAACGATCGTTCGCCCTAGGAGCCTGCCAAGCTCTAATGGACGAATAGGGAACGGGGAAGAGGTTTTTTTAACGGGGAAGAGGTTTTTTTAACGTGGATTCGCTGCCGCTCAAAGTACCTTCATCCTCCCAGCCTCCTGCTTCCTAGAGAATAAGGAGGAGCGACGAAAGAATTAGGTTTTGCAGTCCCTTGCCCTGGGGAGAGGGATTTGGGGAGAGGGCAAAAGTCTAGTCGGCGAACTGACGTTAAGATGGCAAATCCAATGGTTGATGTCTCAGTATGAGGTTTGGGGTTGACGAGTTTATTGACTGAATTTGTAGCGCAAGATGTTGGCTTTTTGGGGCTACTGCTCATGCAGCTTCCAGCCGTGGCAATTTTGCTGTCTCGTCTGCTGAAAGGACCCACCCGCCACCCGCCCCTAGAACCGAGATCGCCATCCCCTTTGGCGATCGGCTCTGTCAGCGTGATCGTGCCCACCCTCAACGAAGCCAAGCGCATTGGCCCCTGCCTAGAGGGTCTGAGTCGGCAGAGCTACGAAGTGCGAGAAATGATCGTGGTAGACAGCCGATCGACGGATGGTACGCCCGATTTGGTCAAGACGGCCCGACAAGCTGACCCTAGATTTCGCCTAATTACCGATGATCCGTTGCCTGCGGGGTGGGTAGGTCGCCCGTGGGCGTTACATTCTGGCTTTTTGGCGAGTTGCGATCGTAGCGAATGGATTCTCGGCATTGACGCAGATACCCAGCCCCATCCTGGCTTGGTTGCGAGTCTGATCGAGACGGCCGACTCAGAAGGCTACGATCTGGTGTCTCTGTCGCCCCAGTTTGTCTTAAAGTATCCCGGCGAGTTGTGGCTTCAACCTGCGCTGTTGATGACATTGGTGTATCGATTTGGGGCAGCCGGAGAGAAAAATAATTCTGCCGATCGCGTCATGGCTAACGGGCAATGCTTTTTCTGTCGGCGATCGCTTCTGGCCCAGATCAACGGTTACACCAGCGCTCGAAACTCCTTTTGTGATGATGTGACGTTGGCGAGATTTGCCGCCGCCCAGGGTGCGAGAGTCGGCTTTCTAGACGGTGCAAAAGTTCTGAGGGTGCGAATGTATGAAGGTGCACGAGAAACCTGGAACGAATGGGGACGATCGCTCGATCTGAAGGATGCTGCCTCTGGCGGGCAAGTCTGGGGCGATCTTTGGCTTCTGACGGCGGTGCAAGGCCTACCCCTACCGATGTTTTTGGTGTCTGCCCTCTTGGTAAGCAACGGCAACATAACCCTCCCAGCCTTCGCTACCCTTGGGCTAAACAGCTTTTTGGTCATGATGCGAATTGCTTTGAACTGGGCGATCGCGCCTTCCTACGATCGCTCTTTAGCCAAGTCTGCCTGGGTTTTTTGGCTTTCGCCCCTCGCTGACCCTCTGGCAGTGGTGCGAATTTTCCTCTCTTCGGTGCAAACCCCTACCCAATGGCGAGGCAGGCAATACACCGCCCACTGGCGAACAGACAAAACGAGTGATTGAGCCGCTCTCACGAAGATATTACCCTCCCCCATGTCTCGATCGAATCTCCAAAATTCTGGCTGGCAAAGTTGGGGATCTGGACGGCAGGATTGTTTCGCTTTGTTTCAACCTGAGCCTCAGTCAGTGGTGGGTTTTCCACTCCGTAGTAAAGTGGTGAAAATTGGCTGTATGAGTTGAAGTTTGATCATAATACAGGGAAGGAATACTCATGGTTCAGCGTGGTTCTAAAGTTCGCGTTCTTCGCAAAGAATCCTACTGGTTTCAAGATGTGGGCACGGTTGCCTCGATCGACCAGAGTGGCATCAAATACGATGTCATCGTTCGCTTTGACAAAGTGAGCTACTCAGGGGTCAACACCAATAACTTTGCTAAGAACGAGTTGCTAGAAGTCGAAGCACCCAAGAAGAAGCCCTCGGCCACCATGCCAGGCGGCAAGCAAACCCCGATCGACCCTGCCTCCCGTAAGACTGGAAGTGGTGTTGCGGCCAAACAAAGCGGTACATCAGAAACCCCAAGCGGCAGTCCCACGGTTCAAGGGGATGCCAACCAAGGAACAGAAGCGCGGTAGTCTACTCCGTCGCCAACTTCTCAGCGCTAGACCTTAGACTAGATCAGCGAGATCGAGGGAAGAGTCTGAAATCATTCTCCTTTCTCGACCTGGCATTCTAGTCTCAGGTCTATTTTTTAGGTCTATTTTTGTGCCAGAACTTCCTGAAGTCGAAACCGTCCGTATTGGGCTAAATCAGGTGACGCTAAACCAAGAAATTTTGGGAGGGGATGTGCTGCTCGATCGCACCGTTGCTCACCCGTCTAGCGTTGATTTTTTGCAGGGGCTAAAGGGCACGACGATCGCCCAGTGGCATCGTTACGGCAAATATCTATTGGCAGAATTGCACGACTCAGGCTGGTTGGGTGTTCATCTTCGCATGACGGGGCAGTTGCTTTGGGTCGATCGCGAGACTGCACTACACAAACATGCAAGAGTTCGGCTCTTTTTCTCAACAGGGCGAGAATTGCGGTTTGTCGATCAGCGTACTTTTGGGCAGATGTGGTTTGTGTCGATCGCCCAAGATCCCAAAACCATTATTACTGGACTGCAACGTCTCGGTGTGGAACCTTTCTCTGAGGGGTTTTCTGCCGAATATTTGGCTGAAAAACTCAAGGGGCGGCGGCGATCGATCAAAACAGCCCTGCTTGATCAGGCTTTGGTTGCTGGGGTGGGCAACATCTATGCTGACGAAGCGCTTTTTCTCAGTGGCATCCATCCCGAAACGATGTGCAGCGATTTGCAGCCCGCGCAGATCAAACGACTGCGAGCCAATGTGATGCGAGTTTTGCAAGACAGCATCAACGCCAGAGGTACGACGTTTAGCGACTTTCGAGATGTGTCGGGTGTCAATGGCAACTATGGCGGCATGGCGTGGGTTTACGGCCGCGATGGCGAAGCCTGCAAGATTTGTGAAACGCTGATTGAGAGAAAAAAATTGGCAGGACGATCGGCGCATTTTTGCCCTCAGTGTCAGCAATAGGAATGGCGGATGAGATTTTCTTGCCCAGATGAGTGCATTCCCCTTGGCAACCTTCGCCCTTGCTTCCACCTGCGCTGCTCGGCTTCAAAACAAGATGCTGCGATCGCCCTCTCATCCTTCCTCCTTCCTCTCTAAATTCTCCGCCATCTCTGGTAAAGGCTCTTCTGCTTGTAAAAACTCTGAGTCGGTTTTGCCGTAGCGATCGCTCTGCCACGGGTCAAGCACGTCTCGAATTAACACCTCTCGTACCCAAATCTGCCCTACCAGCACGAGGGGAATCGCCAGAAACAATCCCAAAAAACCAAAAAATATTGCAAAGACGACCTGAGACAACAGCGTCACTGCTGGCAACAGCGATAGCTGCTTCGACATCACAAAAGGAACCAGCAAATATTGCTCAAGCTGCTGGATCACAATATAGAGAATCACGACTGCTCCCGCCTTCCAGGGCGCTTCGAGCAAGGCGATCGCCGCTGGAGGAACCAAGCTCAACACCGGCCCCACGTTGGGAATCGCCTCCAGCAGCCCCGCTAACAAGGCATTTGCCAGCACCAACGGCACGCCCAAAATCCACAAACTAATGCCACTGACGACTCCAATGACCACCATATTGATCAAAATGCCGCCGACCCAGTTGACCAGCGCCACTTCGCACAGGCTGAGAATTTCATCCGTTCGCCGCCGATAGAAGGAAGGAAATAGCAGCACAACCCCCCGGCGGTAGGGCTGCGGATTGATCAACAGCATCACCGTCAAGATGATCACCAGCAGCAAATTGAGTACGATCGCCAGCACATTCGAGAACAGGGAGAAGAAATTTCCGACAAACCGCCCCGCCAGAGGTTGAATCTGGCGAATCAGATCATCCACGCCTGGCAAATATTCTGAGTAGCCAGGAATCATGTTTTGCATGTCCTGGAAACGATTTTGGAGATTGTCGAATCCCTTGGGAACCAGTTCTACCAACTGCTGAAACTGCTTGATAAACGGCGGCACAATAATGCCCACAAAAATCACCAACAGAAAGGCAAAGACTGCGATCGACAGGGCCGTCGCCCCACCTCGCTTAAAGCCTGCCTGCTGGAGCCTTCGCACCAGACTATTGAGCGCAGTTGCAAAGATCACCGCCGCAAACACCAGCAGCAAAACTTGGCGCATCTCCCACAAAATGTATAGCGAGACCACAAACGAAAAAAGCCCGACCCATTTTCCCAATCCCACGATCTCACTCCTTCCGTGCGCTGGCTTAATTGAGTATGCCATCTTGCAGGATTTACGCTCCACTTTGAGGGAGCAGGTGACGCGATCGCATCGCTCTAAAGGGGAAAATAAAAGAGGAGCGCAGCGAGGGCCGTTCCTAGGGAACTCTCCTGCTAAGAATTGGGAATTCAAGAAAGTAAATTCAATCAAGTGGAGCAGCCGAGACCGCTCTTGAAGTCGGGCAAGATGCCCAGCCTGCCCAGTTTTTAGAGGGACTTAATCCCCGATCCTACGGAAAAATAGAATCCCTGGCTGCGTTGTCTGTGGGGTTGCAACTGTGCTCAACCCACTGGCTCAGTGGGGGGCTGAGCGCATCGAAGCCCGATTATCGAGAGTTTATGAATCTGCAAGTCCCTAACCGGTTTATCCCAGATACTAAGAAACGTGGATTCAATGATTCCGTCAACTGCAAGGTTGTCTTGCCCTCACCCCAGCCCTCTCCCAACTTGGGGAAGGGATGAGGGCGAAGATCTCGGCATTCATCAATCCACAATCCTAAGAAACGTAAGAGCGACCACTTCTCGGAGGAAAGATGCTGTTATCTAAAGGTTTTGAGATTGAGGTTTACACAGGAACACCAGAGGGCGAAGTGGTTGGCATGTCTGACAAAATTGTGGCAACTCTGGATGGCTTTGTGCGAGAGCCAGATAGCCGCAATGTCGAATACACCACGCCTCCCAGCTATCGGTATGAGCGATCGCTCTGTGATTTGTTGCGCCCTCGCTATCAACTTCGTCAATATTTGCAGCAGCTTGGAGACTATACCTTAATTCCAGGGAGCACCTTGGCCCTAGGAGGGGTCGATCGTTTCCATCGCTCCGATCCGGGAAATCCTTACCACGACTATATTGAGCAGACCTACGGTACTAAGGTTGTCACGGCTAGCGTTCATATTAATGTGGGCATCAGCGATCCAGAATTATTGATGCGGGCTTGTCGCTTGGTGCGAGTTGAGGCTCCACTTTATTTAGCGCTCAGCGCTGCTTCTCCTTTTTTTGGGGGAGAGGTGACGGGCAATCACTCGACTCGATGGGCAGTTTTTCCCAAAACGCCGACCCATGTGCCCCTGTTTGAAAGCCACGCCCATTTTATCAACTGGACAGAAGCCCAATTGAAAGCTGGGACAATGCAAAACGTCCGCCATCTCTGGTCGTCGGTGCGCCCCAATGGCGATCGTCGCCCCTACAATCTCAATCGAGTCGAGCTGAGAATTTGCGATCTGGTGTCTGACCCGATCGCCCTGCTCGCGGTGACGGCCCTACTCGAAGCTCGGCTGATCCAACTCATTGAAACTCCCGATCTTGACCCGCTCAAACTCAGCCAACTGTCTGCCGAAGAGATGGTGGCGCTGACCGAGCAGAACGAGAGCCTGGCTGCAAAGTCTAGTCTGGATGCCCCACTCAAACACTGGCGCACCGGGGAAACTATCTTAGCGAGAAATTGGGTCGAAGATCTCTACGGTGAAGTTTGGTCGATCGCCAAAAGCACGGCTTTAGCTGCTTCCTGCTGCCGCTAAAGAAAAATCACCAATGCTGCAGGTCTCGATCCCAAATTGCTCGCCGCGCTCGATCCGCGGCCGAACGACCTGGCGCTCGACATCGCGAGCGGCGCAAAGACGAATCTCACGGCGACGCTCACGACCGCGAAGAAAGCGGATTTCGTGAACCGCGACGACGATCATCCGAACAACGTGCCGCCGATCATCAATCCTGCCGGATGGGCAAAGGGCGACGTGTATCTCGTCAACGACGTGAACGCGTTCGTGGCGCAGCGCGGCGGAATAGGGATCCCAGGAAACCGCCTTCGTGAAATGCCCGAGGGCCGCGGTGGGATCGTTGCGGGCCAGGTGCCACGAGCCAGTGCAACTGGCCGGTCGGCTGGTCGGCGTTGAAATCAACAATGTCCTCTATTTGAACCGGGTTGCCCCCAACGCACCACACCCTATGAAGTGGCTGATCTCTTCAGCTTGACCAACCGGCTGCCAAGGTGTTGATCTTTAGTGAAATGGGGCACCGTTGGAACGGCTCGCTTTAGAATTTCCGACGACCGCCCAACCGCTCTATTCCGCGCGTTATCCGCATTTCATTCAGATTTGGCGACCGAATGTAACAAAGCCGTGGCCTTGCGTCATCTGGTCGAAAGTTGGGGTGGAACGCTGGCCGATGTGGTTGCCTTTGGCGATGATACCAATGATGGTGTCCACATGGCCTTCAAAATCGATGGATATAACACACCCTGCAAGGGCTTGCTTCTCAGGATCGAAGTAACTCAACGCCTCTGACATCTCCCGCAAAGTAGTGCGGATGGTATCGAGTTCTGCGATCAGGGTTTCATTGGTGGGATCGGCCTTCAATGCCCGCTCAAGATCAGCGGCTTTGTCTTGCAACACACGAGCAGCGGCGATTTGTTCATCTGTCGGCTGATGCCATTCAGGCCGGATACGGTGCATAGAACCTGCATCCCCTCGACCGGTGCCAATATTGATATTCACCCAGCCCCAGCCTTGCGCCAGTAAGGGTGCGCGCAATTCTTCCAGCTTGGCAGTGGCAAGGGCATTTAGAACATCAGGGCTATCAAGGAACACCAAATCTTCTTCAAACAAATCGCGTCGCACGATACCACCCGCCGCTTCATACGCTTCGAGCCCGACAAAGCGGGCCAGACGATCCGAGGCACGCACGGCTCCTTGGGTGAGATAGGACCGCACCGCATAGGCATTGCTGACAGGCTTGGGCATGATAGCAAACACCGCGTCTTGACGATCATGAGCAGGCACCAGACAAAAGGCCCGCGCCGCATCAAGGCCAAGTTCGCCTTTGCGGAAGGCGTCTTTCAATGTGAGTGACAATGCCGACAATGCCAATCTCTGACGGACATGGCGAACCGACGCACCAAAGCGCGCGGCAATCGCGTCTTCAGTCTGGCCTTCGGCAGCTAATCGTCCAAAAGCCTCGACTTCATCCAAGGGATGCATAGCAACGCGCTGAACATTTTCGGCCAGGGACGCTTCTTCGGCTAGATCGGCGGGGACAACCTGACAGGGCACTTCAAGATCACCCGTGATAGCCTTACGTTTGAGCAATAGCTTTAACGCCGCCAGCCTGCGACCACCTGCGGATACCTGATACTTACCGCTGCTGACTTCAACAACGCTGAGACCCTGTAACAGGCCATGCGCCAAGATCGACGCCGCCAATTCATCAATGGCAATCTTCTTATCAATGCGACGGGCATTGAGAGGTGACGGCGCTAACGCCTTCAGGCTTATCATTTGAACATGGGACATGAGACATACTCCACAATGGAGCCTCCGGCGTGGACCATCCAACACCAGAGCCGCCTGCGCGGCGCACCTCACCCGCCCACGCCGCACAGGGCGCGCAAGGGGGGAACAGGCGTAAGCC
>JAAUOZ010000396.1 GCA_012034655.1 Leptolyngbyaceae cyanobacterium CSU_1_3 | reverse complement strand
AACTAACAAGAATGACTTGAAAGCCCCGTATCTCCGTGAAAATGAGCTAAATCATAGATGAGCGTAAAGCGTTCTCAAAAGCAATCCCAGCCTGCCTCTTAAATTTCTGAATAAGTCTAATTAGAAACTTTACTCGTTAAATTGTGGCTCTCAGTTCTCCATTGACCCTTAACAAATCTCTAAGCAACTTTGTCTAATCTTTTATTTGAACCTTCTAGATCAAGAGCGCTTTAGGATAGAATGAGCCTATTAAATTGGACGACTTGAATGTGTCAAGTTTGTTAAACCAATAAATTCGTCAGACCAAATCGCTCCGTGGTGTGTAGGTTCCACAATTTTTTCTCTAATTATGAGTCGTGAAATTTCCCCTGTGGGTGTTGATGAGCGGCTAATTCAAGCAACGATCACATCAGAGGTTGAGCCATCACCTGGAGAATTTCTTCAGGGTGCGCTTGACCCAAAACATATAACCCTGGAAACGAATCCTGAGCGCCAAGCTGACTTACTTAATCAAGTCGTTCAACTTTCAGCCAGGGCAAAAGTTGCTTTGATTCGCAAGCTCCTGTCGCAGCTTGAGCCTGATCATATCCAAACTATTGTTGAATTTGGGTTACAGGAGATTGGCGATCGTCATCGGCAGGGAGGCGCAACATTGCCCCCTGTAGAGCACAATACTCGTCTGCTCCTCAAAAAAGACTATAGCTATCAGACTCGCGGGTTGCAAGAACCCACCCAATATTTCGTCTATCTCAGACGGCGTAAACCCAAATTAGATCGGTATATTGGCACGCTGTTTCATGTACCTCGCGGCTGTGCGCTTTCATACTTTTTAGATGCTGAAGAACGCCTGATCTTCAACCCCCCCCCATAATGTATTTCAACTGAGAGACAGCAAAAACCCCGATAGTGTGCAATTGGTGCGTCTAATTTGTTTGGAGCCTCCCCCGCCCGACTATACCTTTGCCAAACAGCAAAATGATGTACCAGGCATTCAGCTACATCTAGAATATTTAGATCTGCAAACCTATCAACCTATTGCCAAACAGATCTACCCCTTTCCGCTTTGTATGCATGAGGGGGGTAAGCTCGATCGCTATCGCTGGGAAGTGACAGCAGTGACGCTTTCCTCTGAGGGGTCTGTCTCGCGCAAGCATTCTCCTCAAACCTCTGTGGTAGAGCCATTACCCGATATAAATTCTGTTCCATCATCACCCAAATTTGACCTTGATACTCCGACACTCCCCGATGCGATCGCTGCTCCGATTGCAGTTCAGTCGTCGCGCCGAGTGCTAGAACTGCAACCAAAGTCACTCACTTTATATCTGTGCGATCGCGGGGATGCAGAGGCCATTCTCAAGCGAATGCGTCTGTGGGTGACTTGGAGTGAGAAAGCCATGCCACAGTCGCGATGGGAACTGACACAAAATGATGACGGCTACACGCTGATGAATGCCCGGTTTCAGCGACGAATTGTGCGGTTTTCACCAAGTTCAAATTCTGTGGTCTCAGAGCACTCGCTACCCGTGTTGATGAAGTGGTTCCATGATTTGAGCTTGTCAGTCTCTCAAACTCATGCTCAAAGGCAATTTAGTGCGGTTCAGCTAAAGCTAGCTCACACATTGTTTGTTGAGATGAGCCTTCCTCAGACAGATCCGACGATTGCGCTCAAAAAATTGTTTGGGGTAGAGTTTTCGGAAACTTTGCCAGGTTAGATTGAGTGATTGGCGTTGCTGAATTGCGGTATGAAATACTAAATTCGCCCTCACCCCAGCCCTATCCCTTTGGGGGACAAGAATTTTGTGAGGATGGCAATTCATACTTGAATTCAGCAACGCTCAAGATCTTAGGAAGGTGGATTCAATAATGCCGTCAACTGCAAGGTTGTCTCGCCCTCACCCCAGCCTCTCCCAAGTTGGGAGCAGGAATTAGGGGATGAGGGCGAAGATCTCGGCATTCATAAAATCCACATTCTTTAGTTACCTAAGATCTTGCACCTCTCGCAATCACCGCCCAGAACCGAAGTTCCTGGCTCATCGCTCAAACCCATTGAGATGGGTTTAAACCCTCTTCAGAGGACGTTGCTGTTAGCCCAGAATTTTAATTCCGATCGGGCATCTGGGCTGCTGGCTCTAGCTACTTGAATGAGACGGCTATCGTTTCTGGTGGAGCAACGGCAGACATCATGGGCGAGTCTGCAATGGCGATTTGGAGCAGGGCGGACTCTGGCTCATAGCGTTTGGCCATAGCTTGCTGCAACAACTCTTGAACTGGAAGACTGTTATGTAAGGGTAATCCTTCCAGAGATTTGATCGCATCGATCGCGCCTTGCCAGTCTGCGGCCGCAGTTGCAGCAGTGGCCTGATTTAACAATTTGGCTTGTTGATCCCATCGCTGTCTGAGTTCTATTGCTCGATCGTGCCACTGACTGGTGATTGGAATGCTCTTCAAAAGTGCGATCGCCGGGGCAACCTCGCCTTGTTGAAAGCGATTTGTTGCTTGGCGTACTAGCTCCCGTGACCAATCTTCTTGCAACTGTTGCGCCAATTCATGGTGCTGACTGTTTGTAGGAATTCCTGCAATGGTTTGAATGGCTTCTGTTAATTGGTCGCGGCTTGCGGCGGCTTGCGACTGATTTAATAAATCAGCATACATTGCTTCCATTTTACGGGGAAGTTTGTTTTGCTGGCTTTGGAGTTGCTCAAAGGGGCGACCACTCCATTCACCACGGGAGGCTGGTTCTGGGGATGCACTGGTGGTGGGCTGTGGGGCTGGTGAGCAACGTTCTGAAACGTTGGAGGGGCTTTCACAGGGTTGAGTGCTCGTTTTGGGTATGGCTGCCTGTGAAGTATGGTTGATCAGCATTGCTGAGCAAACAATCATACTGCTGCTAGCAGCCATTTTCAGGTCAGATGCCTGAAGGTTGAAAGGCAAACGGCGAGTTGTTTTGAAGGAGGGCGCGATCGATTTGTCTGTAAGTAGCTCTGATACCTGATGGCTCATAATAAGGAGAACTGCCTAATAAACAACTGGGAGAGCGGTGATTGAGGAAAGAGGGTTTGGGAGATGGGGAGAAAGGACGTGTCCACCAACCAGGATTGAACCCAGAGGTTGGAAGCCTCGTCTATCTAACATCACCCTACAATTTAGTTCGTGTGTTTAATTATTCTCCAATTGATGGCGAATAATTATTCGATTGTTGAAACCCTCGTCTGATAGATGCCCTGAAATCCCACTTTTTATTCTCTGAGTGGTGGCACAAAATTCGTGACACTAACCAACTTACAGAGATTCCAGCACCAAACCCCTACGAGAGATGGAATTTCTGTAGGGGTTTGGCAATGTCTTGTTAGTGTTCTGTCAAGAATTTTTTAAGAGGGGCTTAGTCTCTTAAAAATAACCCCTAGTGCATGACTGATCGGTCAATTAGAAATTGATGGCTGGAAGGAGATAGAGCGTTGCTGAATGGCAGATAATTCGTCCAAATTCTCGGCTTCTAGATCAATGCCAGTCAAAGTTTGGAGACTTATACTTTGTCAGGGCATAAAATTAAAGATTTTGGACGAGGTGCAGGGGTGGAACCCCTGGCTGGGCGCAGCCCCCACACCCCTTCTAAACCAAAATCTATAGGCTGACGCAGTATATCTTAGAAGTCGGGGATCTTAATTGTCATCCTTCGATTCAGCAATGTCCCAAGAAAAATGCCCCAAGAAAATGGAGGCGATCGCGAACTTAAACCAGGGTAAAATTGGCTGC
>JAAUOZ010000395.1 GCA_012034655.1 Leptolyngbyaceae cyanobacterium CSU_1_3 | reverse complement strand
CAGACGGCTCTCCTGGGTATTCGGTGATAAGTGAAGCCTATATGACTCCTGGTATGAGTTTCAATACTTGCACCGGGAGAATTTTGTAGCTTAAGATACAGTTTGCACCACAATCCCAGGAGAGCCGAACGAGCTTTTTATCGTTTTTATGAGTTACTTGATGAGTTTTTGCAGCGAGATAGCCATTCAGAAGTAGCGCAAGTTAAGGAAAAAGTTGGTAATGTAAAAACTGGATAGTCAATTGTCAAATTCTGGCGCTCGATGAAGCTGTTGTAGTCTGGGATGATGCCTTGCTTACCATTCCAGTTGATGAGGCTGATTCAGAACCGCTTGTTGGAATGTCATTGATGGAAGGTTATCAGCTAACGATGCAAGTTTTTGAAGGCGGTCAGGTCGAACTTCGCCAAGTCACGGTCTAACAATCCCGTTGCACACCGACCGTTGAGAGTCTCTTCGTTGAGCTTGAGAGGTTATCTGCGGCGGGTGAACGGCTGCGTACTGTACAAAAGCATGGTTGTTTAATTGGCTCTGTAGGCTGTGGGTGTTATACCTGTAAGCTGCCGAAACTGTTTACTCAAATGACTATGGCTGTTGAACCCACACAGGAAGGCAATGTCCACAATCGATTGGTCTGTTTGTTTCAACAACTGCTTTGCCCGTTCTACCCGTTGCTGAAGCAGATATTGGTAAGGAGCCGTACCGATCGACTGCTTAAATAGATGGCTGAAATGAAATTGACTCATGCTCAGCAACTGAGCTAAATCTGCCAGCTTGATATCTTGATTCAGATGCGTGTCAATGTAGTCCAAGACTTGTAGAAGTTGGCGTTCGGGTAATCCACCCTTATAAACTGTGAGACGAGGCTTGGCAGCAGCGTACTGTCTGAGCAAATGGACTGCTAAGACATTTGTCAGTGATTCAATATAGAGCCTGCCACCTAAGTTCTCCTGTTTGAGTTCAGCGAGCAGCATCATGCCAATCGCTTCAAGCTGAGGGTCACGAGTCCGAAATTCGGGGAGTAATTCTAGCCGATCGGGATTCTTATCAAGGGTTTCTCTGGCAACGCTTTGTAACAAACGAGACGCAATCCGAATTTGCAAGAAGCGATCGTCGCTATCCCAACGGGCAAAAACCGGCATCTGGGCGGGCGTGATACCAAAGTCGCCCTTCGCGTATAATCCGGTACGAGTCTTGTCTCCCTGAGTTAGTAATAAACCTACTGGACGTGGGGCAAGAGATAAACAAATCGAATGCTCATCACTGTAATAAGTTTTCCCCTCCCCCGCAGGGTGTTGAAATTGCTCGACCAGAATATTTTCCCAACCCTGGTTTCGACTAGACGAAATAGGCAAGCTGGTACATTCAATTTGATGGTTGACAGGAGTCTTCATAATGCAAACCCAATTCGTCTAGTTCCCATTATATTCATTTTCGCATTCCACCAAACATTTTGAGAATTGTAAGCATTCAGCCGTCAGCTATCAGCTATCAGCGTTGGACTCTCGCAGAGAGACAAGACTTGATAATTTTTAGCGTTGAAGACGTTAAAAGCTTACTAGATAATGGGTTTTAAGCTGACGGCTGACGGCTGAGAGCTGAATGCTTACTGAGAATTGACCGCAAGATTTTGATAGTTTCACAAGAATCAGATAGTTGGATATGAATCGTTTACCTAAACTGAAGAGTAATCGATCGGGAAAAACTATGGCACACATTCTGCATATTGATTCTAGTCCTAGAGACGAGCGTTGGCGAAGCCTCTCGGAACGAGAATCGCGCTCTCGCCGCATGACCAGAGAGTTTGTTAAACAATATGACAGCCAATCAAAACTCGAACGAATCATTGTCCCCGTCATGAGGTAATTCTGATGAAGGCAAGCACTGAGCGAAAAATAATGCGGTGGATTCACATCATTTTAAGCATACCGATGGTTGACTACATCTATGCAGTGGCTAAAAGACCTGATGAGGCATTTGCAACGAGGTTCGTATTTATTCCAGTAGTGATATTGTCTGGACTTTGGATGTGGAAAGGTCACCTACTCCGTAACCTGTTGAAGCGATCGACTCATTAGTCTGGCTTTGATATCCTGCCAGGTGAAAGATCTGAGAAAATTTGTTCCGTTCACTAGAACCAAAGAGAAAAACCATGAACGAATTGAAGCTTTTCGCAGCACTGGGCTGTGGACTGATAGCTGGGGTCTTTTTCGCTTTCTCAACCTTCGTGATGAGCGCCCTTGCCCGACTTCAGCCAGCACAGGGCATTGCCGCCTTCCAGTCCATCAATATCACGGTTTACAATCCGTGGTTTATGGGGACTTTCCTGGGGACAGCCGCAGCTTGCTTCTTTCTGGCTGTCTCCTCGCTGTTAAAGTGGCAGAAACCCGGTGCCGCTTACTTGCTCGTCGGCAGCCTGCTCTATCTCGTGGGCACAGTAGGAGTGACAATCGCGTTCAATGTGCCGCTGAATGACGCGCTGGCGGTCGTCAAGCCGGACAGTCCTGATGGCGCGAGTCTGTGGAGTAGCTTCCTTACCAATTGGACGAACTGGAACCACGTTCGGACAGCCGCAGCGCTGGCGGCAGCAGCATTGCTCACCATTGCGCACGGTTATCGAGTGGCACAATCGTAGAATTCTGGAAGAATATACCCAGCTAGCAAAGTAGGGTGCGTTATTAACTGACATCTTGCACCAAGTTCAATAAGCCTGAAAAACCTAAGTTTTTGGTGATTCGATCGACGAAATATCGAGGGTTGCAAAACTTTTCATCTTGCCATTCTCCCTGCTTTGTGTTTGAGTCCTGCGTTCCATCCGGTTAATGCTTTCTTCCTCTTCTGGATAGCGACGATGACTGCATGGAAAACCGGGCGAAATGTCATGAGTTCGATGGATATTCGCTGACGATTTCGACGCAATACAACCGTTTAGCTGCAGATTGTTAGGAGAAAATTGAATGAACATTACTCGCAAAGAATTCTTAAGGCTTGCGGTCGGTGCAACAGTCGCATTGCCCCTTAGTTCATTCCACAGTCCAGTTCCTTACTCAGAAGGCGCGTTAAATTGTACCTAGCCTTACTCACAAAGAAAAATTTAACCGCGATTTGCTAGCATTCGTTTAGGAATATTCATCGGTATCGAGTTATAGACGATTGGTGCATAACCGCAAAATGATGTTGCCCAATCAGCAGAATCATGAGGTACAAATTCAATATGAGAAGTTCGCTCGTAGAAACATGAAACGATTCTTGGAGGTTATGATGTCTATTGACATACTCCCCGGCGTAAACGCGCGGGGATTCTTTACGCTTCATCGAGATGTGCCTCCTTCGTGGTCTTACCTTCTCTCTGCGTACATTTAGAGTCGTGGCAATGCCCTATCCCGACTTGAAGTATATTTCTCGCAGCGTTCAAATCCCTGTCTTGCTGAGTGCCACAATTAAGGCACAGCAGCGAACGAATAGAAAGGTCTATTTTGCCCCATTTAAACCCGCAGTCCGAGCACACTTGACTGGTTGGCTCCCAACGACTAATTACCCTGAATTCCCTACCTATTTTTTCAGATTTAGCCTCACACAGCACCCTAAACTCGTACCATCCTTGCTGGCTAATCGCTCTTGAGAGCTTGCGGTTTTTGACCAGTTTGAGTCGATGTGGGGTATTATCCCCAGCACCTCTCAGTTAGAACTGGACGTGCCCGTTTCCGTGCATCCAGCTCCCGATATTCTTAGGGATTGACCCTTTTGCTCATGTGTAAGTAGTCATG
>JAAUOZ010000394.1 GCA_012034655.1 Leptolyngbyaceae cyanobacterium CSU_1_3 | reverse complement strand
GGTTCTACCCCTGCACCCCGTCCAAAATCTTTAATTTTATGCCCTGACAAAGTATAGCAGTTGTGGACGCTCTTGACTGTACAACTTCGGAAACGCTACCTCAGTCGTTTATCGTTTTTCCCAACCCTTGGAGGAAAATTATGGTCTGGCAAGAAGTGATTGAAAACAGCAACGTCTGGATTTATGAGTATGTTGCAAATGGTTACAGAGCGAATGCAATCGCACTTCCACTCAGCAACGATGCTCTCGCGATCGTCAGTCCCCCGCTTGACTTTCTGAAGCGGATTTCGCCACGATCGATGCCCAAGGAAAAGTTACAGCACTGATTGCTCCAAGTTCTGCCCATGATTTAGGTCAATCGGAGTGGCAAACTCGCTATCCGAATGCCATTCCCTATGCTCCGACGACCGCATTGAATCAACTGAAACACATCGGACGAAGACCGTTTACGCCATTAACCCAACTTTCTGATTCAATGGTTGAACTTCTTGAAGTTCCTGGTACAAAAAAAGGAGGAACGATTGCAATCTCACATCGAGGATCACGACCTGTAGTATATCTGGATGAATTAGTGATCAACTGGTCGTCTCAACCCAACAACTGGCCAAAGCTATTGTTTTGGCTGACAGGAAGCGCACCTGGACTGAAGATCAATCGGGTGTACTTCAATCTATTTTGTCTAGATAAACAAGCAGTCGTTCAGACGGTGTTGAATGCCTTGGAAGGTGATCCTGTAATAGTGCCTGCTCATGGAACCCCTCTCGTTCAGGTTGGTGATGTAGCGCGGATACGGGCACTTGTGGAACCATTCGGACAAAATTTGAGCAGGTTTTAGACCTCAGACCCTGATTCAGCCGTGAGCAGGATATTATTTTCAAAGTTAGCGCTATATCTGACTTTGAAAAAATAGCTCAATTCTGAAACCGCAGAGCCTGTAAGCCTTTGAAATCGTTCAAAAAAATGTCCGAAGTATTGCTTTAAGAAATAAGACTACCCACTCAGACATTTCAGAAGCACTTTTGACCTAAGCAATCTTGGATCGTTGGATGAATTCAGCCCAATGGCTTTGAATTGCATCTGTTGCGGCTTGCCCGATCGCATTCCAATCTGAAGCGGAGAGTAGCGAATGGACGACTGACTTCAGTTGGGCACGAAGCGGTTTGTCTGAGGACTGAAGCTGATCCTCGTCAACCAAAGCATCAAAATAAGCTTGCTGCTCGTCCGTGAGATCAGTCAGATGCTGACGGATGCGTCGTCTCCCTTCGGTGATGGCTGCTTCAGTTCCCGCACCTAGATTGACAGATTGAATCAGTTCTGCCAGAGTGCTCAACACCATTGACTGCAATCGCACCTTTCGCATTGCTGCTTTCGCTTGAGCAGGTGTAACAGGCTTCGGATTCCTAGAATAAACGGGGAACCCCGCCCCAATCTCAACATATTCTGATTCGAGGCGAACGACTTCTTCCAGAACCGTGGGGTTATCCAGAATATCCAGCAGATCGCCAGTTTGCTCGTATTGTTTCCGAAGCATCTCGTCATTCATGATTCAGCCCCCTCAATCCTCTAGCGGTTGTAGTAATCGCCCATACTCAAAATATCTCAGATCTTCCTTATCTGGATCTTGCCCATAATCCATCATATTTCGGCGTTCATAAAATCCTTCTGATGTCGGTAAAGCATGAAGTCCAACTCGCCCTTCATAGCCCAAAGCGACACTTCGCCGTCGAGCAAATAGGAGTAATGCAGTTCCCACTCCCTCCAGATAGGGTGGATCTTCAAGACGGCGGCGATTCCAAGGGGCAGATGCTAATGCTTCAACGTAAACAATGCGGTGAGCAGAATTTACCCACGATCGATGCCACTGAGTTTCGATCCACATTAATCCGTGGGTTAGAGCTTCAAATTCGAGTGCATAAGCTTCAAAGCGATCGTCAGAAGCAGACAACCGCTTTTTCCTCGCCCAATTCCAAAATTCGTCATCCTGTCCTAAATCGTGCAAGATGTCTCGCCAAAAGCCTTCAAAGTCTTCCACATGGCGCTGCTGCATGAAATGAAGTTGAGCTTGAACAGTCTGCCCCAGTTCTGTTTTCAGACTAATGAGTCGCAGCATGAGTTTCGCAGTTGACGGGTCTCTAATCCTACAACATCGGCATAACCTCAAGCGATCGCTTTCTAGATTACAGAAAAAGAAAAGTCTCCTGAAAAACAAGATCACTTCATCTCTAATTTCCTCAAATGTAAATATTTATTAAGCCAACTTCTGATCCTGTTTGACTATGGTTTGACTATGGTTTGACTATCGTATCGATCGCCAAAATTAAAACCCTTACCTATCAATGCTTTCAGCCTTTCAGCCGCAGCACTGGAAATACTACGCGAAGGCAATACATTGGTGGTCTGGAAACTGGATCGCCTTGGTTGCAGCGTACAAATTTCTCCGAATCTGGATGACCCCAAATAAGCTTACGGTGCTTGATGAGTACAGGGTTCACACACGCCAAAAAATTCTAGCGTGTGATAGTAAATCGTGAACGCCTGCGATCGGCGTAACTGGTTTTCCATTTTTTGCAGTGGACAAAACCCCAGGGGCACTGAATTTCCACATTGCAAACAGGTCAAATAATGCTGGTCTTGTTGGATGGGACTGTAAAGCGCTTCCCCATCGGCGGTGGTGCGGCTTTGCACCAACCCTCTTAGCTTTAGGAGATCCAGCGATCGGTAGACAGTGGCGAGTCCTAGCGATTCTCCTTGCTGTCGCAGTTCCGTGTAAAGTCGCTGAGCCGAAACTGCTTCTTGCAATTGTTCTAGCTGCGTGAGAACCGCTTTCTGCTTGGTCGTCAGGCGGGTTGTGGGGAGAGGTGAATGGGAAGAAGGATCAAGCATCACAGTCATACCATTATGCTATAAAATAACGATAATCATTCTCATTGTACCCTGTAACTATGACTGATGTTGTAAATTCCTCCACGCCCCAGAGTGAAGTATCACAGAGTGCCCCATCTGTGGCTCACCGCCCCCGCCGATTGCGCCGGACTGAAACCCTGCGGCGGATGGTGCGGGAAAATACGCTGCGAGTAGAAGACTTGATTTATCCGCTGTTTGTCAGAGAAGGGGAGGGACAGCGAGAAGCAATCCCTTCGATGCCAGGTTGCTACCGCTACACCCTGGATTTACTGCTTCAGGAAGCGAGCGAAGTGTATAAATTAGGGATTGGGGCGATCGCGCTTTTCCCGCTCATTCCCTCCGATCAAAAAGACAACGCCGGAACCGAAAGCTACAACCCTGACGGTTTAATTCCTCGTGCTGTCCGATCGCTTAAACAATCTGTGCCCGACATTCTAATCATCACCGATGTGGCCCTTGATCCCTATAGCAGCGAAGGACACGATGGCATTGTGCAGGATGGCAAGATTCTCAATGATGAAACCGTTGCTGTTTTGGTGAAGCAGGCACTTGTTCAGGCAGAAGCCGGAGCCGATTTTGTTGCACCTTCAGACATGATGGATGGTCGTATAGGAGCAATTCGTAAAGCTCTGGATGCAGAAGGCTGGATTGATGTGGGAATTCTTGCCTATTCCGCCAAATATGCCTCTGCCTACTATGGCCCGTTTCGTGATGCCCTAGATTCAGCCCCCAAGTTTGGGGACAAGAAAACCTCAGTAGATCGCAAAGTCAGCCCGACACTGGTAAATAAATGGCTGTAATCAACGGAAATCGTCGTTCTACCGCATGAGCGAGGAAATCCAACATGGTTTTGAAGGGAAACAAGGCTTTCAAAACCA
>JAAUOZ010000393.1 GCA_012034655.1 Leptolyngbyaceae cyanobacterium CSU_1_3 | reverse complement strand
CCCCGACCCTTACTCCCAGATCGGGCGAGGGGAGAAAAATGGGTTCTTCTTCTCCCATTTTGGGAGCAGGGGTTAGGGGATGAGGGTCTTAAAGTTTAATTCCACCTACCTACTTATAAGAAGAGATCTGGCGATGAGGAGAAAAGATTTGTCAGTCCATCAGTTCCTTAACTTTTGAAGGGGGTTTGAACTCTGGCAGTTCCCACAGGAATTTGCCCCATCAAGCCTTCTTGTTCGGCTGAGATGCCATACTCCAACGATTCGCCTCCGTCGAGTTTGCTAGGCACACCAGAAAAGTCAATTTCTAGAGAACTGCCAGGCATCACCACTTGCTTAAACACGATCGCGACTTGGCGATTGTTGACAGAAATTTCACTAGGGATTTCTTTGCCTGTCTGGTCAGTCACCTGAATGTTGGTGTACCCTGCCATTTGACGCGGAAGCGCAATCATCAAGTTTTTTAGCCCATTTTTAGCCACCGCCAGCCGAATTACATGATGTTCTCCTAAAACCGCAGAACTGGTGATGGTGGGCGATTTGACCATAAACGCAGTTGAGTTCATTGCAGAGCCAGTTGCCGTCAAAGTCCGGGGAAGGGGAGTAGAAAAAGCAGGGAGTGAGATGGCTGTAGTGGAGGCAGCCAAAAACAAGATAGATAGGCGATGAGAAAGAAACCGTTTCATGATCTTAATGCTCCATTTTGTAACGTTTAAATCGTGTGTAGCGAGGCGATTTGTTTGCCTGTGATTAATAGAATGTCGGATGAATATGAGAAGTACCTGAGCGATCGATAAGAGGTTGCTTAGTAGTCCTCGGCGTAAGTTTGGCGGCCACTTCATGGGGAGGAAGTTGCATTTAGTTGCATTTAATTGAAAACAAAGATGAGATTGATAGAATCTGGCTGTGCTAGATTTCTGACTTTTTGATCGATGCCCGCTAAGGAACGTGGATTCAATCATTCCGCCCACTGCAAGGTGGTCTTGCCCTCACCCCAGCCCTCTCCCAATCTGAGCGAGGGAGCAAGAGTCCGCTTCCCCTTCTCCCAACTTGAGAGAAGGGGTTAGGGAGTGAGGGCGAAGATCTCCGGCATTGATCAATGCCCAACAAGTCGAGGATCTGACACTTCTAGAAAAAATATGATCTGTAAGTTTTTTGAAATGGTTGGGGCGATTTTCTCCAACCGTTAACCGAAAGTTTATAGCCAGAAAAAATACAATGACCTCAACATCAGAACAACGCTTTTTAGAAACTTTATTAACGCTAAGTTATCGGGCGGGTAATCTAAAAAGTTATCTGAACGAGATTACGCTTGGTGTGAGTCGGTTACTGCAAATTGATTGGTCAACCGTGACGCTTTGCCAAAATGGATTTGAGCAAGTGATTGCAAGTAGCCTTGATTTTGAAGGGCTGGATCAGCTTTTTTCGCTGCATGGCTTGGTCACAAACACAGTAGTGACGACTGGGCAAACGCTTATGGTTGAGGATGTCCGACAAAATCCAGGGGTGGGTGCAGTCCCGGAAGGATATTTATGTTATCTAGGAGTGCCGCTCAGAACGGCTCAGGGCATCACGATCGGCACAATTTGTTCTTTTAACCATCAACCTCGTCGATTTACCCCTCAAGAGGTTTGCACCGTAGAAGTGTTTGCAGAACGGGCGGCGACGGCGATCGATAACTACCATCTCTATCAATCTCAGTTGCAGTTTAACGAACGACTCGAAGCAGAAATTGCCCTGCGAACTGAAGAGCTAAAAGCCGCCCAAACTAAGCTAATGGAGCAAGAACGATTGGCGGCGATCGGAGAGTTTGCGGCCATGATTGTCCACGAGGTTCGCAATCCACTAACAACCGTAATGATGGGATTGAACTATGCCCAAAAAAAAACTGTCAGTAGAATCTCAAGAACGCCTATCACTTGCCCTCGGTGAAGCTGCTCGGCTAGAACGCTTGCTCAGTGAAATCTTAATGTATGCCAAACCTCACCCCTCGAAGCTTGAAGAATTAGAGGTTAGCCCCCTTATCGACGAATGGCTGATGGAAATTCGTGAGATGCCTGAAGCACAAAATCGTCACCTTCACTTTGCGCCACTGTGTTCAGGGGTTAAGATTTTGGGCGATCGAGACAAGCTGAAACAAGTGTTGATTAATATCATTCGCAATGCCTGCGAAGCGATTGATGCAGGAAAAGTTGTGCACTGCAAAATTGAGCAATTGCCACTGGATCAAGTTTGCATCAGTGTACATAACGAGGGCAAACCTATTCCGCCAGAAGTGTTAGCAAATCTCACTCAGCCGTTTTACTCAACAAAGCCCACAGGGACTGGGCTAGGGTTGGCGATCGTCAAGCGCATCATCACAGATCATCAGGGAGCATTCTCGATCCAATCCGATCGCTCTGGCACGATCGTTAGCTTTCAGCTACCCATCAAAAATCATTTGTAGAGGGGTGACAGACCCATCCTATCAGGAGCGTGAGTTAAATAACTTGTGAGCTTGATTGCCTGGGTTTGCCCTCATCCCCTCACCTCTTCTCCCAACTTGGGAGAAGGGGAACCGGACTCCTGCTCTCTCGCCTAGGTGGGGTGAGGGTTGGGGTGAGGGTAAGACAACCTTGCAGTGGACGGCAGATTTGGCATGATTTAACCCACGCTCCTTACTCTCATAAAGAGCACTGCACTGCCGTGCTCTTACCAGTATTTATGTTTAGCCAGTGTTTTATTTTTGTGCCACTCCCTAGTGGGGGCATGTTTCAAAACACTCTAATCATTATTGGGTTCGCCCGTCTTGATTTCTCAGGCGCTCTAGCTCCGCTCGAATCGCCGCCAACTGAGCCGTTAATTCTTGTAGCTCGACCTGCGCTTCTGGCGATACAGGGGGGATGGGCGTTGCCGTAGTGGTGACGGTGGTTGGGGTGGTGGAACTGTTACGCTGGGCCAAAATAGTGTCTACAAAGCTGCGAGCTTCTCGCTCAGTGATTTCGCCTTTTTCTGCCCACTCTTGCGTGAGTTGACTCAGTTCCGATCGCAGTTTCGACAGATTTTGTTCGCGTTTTTGGGGGTCTTGCAGCGATTCTACTAGCGATGCGGTTGCGCCAAGGGTGACGCGAAATCCCTTTTGCAAGAGCAAGACGACGGAATCAGAGTTCATTGTTGGCAAGAAAAGTAGAGAGATAATCCTATGTTTGATCTTACTGCAAGGTTTTAGAAAAAGGCTTTAGAAAAAAGTGCAGGCAGCAATTCCAAATTTAGGAGGGTTCTAGGCTGTTTTGGCGATCGTTCTAAGTGTTAAGAATTGTCAATCTCTTTTGTCGCAAGCTTAGGGAGGTATTCAATTTTGAATTTGGAGGTGCTATCACCCGAAGGCACAAAATCAAGACTGGTAAACCACTAGGGCAGTTATTTAGGTTAGGATGTTGCTCAATGACCTCCACAGGTCGCCCGATCTCTGAAACCCGCATTCTTGCGTTACCCTCTGGCGATTTGTTGCCCCATATAGCTTTCAGCCTCTGATCAGGTCTGGTTTTTGGCTGTAGGTAGGGCGATAACAGTCTCAAAAGAGACCTCTGGCGATTTAGCGCCTGAAAGCGGCTCTGGGTAAAGGTTCCTGGAGGGTCTGTTTACCGATTACTTCAAATCGGATTAGTTGGAAACTAGCAGTCACATCGGCGATCCGAGTGCTACCGTCAGAGAGGTTTACCGATTACTTCAAATCGGATTAGTTGGAAACCCATCACTGCCCCCGAATGACTGGCAGCATACTCTTCATCGGATTTACCGATTACT
>JAAUOZ010000392.1 GCA_012034655.1 Leptolyngbyaceae cyanobacterium CSU_1_3 | reverse complement strand
TTGCAGAAACAACGCTGTTAGCTTCCGCTTCGCTGCTGTGATACGTCAAAATGACATCAACTTCTTTCTTGGCAAACGCCAAAGCGGTGTTTTTGCCTAGTCCTCGGCTCGCTCCTGTGACTAATGCGATCTTCGTGCTATTTGTCATGGTTATTCTCCTGACTGAAGTTGTGGAAGTCGCTTTAGTCCAGCGACATGGCGACTAGCGCTAGTTCCTTGGTGAGACTCTTGTCCACAAATCGTTGAACTCTTGCATATCCAGAAAGGCGATCGCTTCGATCGCTTTGCCGTCCTGCATTTTGAAATACCAGGTGTAGGTGTTCCGATAGGGTCTGCCGTCCCCGGCGGTCGCCTCTCCATCCCACAGGGCAATGACCATATCGCCATCTGCCCAGATGCCGCGTACAGTTGGCACAATTGGGGCTGATAGTCGGGCACTGGTTGGGTTAACGACCTGATCAATTAGCGCTTGCTTGCGATAGGTGCCCGCTGTTGCGCCAGTGCCCGTAATTGTCCAGGTTGCCTCCGGGGCGAGCAGGTCGAAGAAGTTGCCAGTTCCGTTGCGCCAACCGTCGAAATACTGCCGGACGATTTCCTTGTTGCGCTGTTCGATTACCTGAGTCTCCTGTGCGTCTGCTTGATTGGGCTGAGTTGCCTGAGCCAAATCTACGATCGCTGGAAAATGATTGAGGGCAGACTGCTTATTCAACGCAGTCGAGTCATGACTTAGCTCCAACGCAGCCACATTTGACTGAAAACCTGCCTCCTCCGTGCGAGCTTGCGTCATCGCCGGGATAGCCAGTAGCCCGATCAGCCCTGTACCAATGAAAATCTGACCTAAATAACGCATCTTTTCAATCTCCTGAAGTTTTTATAACAAAGTAGCTGTTTCGCTCTCATGTCCATTGCATTGTTCGGTGTCGCTTTGGTAAGACATTTTTCGTTGAGTCTTTGTGCGCGAAATTTTAAATCAGGTTTTGCGCTTTTGCAGTTTTAGCAGCGAAATCTTCGATTGTCGTTTGTCCTTTACGAGTTTCAGTTCCGTTGTTTTCAAAAACGATATGACCGGAATTAAAGCCGCGCATCATCTCGCTATAACTATTAGAGAATTTGGGCGAAAAACCGAAACTGGCAATTGTCGCCTGCCACTCACTTTCGGGAAGGGCAAAGGCTTGCACATCGCGCTTGAACGCAGCAGCAAAAGCAGCGGCGATATCATTTGGCGAATAATCTGCCGCGCCATACAGTTCGATGATGCGTTTGCCCGTCCAGTCTTCGGTCAACACTTCGGCGGCAGCGCGTCCGATGTCGGCGGCGGAAACCATCGGGAGTTTACGGTCTAGCGGACTGTAAAAACTTGGCAAAATGCCTTTTTCAGCGGCAATCGTAGCCACGCCGTTCCAGTTTTCCATGAATCCCGCCGCCCGCAGAAACGCGACAGGAATCGTCAAATCGTCGAAGATGTTTTCCAAAAGGTAAGTTGTCATGATGTTGCCTGTACCAGTCGTGTGCTGCGAGCCGACCGAAGAAAGCAAGACAACTTTTTGCACACTGGATTGCGCGATTGCTTCAACATAGGCTGCACCGATGTTTTTAGCTACGGCGAACATATCGACAGCCTGATAAGCAGGCGGATTCATTGCATAAACGGCGATCGCGCCGTTTAATGCCTTGGTTATCGCATCTGCGCTAATGACATCAGCGAAAGCAACGTCCGCGCCTTTCGCCTGCCAAGCGTCCGCGGCTTTGTCCGAGTGCTTCGCAGTTGCGCTTTGCGCTAATCGCAACACGACGCGCACCGGCAGTTTCTTTTCAAGTAACGTATCGGCAACCACAGAACCCGTTTGTCCGGTCGCGCCAAACACTACAAACATAAATTTCCTCCTGAAATGTCGAAACCAATTTTGATCACCGAAGACACCTAACGGCACAGTTCAACGGCAGGTTCTACTTTTGATGAGTCCAATGATCTAACGTTCAATTGCTAGTCTTCTCTTACGGCATGGATTTATCCTAGGCTTGAAAAGCTTTGACGTGAATATACAAACCTCGCAGATGATTGCCCGATCCTCTCAAAAGATGCACGGCATTCAGGATACCCGGAGCCGTTCCATGTCTCGAATGGGCGGTGCACCAAACATCCGGGAATATTCGCGGCTGAATTGCGACGTACTCTCATACCCAACCCGATAAGCCGCTTGAGTGGCATCGATCGCCTCGGCAAGCATCATCTGTCGGGCTGTCAACAGTCGTAATTGCTTCTGATATTGCAGTGGACTCATCAAGGTGATCGCCTTAAAGTGACGATGGAATGATGCAGCCGACATATTCGCCTGCTCTGCTAGCTCCTCAACCCGCAGCGGACTTGTAAAATCAGCTTTAATCTGTTTAATCACATCAGCAATGCGCTGCATACTACTGCCAGCGGTCGCAATCTGACGCACCGCTTCACCTTGTTGATCTGTAAGCAAACGGTAATAGATTTCGCGAATCATCAACGGTGCTAGAAACGGAATATCCTCTGGTGTATCCAACAGCTTTGTTAACCGGATGACGCAGTCGATCAAAGATGGCGCGGCATCGCTGACACACCAACCTTTGACTGGGCTTTCCTTCTGACTAATGCCCAGATTCGTTTGAGCAATAATCTCACAGAGTTGCACCGGGTCTAGCTTCAGCTTCAAGCCGAGATAGGGCTGATCAGGGGTCGCCTCTACCATACAAGCACTCAGCGGCATATCCACCGAAAGAACCAGATACTGAGCAATCCCGTACTGAAACGTTTCCTCATTCAGCGATACTTTTTTTGCCCCTGCACCACGATGGCGAACAGGGGTTCGCTAACTTCCTGGATGGTGATGCAAGGGTTGCTTTGGCGCACGAAGACCAAGGGAGCGATCGCAGTTGGATGATAACCCTCTCCCCTGCCATTAGTATGCTGATCGGCTAATGCCGCCAGTTCTGCACATTTGGCGACTGCCACGGACTGCTGCGCTGACAAAGTCTCTTTACCAGAAGAAATGCTGATCGTGTTTCTGTGATTGAGTGTCTTGATTGTCATGTGTGATTCCTGACGAATGCCACGTTTCTCTATGATAAGAAGGTTTTCCCGGTTCACATCTTGCTGGAGTTATGTTTCACCTGTGAACGCCCTACCCATCATGAACACGACCTTTGTTTGAGAGGATTAGGTTTGAACACTTTGTAGGCGATCGCCAGGAAAACGGGAAGCAGCACGAGAGAGGTGATGTCGTAGAATCTTGCATGGTACTCACTAATGCGGAACAGGGCTGGCGTGGTGAAGAAGCTTCCAGACCAGTTGAACAGGAGAAAGTACGCAATGTTGTTGACGAAGTGCGGATTGCTTTAATCCTCATCTTTGTCTCCTTTACTAGTGAGTGTGTGCGACATTCACGGAACAATTGCAGTCACGCGAATTTCAATCCGCATCGTTGGCAGTCCAAGCGCTGCAACTCCTAGCTCTGTCCAAATGGGGGCATGGTTGGGCATGTAATGACGAAATAGCTTTACCATCTCATCGTTAACTTCTGGAGGAAACCTGCCAACATGGTAAGAATTAACGTGGACAACATGCTCCCAACCCGCTCCGGCAGTTTCCAGGGTTCGCTCTACGTTCTGAAACGCCTGAGCAATCTCGTCCGCAAGCGATTCGGGAATTTGCAGATCGTCATCCCAGCCACCTTGACCCGATGTCTCCACTCGATCGCCAATTTTTACCGCTTGCGAGTAATGCAATTCATTCAGCATGTATTCCCCATAACCGGG
>JAAUOZ010000081.1 GCA_012034655.1 Leptolyngbyaceae cyanobacterium CSU_1_3 | reverse complement strand
CAGTCCTCTTTCTTCGAGTGTTAATTTAGCTCAGATCAAGGGTTTACAAACGACCGTTCAGCTATTCAATAAATTGGGGCTTCGCTTACCAATTTTGTCTGCGAGTGAAGCGTTTAAACTTTTAGTCGGGCAAGACACTGCAAAGCTGCTTGAACTCGACTTACCTACGATCGATATCAATGCTCTCAAAATACCTTCTGCTCCAGTTTCACTGTATCCAGGGGTGGCGATTCGCCTGGGCGGTGATGTAGAAATTCAAGGAAATTTAGGGTTTGGATATGATGCCAAAGGATTAGGTCAGATCGTCAGTGGAACTGGAACCAACCCGTTTACAGGATTCAACATCAAGCAAGGCTCTAGATTGGATCTCAATTTAGGACTGGAAGTGAGTGGAGCTTTGGGTGCAGAGAACCCGATCGCTTCATCGTCACTCGGTCTTAGCGGTCGTCTTATCTCTAACATTCGCACTGCGATCGCTCCAACTGGTCTATTTAATCGCAGTGGCAAACTCACCCTTCAGGCGATTGGCAAAGGTACGGCAGGGCTGGGCAGCACAACCAAACCGATTGAAAAAACCCTGTTCGATCGCACGGTCATAAATTACGATCTTTTGCCTCCAGATGGGACAGACTGGGGATTGGCAACCCGCATTGGCAGCGATGTTTTGCGCCTAAATTTGGGTCGCTTTGCCAGCGATCGTAAAATTCTGGGACAAGTCACCGACATTTCCGAAATTTTCAAAGTCGAACATATAGAGGCTGACGATAGCATCGCAGGCAGCGAAACCCTGCGAGTGTCTGCGTTTGGCTATTCTCAAGATTTCAAAGGCATTCGCCGTGTGATTGCGGAAGGTGGGGCAGGCAATGACACGATCGAGCTTGCAGACAACGTTTTGGCAGACTCGGAACTATGGGGAGACTTTACACCAGACGCTCGTTGGAATGAGTTTATCAAGGTCGGCGACCCCGTAGCCCTGCGTCCGAAAGTAGGACAGGAAGGAAACGATCGTCTCTTTTCGGGTCTGGGAACCACCCGGCTCTACGGCGACGGCGGCAATGACTATCTAACGGCAGAAAACACGGCAGGCTTCCCCAGAACAGGCTCCGCCTTTCTCTATGGGGGCAACGGTGACGATGAGCTTGCGGGGGGCAGTTCCAACGATTTTCTCTACGGCGGTGCGGGTCAGGATGATCTTTTGGCAATGGCGGTCAAGATTTGTTGTATGGCGATCGTGCAAATGATAGCCCTTCTCTCACAGGAGTTGACCCCAATCAAGCGAGCGATTTCTTGAGTGGGGGCGATGGTGATGACATCCTATTGGGTGAGTGGGATGACGACGTTTTAGAAGGTCGAAACGGCCGAGATTTATTGTATGGCGGATTGGGAAATGACTCGCTGAGTGGTGGAGCAGGCAGCGACTATTTACTCGGTGATGAAGGCACAGTAAACCTGACAACGGGAGCCGTCACTCTAGGAGCCGGAGCCGGAAACGATACACTGTTTGGTGGCAACGACAACGACTTTTTGTATGGGCAAGCCGGGAACGATCGTCTCTTTGGTGGTAGCGGAAACGATAGCCTGGAGGGCGATATAGGCAATGACATTCTCTACGGAGATGAGGGCCAGATTACGGGCGCGAACACTGCCACAGAAGTTATTATTTCAACCAATGGGGCGATCGGAGGGGCGGATACGATTCGTGGAAGTGATGGCGATGACATCATCATAGCGGGTGCAGGGAATGACACTAATGTTACTGGCGAGAATGGTAACGATGTCATTTTAGGAGACAACGGTAGAATTGCTATCTCAAATGGCAATATTACGCGAATTGAAACAATAATTCCTGCAATTGGAGGAAATGATTCTCTCGCAGGAAACAATGGATTCGACATCATTCTAGGTGGCACTGGAAATGACACGATCGTCAACGGCATAGATAATATTGCAGACATCATGCTGGGTGACAATGGCGTGATTGTAGGCGCAGATGGTAGCAACCAGGCAAATGATATCTTTTCTAAGGACGAAGAATTTGGCGGCAAAGACACGATCGTGGGCGGCACAGTCCGAAATATCATCGTGGGCGGATCTGGGGGCAGCGATCGTGCGGGCATCAAAAATGGCGGCGATACTCTGATTGGCAATGTTTTCGACGACATGATTTACGGCGACAATGCTTACATCACCCGCAATGCCAACAACGTCGTTGAGAAAGTAGAAGCGCTGCTGATCTTGAAGGGTGGAGACGACTCGATCGTGGGGGGTAGGGGTCAGGATACGCTCTATGGTCAGGGAGGAGACGACAACATTGTCGGCGGTAGCGCAAGTGCGGGCAGCCTCGACGAGACCGACTTCATCTACGGGGGCGCTGGCAGCGATGTGATTGGGGGCGACAATGCCAGCATTGATCCGGTGACTCGCGAGGTCAAAAATTTAGACACGGTGAACGGGGCCGCGGACTTCATTTTTGGTGACAACGGAACTTTGGTTTTTGCAGAGGGGAAAGTTATCAGTGCGACGAGCAATCCACTGGGGGGCGATGGCGACGACACCATTTTGGCGAATGTCGGAGACGACTCGATCGTGGGAGGCGCGGGAAATGACAGAATTCTCGGTAATTTTGGCGACGATCGCCTGATTGGAGATCACGGGCGGATTCTATTTGATGGCGCTGGCAGACCGACCTTGATTACCACGATCGCACCTGATGCAGGGGGAAATGACACCCTTGAAGGCAACGAAGGCACAAGCGTGATTCTCGGCGGCACGGGCAACGACAGAATGACTGCTGGTACAGGCGCAGATTTATTGATCGGTGACAATGGGCAAATTACTTTCAGGAATGGAATTGCTCTAGAGCTTGATACCACCGATGCGAATAGAGGCGGCGACGATATCATCAACGCTGGCGACAATGCAGACATCATTCTCGGCGGAACGGGTAATGATACGATTTCTGCGGGAAATGACAATGCAGACGATATCGTATTAGGGGATAACGGCACGGTGATCGTGGCCGGAAACATTGTCTCGACCGATGCCGATTTTGGGGGACAGGATCAGATTGCGGGCGGCGGCGGACAGGACATTATCATTGGCGGTTCGGGGGGTACGGATGCGTCGGGGCTAGGAGGCGATACCCTTTTCGCAGGCGATGGCAACGATATTGTGACGGGCGATGGAGCGCTAATCACTCGCAACACAGTCCAGGTGATTCAGAAAATTGAAACGATCGCGCCCAACAAAGGGGGTGACGACTCGATCGTGGGGGGCAAGGGTAACGACATCATTCTGGCTGGGTTTGGCAACGATAATGCTCAAGGTGGTTTAGGGGAAGAGGTGATCACGGGTGATAACGGTCAGATCACATTCGACAATGGGATTGTGATTCAGATCGAAACCACTCATCCAGAAGCGGGCGGCAATGATTCTCTGGCTGGAGATGAGAATGCTGATGTGATTTTAGGTGGAACAGGAAATGATCAGATTTCTGGTGGTAGTGACAATGCAAATGATATTCTTTTGGGTGATAACGGCGTAGTTGCAAGAGCAACCGGAACGTCGCAGGCAAATGATATTTTCTCAACCGCTCCAACCTTTGGCGGGCAGGATGAAATTACTGGCGGCGATGGGCAGGATATTATCATCGGCGGTTCTGGTGGCGTAGATACGACTGGGATTGGGGGCGACAACCTATTTGGCAATGCAGGCGATGATGTGGTTGTGGGTGATAACGCATTCATCACGCGCAATGCCTTAGACATGATTGAGAAAATCGAAACGATATTCCCCGATCGCGGGGGTGACGATCGGATCGAAGGCAATGGTGGTAATGATGTTCTGATTGGCGGATTTGGCAACGACACGATCGCTGGGAATCAAGACAATGATGTAATTCTTGGCGATAATGGCTTATTAGATTACGCGGTCGATAAAATTTTAACAACGCTGGATGTCATTCAAACTACCAGTCCCATATTAGGCGGCAATGATACGATCGTGGGCAATGAAGAAAATGACATTGCCTTGGGCGGGACCGCAAACGATATCATTTTTGGCAACGCTGGCAATGACATTTTGCTTGGAGACAACGGACAGATTTTACTCACGGATGGAATCATCAAACTCATTGAGACGATTGACCCAGGAGTCGGTGGCAATGACGCAATTTTTGGCAATCAGGGTAACGACTTAATCGCTGGGGGGTTTGCCAACGACCTGATTTATGGAGATCAGGGCGACGACAAAATTTTGGGTGACAACGGCAAGTTTGACACCCTGTTTGCAGGCGATGCGATCGTCGGTGCTGATACTAATCCGCTCACCCTAGATTTCGTCACGACGACCTATCCCACCCTGGGCGGCAACGATGAAATCTATGGCGGTTTGGGTCACGATCAAATTTTGGGTGGTACGGGTGAAGACACGCTGTATGGCGACACCGGAATCGAGACCTTGGATGGGAACTGGATTTTGGCAGGTCAGGGTGATTTTAATGGCGATGGTCAAGGGGATCTTTTCTGGCGCAACCTGGCAGATAGCAGAACACTAATCTGGCTGATGGATGGCATTAATGTGCTGCAAAGTCGGCTACTGACTCCGGTTCCGTTTGACTGGAATTCTGTGCAGGTGGGCGACTTCAACGGCGATGGCAAAGATGACCTTTTCTGGCGTAACGTTTCGGGGGCGATCGCCTGTGGTTGATGGATGGAGTTATGTCGAAGGGTGTGCTGTTACCCTACAACGTTCCGCAAGGGTGGAGCGCCTCAATTGGGGACTTCAACGGCGACGGCAAAGATGACCTTTTCTGGCGACACCTGGATGGAACCACCGCCGTTTGGCTCTTTGACGGTGCGAAACTTCTCGATGCGACCATTTTGCCTGACAGAGTGCCGATCGAGTGGAGTCCGACGATCGCTGATTTTGATGGCGATGGCAAGCAAGATATTTTCTGGAAAACTGTTTCTGGCTTGACGGGCGTTTGGTTATTCAACGGTAAGACATTAAAGCAAGCAGCAAGTGTCACCAATGGCGCAGAGATTTTGGGCAACGATTTAATCTTGGGCGACCACGGCAAAATCTATCAGGCACTCCCCAGCGATCGCAACTACTTCTCGATCGATATTGGTTTAGAAGATGGGGCTGGAAACGACACGGTGTATGGCAATCAGGGTGACGACATTATCTTAGGGCAACAGGGACATGATTACCTGAGTGGTGGCACGGGTGAAGACGACATGATTGGTGGACACAACGTAGTTGGAGGTGCTGACGGGAACGACACCATGAATGGAGACGACAACGCTGATGTAATGTTAGGAGACAACGGAATGATTACCCGTCGCTCCCAAGTGGGTGGGGGCTGGCAACGCTATCCTGCTCCCTTTGCTGATGTGATTCGTGATGGGGTGCGGTTTGATGATCTCGATCGCGTGGGTGGAAATGACACGATGAGCGGCGGTGCAGGTGACGACATCATTCAAGGTCAGCGAGGTAACGATACACTCAATGGCGATGGGGGTGACGATGAGATGTACGGTCAGCTAGGCGACGACACAATGCAGGGTGGAGATGGTCAAGATTTTATGCTGGGTGATGTGGGCATCATTACTCGCGAATATAACCCAGATGGAAGCCCTAGAAGAAATCGCAACGGTTCGTGGCATCGGAATGCACTATTAACGGATGTGGGTAGCATTACCGCAGCGCTCAGTGGTTTAACGAATAGCATTTTCTCAACGGCTGATGTGTTGTTGTTGAGCAGCCCCAATGGTGGTGTGAATACTGAAATTCAAACGATCGCACTTTTTGCAGATGGAAACGACATCATGGGCGGCGGCAATGGGGATGATTCGATGTTTGGTCAACGTGGTAACGACTTGATGAATGGAGATGCCGGAAACGATTATATAGAAGGCAATGCTGGTGATGATGGAATAAACGGCGATGAAGGTGACGATTTCATCGTAGGAGACAACACTAGAAACATCGAACCGTTCATCACTGAAATTCCCACTGTTAAACATGGCTACCACATTATCGAGCAAGCTACGGAATTGAACTTTACCCTGGGTAGCTATGGCACAATTCTCATGCCCAACATCACCCTGACTCCCAAATTAAACCACGGACTGTTGCCGACCCTGACGCTTTCACCTCCTGTGATTCTAGATGGATCAGCCATTCCGATCGCCTCCCTCAAACGCAGTGATGGCATCTTTCAGCCGTTGGCAGCGATCATTCCTGACCTGAGCAACCATTTAGATTTGGTAGAGGGCAACGACTATATTAGGGGCGGGGCTGGCAAAGATACGATCGTGGGTGACGACTACGCAGGGTTCATGCCTTTGCGAACCGGAAATAGCGAGATCGATCAAAACCTCGACCAACTGACCACCGCTTTTCGGCACTTAAACTATGACCTGCATGATCTAGAAGTTGCCCTGAGTAGCAGCCAACCTGCACGAACAATCAGCATTGGCAACGATACGATCGAAGGTGAAGGCGACCGCGATTTGATCATGGGCGACAATGCTGCATTCTACAGTCCGTTCATCGTTAAGCAACCTGAAAATATTGCTGCGATAAATGGTTTTGTGAATGGCTTGAAACAAGCGATCGGAACCTTCAACAATACGATCAATAGCCTTTTGAATCCGTTTACCGGGAGCGTCAATTCCCCGTACACGCTGTTTTTGGGCAACGATAAACTTGAGGGCGGTGACGGAAACGATAAACTGTTTGGTTCCGATACGACGCTCTTTGCCCCCATTCTCAGCACCTTGAATTATCAGAGAGGGAGCTTCTGGAACTATGGGTTCGATCGTACTCCAAAAGCCGTTCGCCCCAATTTCCAAGATTTCAATCTGACTCTGAGCAATGACACTATGAATGGAGGCAGCGGCAATGATCTGATGATTGGCGGTTACAGTAATTTAATTACTCCGTTAGTTACAGCAAAAGGAGGTGATCAAGTTACGCTGCGAAGTAACCTGAATACACTCGTAACAGATGTTAAGGCATACATTCGCGATCTGTTTAACGAACAATATGGAATCAATTATGTCAACCGCAATCAGTTCAATACGATGATTGCTGAGAATGATGTGATGAGTGGTGACGGCGGATCGGATCTAATGTTGGGCGACAATGCCACGATCGTCCTGCCGATGATGGATGGAATCGTCAAACTGGACATGAACATTACCGATGGCAGCTTAGATTATGGCATCAGTTCACACAATTTCTTGCAGACGTTGCCCCATCAGTTTGATATCGCCTATCGCAGTTCTGCTAAGGGTTCTACTATATTTGGTCAAGATACGCTGCTGGGTGGAGAAGGGGCAAATGCTTTGTTTGGGGTGAAATATCCTGACAAGTTAATGGGCGATGGTTCGCTATTTGGTGGCAAAGAGACGGATGTGTTGGAAGCAGGAGCAGCCAACAAAATTGTGGTGATTCGCAACACAAATCCTAGCCCTAAGGATCAAGACAATCTCTTGCCCACCATTAATGCCAATTTGCAAGATTTGTTGAGTCCGATGTTACAGCAGTCTTTGCAGGAAGTTGTAGACGCGAGCGATCGCTTGACCTTAAACGGCGAACTGTATCTCAACTTTCCAGGCTAAATCGCCAGGATGTTTGACCGTAAAGGCAAAGGTTTTTTAGGGTGCATTAGCCAACAGATTTCAACAGATTTCAACCAAGCTTTAACCATTCATTTCAACCACAACCTGTGAGGAGAAGTCGTGACAGATCACAACTTAGGATTAACGGTGACATTGACTGCCTTAATTAGTGCTGTGCCAAATCTGGCTCAAGCCGAAGAAGCCAAGAATCTACCCGCAACAGAACCCACGATCGTTGCTTCACCCAAAACGTCAAACTCAGAACCTGTAAGCGTTACAGCAAATTCTGCAACCATAGAGACAACGCCTACTAGAGAATTTTCAACATCGGTAGAGTCTGCCAAGCTTGAAGCAGTTGAAATTTCTTCTGCCCCAATAGAGACAACGCCGAGCATAGAATTTTTAACACCAACTACAGAATTTTCAACTTCGCTTTCAACGGTTTCATCAACACAATCGTTGCCTAATTCTGCTACCGTAAAACCAGATGCTTTATCAGAATCTTCACCACAAATTGAATCAGCAGAAATTCTAGAAAAGATCAATACTCCCACCACGATCGTAACCAAAAAAAAACCACTTTCAGAAAAAATTGTTCAGTCGCCAAAAACAATGGAGTCAGTCATCGCATCAGAAATGGTTGCGATCAAAAAATTCGCGTTCCAGAAATTGCAGTTCCTGAAACTATTTCCATTCCTAAATCAACTTATGATGGCCTCACCAATCAGATAAATACAAAATCTGATTCAGTTTCGCAACAGTCTCAGGAAAGCTTAGAAAAAGCGCTACCCGAAAAACTACAACGCCTAGAAGAACGCCAGCGACAACTAGAACAACAAATTGATAGCCTCAAACAGCAATTGACCAACTCTTCGCAAACTGCCCCCAAAGCGACGATCGCTGTGCCCGAAGACCGCCCCTCTGGCTTGACGATCTACACTCAACCCATGTTTTTGAGAGTCAACCCCGCTACTGATCTAGATTTCGCGATCGTTGATCCGGGAACCGCCCTCGCCGCCAGTGGCGAACTGGCAACCGTCGATTACGATCGCAGCACCGCCCTACGCATTGGATTGGGCTACCGTCCCCAAAATACCGCCTGGGAGATCGGCGCAACCCATACATTTTTGACACCGATGGGGCGGCCAGTGCCACCCGTCCTGCAAATGGCTTTCTGTTCTCAACGCGCTCCCATCCCTTGCAAAACGACTCCGCCGAAACCGCCGACGCAAAGGCAAAATTTAACTACAACGTCACCGATGCTGAGTTAGCTTATAACTTCAAAGTTGGCAGAGGTTTAGGGGTGCGCCTATTTTCTGGGCTGCGCTTCTCAGACATCCGACAGTCTACTGCCGTCACCTACAACGGCCGCGACTATACCAATGGCAGAATTGATGTTTCTAACGATTTCAACGGCTTTGGGCCGCGGCTGGGTGTAGAAGCTAGAGTGCTCATGGGAAGCGGCTTTAGCCTATTTACTAGAGGATCGGCAGCGCTGTTATTTGGCCAGCAAACCTCTAGTTTTCGAGAAACCGATCGCAATGGAGCAGATGTGATTGCTGACTTGGGGAGCGATCGGCAGCAAACGGTTCCAGTGGTCGATCTGGCGATCGGACTAGATTGGGTTGCACCCCTCAGCAACGCCGCCAAGCTCAATCTCAGTGTGGGTTACGAATATCAACAATGGTTTAATGTCTTAGACAATATTCGCTTTGTCGATGCGGCAAGTCCGGGGGTGTTTTCCCAGAGCCAGAGCAATCTCAGTTTGCACGGATTTTTTGTGAAAACGGGCTTGCAGTTTGAGTTTTAGAGACTTGCCGATGAATGGCGACGTTAAGGGCACGGCAGTGCCATGCCCCTACCAGAATTCTGTTCTTTAGAGATCAGCCCAATCCTAGATCGGTGACAGCACCCAAACTACTCGAAGAGACCAGCTTGGCATATTTCGCCAAAACACCTTGCGTATAGCGGGGGGCAGGTGGTTGCCAGGCAGCACGGCGACGGGCTAATTCATCCTCAGAAATGTTGAGTTGTAGTTTGCGATCGCGGGCATCGATCGTAATTGAGTCGCCTTCTTGCACGAGGGCGATCGTGCCGCCCACAAACGCCTCCGGAGCAACGTGACCCACCACCATGCCATAGGTTCCTCCAGAAAAGCGGCCATCGGTGATCAACCCAACCGCATCCCCTAACCCAGCCCCGATAATCGCAGACGTGGGAGCCAGCATTTCGCGCATTCCAGGGCCACCTTTGGGGCCTTCATAGCGAATCACCAACACATCACCTGCGTTAATTTTGTTGGCTAGAATGGCCGCAAGACAGGCTTCTTCAGATTCAAACACCCGTGCAGGGCCAGTGATCTGAGGATTTTTGACTCCAGTGATTTTGGCAACTGCGCCTTCGGTGGCCAGGTTGCCGCGCAAAATCGCCAGATGTCCTTGGGCATACATGGGGTTGTTCCAGGGGCGAATGACATTCTGATCGGGGCGGGGCTGATCGGGAATGTCTCGCAGCACTTCGGCAACCGTTTGCCCCGTGATTGTGAGACAGTCGCCATGAAGCAAATCGTGGGCCAGCAGCATTTTCATCACCTGCGGAATGCCTCCGGCTCGATGTAGATCGGTAGCCACATAGCGCCCAGACGGTTTGAGGTCGCAGAGCACTGGCACACGGGCGCGAATGGTTTCAAAATCATCTAGAGTCAAGTCTACGCCTGCGGTGTGAGCGATCGCCAAAAAGTGTAAAACTGCATTCGTGGAGCCGCCCACCGCCATGATCACGGCGATCGCATTCTCGATTGATCGACGGGTGATGATGTCTCTCGGCAAGATCTGATTGCGAATCGCTTCTACGAGCACCTTGCCAGCGAGGGCGGTGTTTTCTGCCTTTTCGGGATCGATCGCTGACATGGTAGAAGAATACATCAGGCTCATGCCCATCGCTTCAAAGGCAGAAGACATGGTATTTGCAGTGTACATGCCGCCACAGGAGCCTGCCCCCGGACAGGCATTGCGCTCGACTGCATAGAGCATCGCTTCATCAATTCTGCCTGCACTATATTGCCCGACGGCTTCAAAAGAACTGACCACCGTGAGATCAGTGCCATCTAAATGTCCTGGTTTGATTGTGCCACCATAGACAAACACGGCGGGAATGTTCATGCGGGCGATGGCAATCATTGCGCCGGGCATGTTTTTGTCGCAACCGCCGATCGCCAGCACGCCATCCATACTCTGGCCCATGCAGACGGTTTCGATCGAGTCTGCAATCACATCCCGTGAGACGAGGGAATATTTCATGCCTTCGGTTCCCATCGAGATGCCGTCGCTGATGGTGATTGTGCCGAAACTTGGGGCATTCCGCCGGCCGATCGAATGCCTGATTCTGCTTCGATGGCGAGGGGCGCGATCCCCATGTTGCAGGGTGTAATCGTACTGTGGGCACTGGCAACTCCGACGATCGGTTTGGTGAAGTCTGCATCCTCAAACCCAACGGCCCGAAGCATGGCCCGGTTGGGCGATCTCTGCACACCCTGAGTGATGGCTTGGCTTTTAAGATTTTCTGACATTCTGAGTTCTCGGCGATCGGCTAATGGTTTAGACGAGTATTCTAAAACTTCTCACTCACCAAAGTTGCTTGTGTTGCAGAAATATAGCAGTGCAAAGAACGACGATCGGTTCATGTCAGGGTGCAACATTCGTATCGTCAGAAACAATTCTCTTTGCTGACAAACTGCATAGTTGAGGTATCGTCTACCTTGTATCGCTCAATACGCCCCAAAATTCACCCCCTGCTCAGCCCTGTTCTCCAAAACTGTCATGAACACCGTAGTAGAAACCTCCGAATCTAAAGAACTGCATCTACCTCCCCAGCTAGAAGTGGTAAACATGACCAAGCGATTTGGTTCTATGACTGCTTTAGACAATGTTTCAATGACGCTACAACCGGGAACTTTTCATGCGCTTTTGGGCGAAAATGGAGCCGGAAAAAGCACCCTGGTCAAATGCATTATGGGGTTCTATACGCCAACCTCTGGTGAAGTGCGAATTGACCAACACATGAGAACGATCGCTAGCCCTCGCGATGCCCAAAAACATGGAATTGGCATGGTGTATCAGCATTTCACCTCCGTTCCTGCGATGACCGTTGCCGAAAATCTGGTTCTCTCTCGCCATACCAGTGCCAATCTGATCCACTGGAAAACAGAGTACGCAGATCTGAACGCCTTCATGCAAAAAGCACCCTTCAAAGTGCCCCTAGATTCGCGAGTCGCCCAACTTGCCGCCGGGCAAAAGCAAAAACTCGAAATTCTCAAGCAGCTTTACCTCAAAAGTCGAATTCTAATTCTCGATGAACCGACCTCTGTGTTGACCCCGTCCGAGGCAGACGAAGTGTTGGGTTTGCTGCGCCAAGAGGTGACGGCGGGTCATTTGAGTGTTTTATTGATCAGCCACAAGTTTCGCGAAGTAACGGCCTTTGTGGATGAGATTACGGTGTTGAGAAAAGGAAAGTTGGCGGGACAGGGTCAGGTCAAAGATCTGACGATCGCTGAGATGTCTGAGATGATGATGGGCGAAAAGCGATCGCCCCAAAAGGTCGAGAAAACCCTGCATCTCGATGCTGCCCCTGTGTTAGAAATTCAGGGCATTCGTGCCAACAAAGACAATGGGCTAGAGGGTGTTTGCGGCGTAAATCTCACCGTCAACAGTGGCGAAATTGTTGGCATTGCAGGCATCTCAGGCAATGGTCAGCATGAGTTGGTGGAAGTGTTGGCAGGGCAGCGATCTGCTACTGAGGGGCAGATTTTGGTCAACGGTGAACTCTATCGCGCCAGTCGCCAAGAAATGTTTAAGCATCGCGTCTTTGTGCTGCCAGAAGAACCGCTCAAAAATGCCTGCGTTGCCCACATGAGTGTTGCCGAAAACCTCTCCTTGCGGACGTTCGATCGTGCCCCTCAAGCCAAAGGTTGGATGCTGATCTTCAAAGCGATCCGCAACACCGCTTTAGGACTGATTCAAACCTTCAACATCAAAACGCCTTCTCCCGAAACCCCCGTTGGCAACCTCTCTGGGGGCAACGTCCAGCGCACGGTTTTAGCCCGCGAACTCTCCGAAGATCATATTAAACTGTTGATTGCCGCTAACCCATGTTTTGGTTTAGATTTTGCGGCGGTCGATTATATTCACAGTGAAATTTTAGAAGCTCGTAACCGAGGGGTTGCCGTTCTGTTGGTCAGCGAAGATCTAGATGAACTGCTAAAATTGTCCGATCGCATCGTCGTGATTAGCGGCGGCAAACTAGCCTACGAGAGCAAAACCGAAGCCGCAGATTTTGCCTCGATCGGTCGCAGCATGACCGGGCATGAGTAGTCCTCTTTGGGACTCGCTCCTCCCTCCTTCTCTTCCCTGGTTCCTAAGCAATGTCCCACATTTTCGCCCAGCCCTACGACTACGAACTGCCCCCACAGCCAACCCTTGCCCTGATTGTGATCGATATGCAGCGCGACTTTATGGAAGCGGGGGGCTTTGGTGACATTTTGGGAAACGATGTCGATCGACTCCGAGCGATCGTTCCCACGCTCCAGCGTCTTCTAGAAGGCTGCCGCGATCTAAAAATCCCTATTTTCCACACGGTCGAAGGACACCAGCCCGATCTGTCTGATTGCCCCCAATCGAAGCTTAAACGGGGAAAAGGCCCTGTGACGATCGGTGACGAAAGCTCAATGGGTCGCATTCTGATTTTGGGAGAACCTGGCAATAGCATCATTCCAGAATTGGCTCCGCTTCCGGGCGAAATTCTGATTTCTAAACCTGGCAAGGGCGCATTCTACAAAACGAACCTAGAGCCTCAACTCAAAGCGCGGAATATCACTCACCTTCTGATCACGGGCGTAACCACTGAGGTCTGTGTCCAATCTACGATGCGAGAAGCCAACGATCGGGGCTACGAGTGCCTGCTGGTAGAAGATGCTACCGAAAGCTATTTTCCAGAATTTAAACAATCTACCCTAGAGATGGTTCGTGCTCAAGGTGGCATCATCGGCTGGACTGCCCCCACCGAAGCGGTGCTCCAGGGTCTCAAGCAATGGCAGCAAAGCCAAGATTCCTAGCTTCTGGGTTGAGTTTTTCAACTGATTGGTGTGGATTTGGATTGGGAAGCCGGATTGAGGTTGATTGTCGGGGGAGTGCCCTGCTCCCAAGTTGGGAGCAGGAGAACCGGACGCTTGCTCCCTCTCTCAGATTGGCAGAGAGGGCTGGGGTGAGGGCGAGACGACCTTGCAGTTGACGGAATGTATTAATCCACGTTCCTTACAACTTGGGGATCGGGCAGGTATCGCTATTTAAAGAAGCTCGGAAATCTTCTAGGGCCAGTCTGACCCGATCGTATTGCGTTTGCAGTTGAGATATTTTGTGATCATATCCGACTAGAGTTTTGGCTTTGCCCAACGCTTCTAGTTCGTCACATAGTTGAGATAGCTCGATCGCGCCCAAAGAGGCGCTGCTTGACTTGAGGGTGTGGGCAGCTCGGTTGAGAGAAATCGGCTCTTGTTGCTCGATCGCCGTTTGCATCACCGCCACCAACCTGGGAGTTTCCTCCAAGTAACAGTCGATCAGTTGTACCAAAACTGCCGGAGCATCCTCTTCCAACATTCTGTAAATGGATTGTATCGGTTCAGGATCAAACACCATTGCACTCTGGCGACTTACGGTTGATGCCTGAAGCTCGACTTTTAGCGGCTGAGGTGCGATCGTCACAGACTGACACCGCCTCAGTGCTTGCGCCAATTCATCCCCTCGAATCGGCTTGCTCACGAAGTCGTCCATGCCCGCCGCAAAGCACGCTTCCCGATCGCTCTGAAGGCAGCTTGCAGTCATAGCGACAATGCGCGGGCGATCGTTTTGCCCCCAGTGTTGACGAATCGCTTGACTTGTCGCTAGTCCATCCATCTCAGGCATTTGCACATCCATGAATACGACATCGTAGGGCAATCGGTGCAGGGCATCGAGCACCTCTAACCCATTGCTCACCACGTCTGCCTGGTAGCCCATGTTTTGCAAAATCAACACCAAAATCTTTTGGTTGACGGGGTGATCTTCTGCCACCAGAATTCGCAGTGGATGCTGTTGGGCTTGAATATCAATCGACGCTAAAGAATGTTCTAGTTCTAAATTGATTGGGAGATTCGCTTGGCTTTCTGGGAGCATTTGGACAACGATCGTAAAAGAAAACTGGCTGCCCTGCCCTGGTTCACTGTCAACCCAGATGCGGCCGCCCATTAACTCGCTGAGTTGTTTGCTGATGGCTAGCCCTAAACCAGTGCCTCCATATTGTCGAGTGATCGAAGAATCAACCTGGCTAAAGGCCCGAAACAAGCGATCGCGCCGATCTGCGGGGATGCCAATGCCTGTGTCTTTAACCGCAAACTCGATTTCCAGGCTGTCAGATTCAGGCAACGATCGGGCACTTGCACTCACCACCACTTCTCCTGCCTTCGTGAATTTGATGGCATTGCTAATCAGATTAACCAGAATTTGCCGCAGTCGTGTAACGTCTCCAAGCACGATCGTCGGCAGGGTTGCATGATCCAAAAATTTGAGGTGCAGGTTTTTTTCGGCTGCCTTGAGTGTCAACAAATCTAACGCGTCTTGAATACAAATTCTCAGGTTAAAGGGGTGTTGTTCTAAGGTCAGTTTGCCAGAACCAATTTTAGAAAAGTCGAGAATGTCATTAATGACGGTTAGCAATGCATCGCCACTATTACGAATAATTTCAATGTAGTTGCGCTGTTGAAAGGTAAGCTGCAAATCGAGCAATAAGCCAGTCATACCAATCACTGCATTCATAGGAGTGCGAATTTCGTGACTGATCATTGCCAAAAATTCGCTCTTGGCGAGTTCAGCTTGTTTGCGCTCAGTGATATCTCGAATCGTATAAACAAATCCCTGAAAATCTTCTATTTCACCTTGCACCATTGAGCAAGAAATAGCGATCGGAATGCATTTTCCAGTTTTAGATTGACAAGTTGCTTCGACTTCTCTGAATGAGTCGCAAAAATAAGAGTTGATATTAGCAGTTGTGTGATCAAAACTAGCAGTTTCGTTCTTAGAACCAGGTAAAAGAATATGTGAAAATATTGTAGAAATCGGTTGACCTATCAGTTCAGATTCATCGCAATCTAAAAGTATTTTTGTGGCGGGGTTGATCGTTTTAATGATTCCTGACCGCGTTGTTACGACTAATGCATCGGGCAGCGATCGCATCACCTGATCGGTATAACTTTTAGAGGCAGTCAAGGCACGTAACAAAAGGTTAGCCTCATTTGCGCCCTGCACCAATGCCTGCTCTAAGGTCATTCGTTCGGTAGCATCTTCTAACAAAATTATTAGTTTATCTGTCAAAGATTCGTCCTGTTGATATTCGATAACGTGCAGATCAACATAGATAGGTGACGCATCGGCAGACGATCGAGCAATGCCCTTGACTTCAAAATGTTGGTGTTGTTTTGCCAAAACTTCTGCCAATATTTCCTCAAGGCCAAACAGTTCAGGAAAGCTATCACGAATATCTTTTCCAGGGTTGATAGATTGAGATCGGTCAGCAAATCTCGATGCTCCCGCAGACGCTTCTAAGATTTTAAGATTACGATCGATAATTAAATATTCAGTGTGACGCAGCGTTAAAAATCTATTTAGGGGATGAGTCTGTAGGGGTAAATCCATAGGAGAAGTTGGGATGAATAGGGCCAGCTAAATAGCAGAGTGGAATTAAACTTCCCATTTAGAGATAGGAAATTAGGCAAAATACATTGAATTAGAAGCAGAGACAATTGAGTGACGAGCAGAGTTTACCGTCGCTCTATTCTTCTTTAGAAACGCAATTGAAGGCTCGCAAACAAAATTTTTGAGGGAAAATTGATATCACCAAAGTTAAGCACAAATCAAATTTAAGAGGTGCTGATTAGTTTGCCAAAAGAAGATTAGTGGCAAACGTCTAAATTTAATATCTCATCATCTTTTTAATTGTGATTTCTAAACACTAAGTAGGTAGGTGGAATTAAACTTAAGACCCTCATCCTCTAACCCCTTCTCCCATTTTTTCCCCCCTCGCCTGCTCTGGGAGAGGGGACGGGGTGAGAGCTAATGGCAGGCATCTAACATTTAATTAGGTCTGTCTACTTACTTAAAAATAGATTGAGACAGAATTTGAAAGATTTGAGTCACATTTATACCAGTTTTTGCAGATGTAGGATAGTTTGTAAAATACGATCACGATCGCTAGAGTAATATTCTAGTAGCCTGTCTAGGGTCTCGGTCTCTATCAGATCAGACTTGTTGAGGGCAATTACGATCGCCCCTTGAGGGTTGATGCTGACAAACTGTTGAACGTGTTGAGTCAGATTTTCTAACGTTTCTGTCCGCGTGACATCTGCCACAATAATTACACCCCTTGCCCCTTGCAAATAGGTTGACGCGATCGCCTTAAATTTCGTGTTGCCCTCAATATCCCAAATCAAAAGTTGTAAGTTTTCGGTTGTTGTATTCGCAAGTTGGAGTGTTTTACGCGAAATTTTTACCCCTACTGTCGAAAGGTAGTGGTCACTAAATTGACGATCGACAAAGCGATGAATCAAGCTCGTTTTGCCCACTCCAAAATCACCCATCAGGCAAATTTTTTTAGAAATCGTAGACATAACTTGTTCAGCTTTGGTCTGTAACTGAATGAGATAATTTGACGAATCAACCCTGGCTGACCGACAAAACCTCGCCCCCTCATCCCTCTATCCCTTCTTCCACAAGGGGAGAAGAGAGGTCAAAAAAGTAACGTTGGGTTCAGAGCAACTCGTCTGCGCTGGGAGAGGGGTTGGGGTGAGGGCGGTGTTTTGTCAGTCAATTAGCAAATCCACCTTTAATGTGCCCTTTTGGGCGGCAGAGTTGCCATCGGTATCACTTCTAAAACAACACATCGACTCAACCACGCAGATTGATCGTCTGTCACACCGGGAGGCAGGTGAGTTGTGCCCATCGCTTGCAAACGCCTGGGATCAGTTCCTTGTCTGATCAGGGCATCTCGGACGACGTTGGCTCGTCTCAGGGCCAAATCTTGATCTACGATCGGGCTGCCACTCGATCGACTATGCCCAATAATTTTTAGGTTCACCGTTGCTTGCTGATTGAGAAAAGACTTAATAAGAGGAATCTTGCTCACCAGATCCGCCGAATTTAAAGTTGCAGAAGCCGCCTCAAAATAAAAGCGCGTCTCGATCTGCAAAGGCTGCACCTGCACCGTGTTAGACACAGACTGCACTCCTGGAATCCGCGCAAACGCTCGTGTGATTTGCTGGGCATCGGCACTCTGGCTAATCTTGCCCTCTACTAAAACTTGTCTGGCTGCATATCGCGCCGAAATCGCTGTGCTCAGGGTTTGATTCAAGGTTGCTGCCACTCGTTGCACTTCTGCCGATGCTAAAACCGGGTCAGGAGGCACATCTACTGCCGTAATGTGATTATCGATCGACCATTGAGGGGCAACACGGCTCACAACACCACTGACAATGTGCTCTGCCCTCTGGCGCAACACCAGGTTTGGCACTTGCCCAACCAGCTTTAGCTTACCCGATTCTGCCACCGCGTTCAGACGGTAGACTGCTAATTCTGGTGTAGACAACAACGCTGTTGTTATAGTTTTCTCAACATCACGGTTAACGCTGTCGCGATAGTGAAAGAATCCCCAAGGGATTGCAATCAAGCCGACAACAGCAACGCCAATTAACATCAACGGCGATGGCTTGTTAGGGTCAGAGTGCTCTTGTTTTGCCTGAAAATTTCTGAGGGTTTCTAGCTGAGTATTGATTTGCTCAGGAATGGTGGATAGATCGCCCTCAAAGTGCTCGATCTGCGTGCCATATTCTTGAATTAAATCTCTGAAAACTTTACGGACGCGAGGTAAGAATGACTTTGGAGGCTCACCCCAAACCACGATCGCCAGATAACAGTATCCTGCGACTTCCAGGATAATTTTGGATGCGCCGTAGTCGATTTCGTTGAGTTCAGAAACTCCGTCAGAGTGCATCATGTTGGCTTGCACCACGATACAGTCGTTGGCAAACTGCGAATGGCAGTTAGCATTCCTGCGATCATATCCGATTCCAGCCTTTTGCTATCGGTGCATTGGATGTCGGCTACGATCAAACCTGATGATTTTTGGATCAAAAAGATCGCCTGTACCGTAAACGGAATGGCTTCTCTCAAGATCAGTTCCGCTTCAGAAACGCCCTGCATTTTTGCGCGAATTTTGCGCTTAATTCCGTCTACACTCACACTATTTTCGATTTGCTGATTGATCGCTCGAATGGTTTCCGCCAAATATTTAGAAATGGTTCCGCCAATGACTGGGTAGAGCGCATCAATTACAGAATCTTGTTCGATTTCGATTTGCTTTTTGAGTGCATCTCCGATCACAGGTGCGATCGCAGTAGACACCTGATTAGAATCAATCAAAATTTGTTTAGAAATTGCCGGAGAAATCACTGGAGCTAATGCAAAGCCAATACTCGCTTGATTTTTGCTAATTCGATCTTCGAGCAAACGATCGACAATAGGCGAGAACGCCTGAATTACTTCGGCCTGAGATTCAGAAACAGTTCGATCGAGAAGTTCTGCAACCCAGGGAATGAGTAGATTGAGCAATTCTGGAGACTGATCGCCTTGGTCTAAATGGCTGGTTTTTAGCTCAGTTATTTTTGAATCATCGGGTAGGCGATCAAAATCTAGCGATAGCTGTTCAACTCCTACGACTGATAGTTCTTCTCGATCGAACTCGACTGGAATTGTATGAGACGAGAGAGGCGGCTCAATGGCAGCAGGCTCTTCGATGACGGTAGGCAAAACTGACGACAGCGATGCTGGAGACGGCGCAATAATGTTCAGGTTAACTAGAAGATCGAACAGACGATCGACCTGCATCCTTTGATCTGGACTCAGTTCGGTAGATTGAAAAGCGTCTTTTGCCTGAGCCATGCGAGTGCTTTTAAAATAAGGATGAGGGGTTGCCTGCGGCACACGACGCGAGCGTGATTCTTCATCAATTCATCGCTCGCTGGCAGCGCTCCTCAAAGCAAACTAAACTTGGTTTCCTAGAGAAGATTCATACCATTTTGGACTTTAGAGGCGTGAATTTGATGCCCCTAGATGTTGCACTTTTGTCCTCATCCTCCCAGCCTCCTTTTCCCTGGGGAGAGGAAGTTGGGGGGTGAGGGCAAAAGTGCAGTCGCCGAACTGACGTTAATATCAGAACCCGATCGCAGAGATCTAGAACCTCAGAGCATTTCTCTAGTTTTTCTCTTATAGTGGCTGCCCTTTGCAACGATCGCTGCGATCGCATCAACTGAGCGATATAAACTGGGTTCGCAAACCTACTGCGCGCAGGATAATTCCTCTGCTAGTTTTCGGGTTGCCAATAGAGGAATTTTTTCGTCACCGTTAATATTGCCGTTGCCGTTCTTCGCAGCTTCTTTAATTTTGGGAATAAACTCTGCTCCCTTCAATCGCATTCCCAATTCAAATAGTGTTTCTGCAATGTCATCTTTAGACACTTTGGTTTCTCGCAGTTGAGAAAATCGACGATCGAGTTCTTCTAGCACCAAATCTCTTAGGGCACTCACATCATCTTGCAGGCTATTTTTTGTGGTCGTCAGTTCTCCTCTAAGGGAAGTAGTATGGGTGTCGATCGCCTCATCTAAAATTTGAATACTGTTAGAGAACTTTTTGTTGAGTCGATCGACCTGTTGACGCAAATCCACACATTCTTCTTGGGTAGATGCGTTAAAAGACTTCAGCTTTTTCTCTAGAGACTCCATGGTGGCTTTGAGTTCGATCGAGAAACCAGACTTAACTTGCTCAATACGATCGCGCATTTCCTGCTGTAGCATGGTCAGATCCGATTCAACTTTGCCCAGACGGTTGTCGTATTCTCGTAGCTGAGTTCCAAAGATAATGTCTCGAATCTGATCAATGTTACCGAGTTTTTCCCGCACTTCGTCCCTGGTGATATCGCTCATAGTCTTACCTTTAATTTTGTGAGAATTTGTGCGATCGAGATAATAGATTCCGCAATCAACGTAGCCACTGGCCCAAATTTGAGCGCCGAATCATGACCCAGAATTTACTGAGGCTTTCGAGATCTGCACTCTCTATCATCCCCATCTTCATGAGAATCTAACAGGGTCTCCGTTTATTCCTTGACCGTGGTTTTACGATCGTTGCCTTGCTCAAATACTCAACCCCAAATCGCGCCAGCCAGATCCCAGATTTTTATGTCAACCCAGGGTTGAGAATCTTATGCTGGCTTAGATTTGAAGCTTACCCTCAAGCCATCTTTAGGTTGGCGAGTTGGAATCAGAATCGCTTCGAGATTTTGGTTGGGCAGCAATTCCCAGTGATAGTTTCGCAGCAGATGGGCGGCAACCAGCTTCATTTCTAGTTTGGCAAAAGCAAGACCAATACAAATCCGCGAACCGCCCCCAAAACCGATCAGGCTGAAGGGCTTTTGTTTGCCAGACTGGAAGCGATCGGGGTCGAAGCGATCGGGGTCAGAGTAAAGCTCTGGCAAGCGATGGGTCAACAGAATCGAATACTGCGCCAACCACCCCGCCGGAACGTGATAACCCTTGAACTCAAACGACTTGATCACCCCACGAAAACCGCCGCCTACCGGAGGGTGTAGCCGTTCGATCTCGTTGAAAATTTGATCCAAGTAGGGCATTTTGCTCATTTGCTCAAGGCTCACCACCCCTGCGGTTGCTCGTCTCTGGCTTTTTGCAAAACCTCTGGGTGTCGGGCAAGCTCTAAACAAAACCAGGTCAACATTGAAGTTGTGGTTTCGTGACCTGCAAATAAGAGCAGCATTGCCTGATCGCGAATTTCTTCTAACGTGAGGCGATTTCCATCTTCGTCAGTGGCTTGAATCAGCAAGCTCAACGCATCATCGGTGGGGTTATTTTGGCGCTGATGAATGACAGTAGTTAGATGGTTGAGTAGGTCGTTGCGAGCGGCGATCGCTTTTCTAAACCGACTGCCTGGCAAGTTACTCAGACTAAACAGCCCATTCGTCAGAGTGGTAAACAACTGGCTGAGGCGATCGCTATCTTTTCCTGGGTTGGTTCCCAAAAATATCTGGCTAGCAATATCAAATGTGAGTTTTTTGAATTCCTCATACCATTTGAGATTCTGTTGCTGCTCCCATTTCTGTAGATAAGCTTGAGTGATTTCTTCCATTGTAGCAAAGTACCGTGCCAGGGCTGCTCCATGAAATGCTGGCATGATCAGTTTGCGATTTCTGCGGTGTTCTTCGCCTTCTTGAACGAATAGCGATCGACCCAGCAAACTCTTAAACGTATCGGGCCAGCCTTCTCGCCACGAGAAGTGATCGAAGTGACTCGACAACAAAAATTCAACGGCTTCTGCACCCACCATAAACACAGTCGGTCTGCCGAGAATATGGCTTCTAAAAATCGGCCCATATTGCTGATAGCGTTTCTGCACAAAGTTAGGATCAAGGACGAATTGCAGCGTTTCGCCAATCAAAGGTAAACCAGTTTTTCCGGGGGGAAGAGGCATAAGTTGTCAGCTTCTTTGGAGAAGTACAGGAGAAGTACATAGACCATTAGACCATTTGATCTGAGTCGATCGCTGCTTTGAGTTTTTGAATGGCGGTATCTTGGGTGTGTTCCTGTCCAACGATGCCATTTTCGAGACATAGGGCGACCCAATAGCCTGCGCTTTGTCTCATTTTAGTTTTTTGATGTTGGTTAAAGCTGACAAACTATCAATGGTTTCAACTTCTTCGATGACTGCCTGAATTCTTTGCAGCAGTTCTACATTTTTGATCTTACTGAGGTCTTTCTCAAAGCTCTTTCTGAATTCAACATTCATCACTGCTGACTCAAAAGCTTGAAGATGACTGCCCGATCGACGGTTTCAGTGGTTTGACCTTCTTCGATCGCTTTGACCAGGGCCACATCTTCCATTGCTTCGACAATTAGATCAGTAAAAAGTTCTTTTTGTTCTTCTAGAATCTCAACGATCGCGGTTTTAATCAGTTCCTTCAGTTGGCTTGTGTTCAATGTGGCTTCAGACATAACCTATTCCTCGCTCAACAATTCCATTGATGATCCCTTATCTATCGTACTCATCCAACATTTCATCGTCTGCGATCGCCTCTTCACGGGTGTTGTCTCTAGTTTCCTCGTTCATCGTTTCGCCTCTCTGATGGGGTTGCAGGACGGGCACTGATGATCCGAATGTTGCTGTCACGATCGCAGTGAACGACGAGAAGCAATCGCTGTAGCATTTCTCAATGGTTCGGACAAAATTTGAGCAGGTTTTAGACCTCAAACCCTGATTCAGCCGTGAGCAGGATATTATTTTCAAAGTTAGCTCTACACCTGACTTTGAAAAA
>JAAUOZ010000391.1 GCA_012034655.1 Leptolyngbyaceae cyanobacterium CSU_1_3 | reverse complement strand
TAAGTCGATCGCTCTTGCCCCGATATACCTCACGAGTTTGCGATTGAGCTTTAAGGTTGCAACTGCAATATTCTCGTCGCCCTCTTGAGTTCGCCGAAGATGGGCCCGCACTCTGGCCAACAATTCTTCGATGCTAAAAGGTTTGACAACATAATCATCTGCGCCTGCATCTAACCCGGCCACACGATCGCCCACTTCATCTTTTGCCGTCAATAAAATCACGGGCACTTTGTTGCCAGTGGATCGCAAACGGCGACATAACTCAATGCCCGACAAACCCGGAAGCATCCAGTCAAGAATCGCCAGATCGAGGGTAGCCTCACGGGCGAGGGTTAGGCCAGTCATACCATCGTGGGCGATGCTGACTTGATAGCCTTCGCTGGTTAATTCTAGTTCGACAAATCGAGCCAGTTTCACCTCGTCTTCAACCAGGAGAATATGGGCGCTCATGGTCAAGCTCCTAACGCAGGTAGGGTTAATATAAAGCGAGTGCCTTCGCCAGGGCGGGAATCGAGGACGATCGTGCCTCGCATTTTTTCGACCAAGGTTTTGACAATTGCCAGCCCTAGGCCTGTCCCACCGGTGGCACGAGTTCGGGAAGGATCGACGCGATGGAAGGGTTCAAAAATCAGTGCTTGTTGCGATTGAGGAATGCCAGCGCCACGATCGTGAATTTGGATGATTGCAGCGTCGCCCACTTGGTTTAATTCAATCAAAATCGGAGTGTCACGATCGGAGTAGCGAATCGCATTCTGAATCAAATGATCGATCACTTGCACCAAATGGTCGCGTTGAGTCTGGACTCGAACCGGAAAGGGCGTAATTTTGGTCTCGATCGAACGCTGATCAAATTTCTCGGCCATGCTGGCAATATCACGAACAAACTCATTCAGAATTAGCGGCTCTTCAGCCAGAGAAATATCAAGATTTTCGGCTCGTGCAAGCTCAATTAAATCTTGCAAAATTAGCGTCATGCGTTTCGCTTCGGCGGCTGCCATTGCTAAACTTTCTTGCTGGGCTGCTGGTAGGGCTTGACTGCGCTGTGAAGTGCGTTGTAGATAGCCGTGTACTAGACTGAGGGGCGATCGAAGTTCGTGGGCGACATTGTTTGTAAACTGGCGTTGCTGATGTTTGACCGCCGATCGCTGGGTCAACATTTCGTGCCAGTGGTGTGCTAACCCGCGAATTTCGCTAGGCGCATGACGAATATTGAACCATTCAGTCTGGGGGTTGGTTGTCGAAGCTTGAACCCATTGTCTGAACTGGTGTAAAGGTTGCAAACACCACCCAACTACGCCCAAAAGGGCAACCATCACAGCGCTGATTACAATTAGACTGAGCCAGGTTAAGCGATCGGCAATAGCGAGAACTTGCACAGAGGTAAAGTGTTGTGACTGCATCATCAGTAAAGTTTGGATCGCCCAATGGCTCAGAAACCTGTAGCTGATGAGGGCGATCGTACAAATCACTACCACACTGGCCATCAATCGAAACTGTAATGAGGCAAGGTCAACAAACCTCCGTCTCTTGCTGACTCGCCTATTTGAAACCTGACTCAGCCGACTCATTAAATTTGCTCATTGTGATGGTGTGATTGTTATCAGGCTAATCTGAAATCTCGAAAATGGCTGGATGATTTTGGACGAATTTGGCAGCAAACTGCTACCCAGAGAGTTATAGTCCTGCAAACCACTCATACCCTTGATCGACCCAATATCCTTTCGTTGGCATCAAATGCTGGGTAAGCACAATTTGAGTGACCCATTTACTTTGTTTGTAGCCTAGTTTAATAGGAGAAGCGAGACGCAAAGGTGCACCATTATCTACAGACAACGGCTGTCCATTTTTTTGATAGGCCATTAATGTTTGGGGGTGGGTTGCTGAGGCGAGATCCCAACTTTCGTAGTAGCCATCGGCCGATTGAAAGTAGACATAACGGGCACTAGGCTTGAGTTGTGCTAATCGGAGTAATTCTTGTAGACGAATTCCTCCCCACTGCACGATCGCCGCCCACCCTTCGACACAGACATGCTGAATCACCATTGAAGTGAGCGGGAGTGTTTGTAGATCGGCGAGGCTCAATTGCAAAGATTGGTTGACTTCACCCGAAATCTGCAAACGATATTTTGTGGGATCTATTTGTGGAGTTTGATCAAATGTGTTGATGAGTAATTTAGCTGGTTCGATCGCGCTCACCGGATATTCAGGCACAGGTTTCTGACTAAACAACACTGTTTGTGTAGCCTGGTTGAGTGGCTCAAAGGCTTGCCCAACCTGGTTTGACCCAGCGCTTAAACCACAACTGCTCAATAGTAAACTTGCACCAGAAAACCCTGACCATTGCAGCAATTGACGACGAGATATTGCTTTAACGATTGGTTGAGGCATTGCTTTAACGATTGGTTGAGATATTGATTGAGATATTGGTTGAGATATTGGTTGAGACATTGTTCAAAAACTCTTCAGTCAATCACTTTTAGATAAACATAGATTTTATGAGTCGCACCGTGCCCACTCTCAGCGCTAGCAACGAATGAACAAACGTAAACAAAATAACGATCGGAACCGTAATAAAGTGAACGGTACGCAGAGTCTGCCAATTCACAAATAAGCTATACAACCCATAAAATTGAACTGGTTTATACATCGCTAGGCCAGAAGCGATCGATAGTATAAGAATTGGAATAATTGCCGTATAAACAACTCGATGCAATGCATAGTTTTTGCGTTTAGCATTCTGGCTCACTCGAAGTGCCTTCACATCACTTCCACTTGCATATCGACGTTGCCAACGGCGCGAAATTAGCACATATAACCCATACCAAAGTAGATTTAATGCATAAAACCACATGGCGGCAAAGTGCCAACTGCGCCCTCCGCCCAGCCATCCGCCTAGGGTCAAAAAACTAGGAAAGTGCCAACCTCCACGTCCCCCAAAGACTGGGTTAGCATTGTAAATTTGCAGCCCACTCAAGAGCATGACAAACAGACTGATTAGATTTGTCCAGTGAAAGATTTTTGCGAGTCGTGACTGAGTAGGAAGGGGCAAAGATTTCGGACGTTTGGCAGGTATTGCAGAGGTCATGATTGCAGTTCCTTGAAAATCATAGAGGGATGAGGGAGGAAGCTTCCGTGCTCATCCCTAAGTTCAACTTGTAAGCGATCGATACAAGAACAAAGCTATGGCTTAGGAGGTGCTTCTTGCTTCATAGCATCACCCTGTTTCATAGCATCACCCTGTTTCATAGCATCACCCTGTTTCATAGCATCACCCTGTTTCATAGCATCAGCACTCGGAGCAGGTGCAGGTGACTGACTATCGGTAGCCGGAGTATTAGAGCAGGCGGCAAGACTACCCATCAAGGCCAAGCCAGCAATTAGACTAATGGTTTTCGAGATCATGTTTGTTGCCTTTCAGGTTGTATGTTGACTGTGCACGATCGAACTTCTGACCGAAGTGTATGGGCTATGGCTGAAGCTCGCCTGAACCGAACCCCCAGATTCCCTGAGTTTTTGTCTCAAAAATTCTCATGTAAAACTCAGCGCTTTCTCAGGTAACTGTGGATTCAACTCACGCTCCTTAACCCTGGTTGACTAACAAAACTCGAACCGCCCTCAGCCTTCTCCCAGAGCAGACGAGCCGCTCTTGAGGTTGAAAGCCCCTTTGCCCCTGGTAAGTAGACAGACTTACATTAATGTAAGATGTCTGCCATTAGCCCTCACCCCCGACCCTTCTCCCAGATCGGGCGAGGGGAGAAAAATGGGTTCCTCTTCTCCCATTTTGGGGAGAAGGGGT
>JAAUOZ010000390.1 GCA_012034655.1 Leptolyngbyaceae cyanobacterium CSU_1_3 | reverse complement strand
AATTAATTTTAGGTTAGTTGCAAACGAGATATTTCGCTGATATTTACCTCACCGCGATCGCTTCGCATACCAGGCGTGAACGAGCAAAGTTTGGAAGAACAAAACAGGTTTATCGAATCCACTTGACGCAATAATCGCTGCAACTTGCGGCGGCGGTAATATGGCAACATCTCGCCCGTAGGAGGTCAAAAATTTCTCAATTTCTTCGGCAGGTGCTTCAGAATATTTCAGCATCCGCACCCAAACTTCTAATAGACTTTGGTAAGCTGAACCAGACATATCGGAAGCTAAATCGGAACTCACTAAATATCCATCAGGAAGAAGGCGTGCGGCAATTTGACGAAAAAAGTTGCGCCGTTCCTCTTGTTGAATAAAGAAATGAGAAACTAAAAGACAGGTTGCGGCATGAAAAGGATCTGATGCGGGAAGTGAATCGAGATAACCTTCGTGAAACGTGCAACGGGAGGCAATCCCATATTCTTCTGCTTTCTGACGGCAGATTTCTAGCATCGGTGCTGCAGGCTCTACCGCAGTAAATTGCCATTGTGGAAATTTTTGAGCGAGGTCGATTAATTCTAAGCCGGTTCCCACTCCGACGCAGAGAATTCGTGCTTCGTTAGGAAGTTCGGAAAGTACCAGGCCGATCGACAAATGAAGCGCATTGCGCATCGGGGCCAATTTAGCGAATCGCTGGTCATATTTAGAAGCAAAATCCCGATCGAAAATACTGGTTGATTCTTGTTTTTTCATAATAGACATGGTGATGAATTTCTTCGATCCTAGAATGTTCATGAGAACCTATCGGGGTCGATCGCCACTTGGCAGTATCATTCTGTTTCTCCTGTTTCAATCAAAGTTAACCTTCAGCACAAAATAAAACTCCGATCCGTTTAGCAATTACCAACGCCGTAAAGCTGGTCTAATTTTCTGTGAACTTCAGCACAATTTTTCGCCGTGTTCCTCATACAACCGCGCCCATGCGATCGTGTTTTCTCTCAATCCCACAACAACAACGCCTCGCATATCGAGTTCTGTGCCGTTGGTATGGTTGCCTTGCCAGTGCCACTCCGACCAACCCAACTCATCCGCGATCGTATGGGTGATTAATTTTGCCTGGATTTCAGGAACTTGAGCGAAGAGAGCAGTCCAGTTCTTTCGCACCTGTTCTGCGCCGATGAGGTTTCGTTCTGGATGAACGGGATGTTCACCCACGAAGTCAGGAGCAAAGCAGTTCACGAACGTATCAATGTCATGAGCATTGATTGCCGCTTCCATCTTGAGCAGAACTGAGGAAGTGTTTTGAATAGGAGTAGTCTTTGTGTTCATGTTGTTATCTCCATTATGCTTAGAGGTATTACTCGTCCGAGCCTTTACGCTGCCTTTGGCAACAAGGAAACTTTGTTGACTAACGAGATCGCCGACGACCCTTCCGATCGCTTTGGAAAATGGCTTCGGATGCCTGGTCGCGTTTGAACACCTTGTAGGCGATCGCCAGGAAGACGGGAATCTGCACGATGATTCTCCAGATTCCAGCACTGTAGCTGTCATCCCAACCCGCCCTTGAGCCGCTTGAGAGATCTGCCCGATGAGATCGCGTAATGCTTCTGTGCGCTCGGTCGTGGTTGTTGTAATCTCGCTTGACGGAACTGTTGGGCGTTTTGAGGTGGCTTCTCTACTCCCGAAGTTAATACCTGTGCAACCAACAGTCAGTAAAACACTTAGAAGAAACAAGCAACATGAGTAGAACCAGTCTTTTTGGGCACTCGAATCATATTATCGAACCAGGGTTGCGAACGGCTAGAGCTATACTTGTCGATCGTTCAATTTCGGAAGTCAGCTAAATGCCGTTGCATAATCGCGAGCAAAGTCCTTAAACTGACGCGGCGCTTTGCCAGTCGCATCCTCTATCCCTGAAGCGATCGCTGCTGCCTCATTGCGTCGATAATGGGCGTAATCTTCAATCAGTCCATCGGCTTGCCAAGCTGGCATCCCAAAGCCAACCATTGCTTCCCGCATCTGTTCGGGTGGGATATCGACAAACGCAATCTGACGCTTCAGGGCAGCAGAGAGATATTCTGCCATCTCGGTATGTGTTAGCGCCTGCGAACCCGTAAGATCGTAAATCTTTCCTTCATGCCCAGCTTCGGTCAGAGCAGCTACAGCAACGTCAGCAATGTCGCGGACATCTACTACGCTCACCTTCGCATCACCGATCGCAGCGTAAAAGGTGTTTTGCTCAACGATCGACGATCGGAAGTTTAACAAGCCCTGCATAAACAGATTGGGGCGCAGAAAAGTATACGCCATCTGGGTTGCTTGGATCGCCGATTCGACAGTCGCATGGTAGCGCAAAAACGCACGGGAGAGTCAGCGTTGGCGGCAAACTGCGACAGTTTAACGATGTGCTTGACACCGCTTTGTTTCGCTGCTTCAACGAACGCAAGTTGTTGCGCTTCTGCGTGTTCTGTAGAGTTCGTTAAGAGAAAGGCACTGTCTACGTCAGTCAGCGCCTCCAACAGCGTCTCAGAGCGATCGAAGTTCCCCTCCACCACTTCAACATTCGGGAGTGCAATCTCCTTTGCTCGATCGCGGTTACGAACCATTGCGCGGACTTGCACGTTCTGTGCTGTGAGTCGCTTGACAATCTCTGTACCGTTGCTCCCAGTTGCGCCAGTTACTAAAATCATTTGACTATCCTGAAATAATGTGAGCTATAGTACATTTGCTGATGGTTTTACGAACTGACGAGATCGCCGACGACCCTTCCGGTGGCTCTGGGAAACCGGTTCGGATGCCTTGTCACGTTTGAACACCCGGAAAACAATCGCCAAGAAAACGGGAATCAGCACGAGAGAGGTGATGTCGTAGAATCTCGCATGGTACTCGCTGATGCTGAACAGGGCGGGCGTTGTGAAGAAGCTTCCGGACCAGTTGAACAAAAGAAAGTACGCGATGTTGTTGGCGAAGTGTGCGCCGATCGCAAGCTCGGTAGTGCCGTCAATCAATGAAACGATCGCATACAGCAGACCCGTGCCGACGAAGAGTCCGAGGAACATCCCGAGCCAGCCACCCTCCTGTGACTCTGGATTGGTGGCGTGCGGCAGGGTGAAGATTACGGCTGAGACGATCGCCAGAAACACGCGGTTAGACCAGATCATGCTCGCGCCCTGCACGATCTTTGCCACCGATCGCGAGCGCAACGATCGCACTGGCGAAGTTGGCGGCGATCATCCAGGCAAAGAGGATGATCATCAGCCCCAGAAAATACCGCCACCACTGATACTTACCCCACCGGGCAGCCTCCACGTAAGTCGCGTCTTGCACGTCCGTTCCAATTCCCTGCTGTCCTTTGATTGGATGTCCTTTGATTGCTTTAAACTTCATCTTTGTCTCCTTGACTCGTGCGTGATTGAGTTAGCGAAACTGTTTTGGAGTCATTCCAGTCAGGCATTGTTGTCTCCATCAACAATCAATTGCAACACCTCCAACTCCTGATCTGTGAATGATTCAGCGAGAATCATTTGCCTCAAGTCTGAATCAACTGCGGGAATCACATCGCTTCAACCGAGCGATCGTCATCAGATGGAGGAGGATAGGCTTGTTGGAGCCGTTCAGCGACCTCTTGGGCAACCGCAACAAGGGCATGATTAGGAGAGAGAGCAGTGGAAAAATGTAACCGTTCAGGGGGTGCGCCTGCGGCGCACCACCCGGCAAGCTTTGGTGGTAAAGATTTGAGAGTATTGGCGTAAGCTGCAAAAACCAGCACTCAATTATGGTAATGTGAGAATTATGGAACAGC
>JAAUOZ010000080.1 GCA_012034655.1 Leptolyngbyaceae cyanobacterium CSU_1_3 | reverse complement strand
AGGGGATGAGGGCAGAAGAGACTTATAAGTTTTACAGGTTATTTAATCCACGATCCTAAGGAATGAGAATTAAATAAAACTGTAGGGCTTTGGATGCGCCCTCACCCCCCTGCCTCTCCTAAATTGGGAGAGGCAAGGATTTTATTTTTCAAGGGGAAAATCGAAAGTAGTGAAAGCTCTTTGAGCCTCACAAAATGTTGCTCAACTTGAGACAAAGTCATCAGCCTTTCACGATTCCTCTGACGACAATGAAACCACCCTGTCTCCCAATCTGGGCGAGGGGAGTCAGAAAGAGTCCGGTTCTTCTCCCAAGTTAGGAGCAGGGGTTAGGGGATGAGGGCGAACCCAGGCAATCAAGCTCACAAGTTATTTAATTCAACGTCAGTTCGACGACTAGACTTTTGCCCTCACCCTGGTTGACTGGCCCATCTTTCCCCTCATTCCCCAACCCCATGGTCGAAGACGACACCCTCAAAATTGGGTTCGATCTGGATGCTTTCGACTGATAATACCCTGGACTGACAATACACTGGGTAGCATAGCCCAGTAGGGTTTCGCCTCGTGGGGTTTAGTAAACCACCGGAGTTTTTTATGACACTAACCCTTAAAGATCTAGAAGCCTATCAAGCCCTGAACCCTGACAACCAAGTTGAGTTAGTCAACGGAGAAATTATTGTCATGAGTCCATCGGGCTATGAGTCAGAAGAAGTTGCCAGCCGGATGCTGGGCAAGCTGTTTCCTCACGTCGAGAAAAATCGACTCGGACGGGTCACAGGTTCGTCGGCAGGCTTCATCTTGCCCAACTCTGATACCCGTGCACCCGACGTTTCGTTCGTCTCAGCAGAGCGGATGCGGCGCACCTCCCGTAAGTTTGCTCAGCTTGCCCCTGACCTGATGGTGGAGGTGAAATCGCCAAACGATAGCCTAACCAGACTGCGAGAGAAAATTAATTCATTTCTCAGCCAAGGCACTAAGGTAGGAATTCTCATCAACCCAGAAGAACGATGGGTCGAACTCAAGCGTTCTTCCGATGAAGCTTTTCCGACGAGGCTTGTGGACGGGGATATGCTCGAAATACCCGATCTGTTTCCCGGATGGAACGTGCCCGTGACTGAGTTGTGGTCGCCAGAGTTTTGAGCGAGATTTATGTCTCCACAGTTTCAGAGGCACTTGTCCTTGAATAACAGACTGCGAATACAGACTGCCTAACAGATTATTGTCGGCTACACCCCACCTAGATCTAAGCGGCATCACAACAATTTGAGATACCATGAAGGGCATTCGATCTTGTGTTCTCAGATGATAGAGCCGTTGGATGATATAGAAAAAATGACGATCGCCGAATTAGACGCGACTTTCAAGCGGTTGGGCAAAGTTTGGCTTGCAGTCAAAAAATCTCGTAAAGAATGGGACTTTAAAACCACAACTCAGACGCTAGAAGTGTTGACCGAAGAACTCGCCAAACTCAGCGATCGCTGGACAGATCACCAGTCTGCCCTGCAATCCGCTTTAGAAGCTGACCAAGCCTTTGTCGAGTCTGAAGCTTACCCCGCAGAAGTCGAGAACGCTCTAAAATCGGTGGGTGTGCCCTTGAGAGGCGAGTACCCAGCCTACGAATTTCCGCCCTTTAAGTTGACGTTTAGTCGCGAGCAGGGCGTGGTGAAGTTGGGCATGGGGCGGCGATCGCAGCAGACCAAAGCCTTTGCGCCTGATCAGCTTTCTGCTTGGGTTTCAGGTCAATATAACCGCGTGATCAACAGCAAATTTGACTCGACTCGCTTCTGTCGAGAACTGCTCAGCGCCTACGAAACCCTCAACCTTGCCACCGTCAAAGAAAAAGAAATTCTCTGGGGTCACTCTATTTCGCTCAAAGATATCTATCGAGTGCTAACGCTTAAGCAATCTGCGCGACAAGATTACCCCGAACCGCTCTTTACCTACGATCTGGCCCGGCTCAAAGAGCAATCCGAAATTCACTACGATCGCTATCAGTTTGAGCTAGAACCTTCTCGCGAACCCAGCAAAAGTCTGCTTTTGATCAACAGCCAGGGTCAAGAAAGTCGCGTCGGAACCTTAGCTATTCACCTTCTAGAAGGGTAATTCGCAGCGATGCAGATAGACGAGCTAGATATTGAAGCAATGCTGTCGGGGCAGCCGCCTGTGAATGAGAAATTGTTGGCAGCGCTAACCCTGGGACGCGATCGCTGGCTCGATCGAATGCGCGACCACTATCTAACCAACTACATCGCCGATGGCGGCAGCAAGGTCAAAGTGCTAGTGGGCGGCATGGGCACGGGCAAAACTCATCTGCTGCGCTGTGTGTTGCAAGATGCACGCATTCTCGATTACCAAACTGTTTATCTTTCTGCACGAGAATATCGTCTGAATGACCTGATAGGATTGTATCGAGCGATCGTCAAAGATCTTGACAAAGAACGATTGGTTAGCGGATTGTGCCAACTCGTCACCAAAAAACTGGGCTATGGCCAATACGACGATCGCGACAATATTCTGTCTATTTTGATCGAAGATCAAGGGCTGACGCGCGACTTAGCGATGCACGAAATTAAACGGGCGATCGGCATCACCCTGCGAGACGTAGACTTTGGCTCCTCCTTTCGAGCCTTTGCCCACCATGTGATCAGCAATCGGCTGATTAGCGGCAACGAAGAAAGTATTCGGGTCGCGCTGAGATGGCTAGCGGGCGACAAACTAGAACGCCACCAAAAACAAGCCACTCTGCTATACGAACGGCTGCAAAAGTCTAATGCCCGCTATTGGTTAAATTCTTTGATTCGGCTGTTGCACCTGGCGGGTATGACGGGGCTAGTTGTGGCGATCGACGACCTCGAAACCATGACCGAACGCCACCCCGAAACGCGCCGCTTTAAGTACAGTGCCAATGCCATCAAAGACACCTGCGAACTGTTTCGCCAAATCATCGACGATGTAGAACTGTTGGATCACTTTCTGTTACTTCTCGCCGGACGGCGCGAAATGATCGAGGACGATCGCCGTGGCTTCAAAAGCTATGAGGCCCTGTGGATGCGACTGCAAACGGGACTGTTGCCCCTCGATCGGTTTAACCCGCTCGGCGACATTGTAGACACCGACATTCATCTCGTCGCCCAGGGCAAAAGCTTTCCGGAGCAAGTGCAAGCGAGGTTGCGAACCCTCTATCAAGAAGCAGGCTATGAGGTGATCGATCGTGAACCTCCCGATCTCTACGACTATAGCCAACTGCAAGCTAAAGTCATTGAAACCACGCTGATGGCGCTTGACGAAGGATGATTAATTTGGGTGATTAGTTTTGGGCGATTAACCTTGGGCGATTAACTTTAGAGTGACGATCGCTAGGATCAATGAACGCTTGGATAGATAAGGTGGAATCGCTGATGGAAAGGTATGACGCAAATCGTAGAAAATCTATCACCGTTGTCGAATCGCTGAGAGCCGGAATTCCGACGCGCACCTCAACGAGAGAATTGCCCGATTTGCGATCGTCACTCACCAACCTGATCCGCCAAGATCTAGAGCAATTTTCCCGGGGGCAACGCTCTTTGGGTCGGCTCGCCTGGGGGCCCTATGGCCAGGGCAAAACCCACGCCCTGACGACCGTAGAACACGCTGCCCTCGATTTGGGCTTTGCCGTCAGTCGCGTGTCGCTGAGCCGAGAGGTGTCTTGTCACCATTTGCTCAATTTCTATGGGCGAGTGGCCTCGGTGATTCAGACACCCGACTCTAAAATGGCAGGTCTGACCAAAGCGCTGAATTCTAAAAAAGCGGGCGACTTTCTCAACAGTGTGATTTCTGATCGCGATCGCTACAGCCACCCCCTGCCCGCGATCGTGCTCGAAGACTACTTTTTCACATCGGGCGAAGAGCAAGATCTACTCTATGGCGACCTGACGGGCACTCGTCTCAGCAGCCCCGAACTCAAACGCATTCACCGCGCCAGCCGAGGCGAACCGTTGCCCAAATTTGATCTCAACTTTCGGGCAACCCAACATGGCAGCGCCTACTTTGGTGTAATGGCCGACGCGATCGCCTTTTGTGGCTACAAAGGTTGGGTCATTTTGCTCGATGAGGTAGAACTAATCGGACGGCTCGGCAAAATGGGGCGACTCCAGGCCTATCGCAACTTGAATTGGTTGTTGAATTGGTCAAGCCGCGATGTGCGTCGAGATGGCGAAAATGAGTTGTTTTGTCGCAATCCCTACCCGATTTATACCTTTGGTGTGGTAGCCTCTAGCTTGCGAAACGATGTGTGGTTTAGCGGCACAAGTACACCCAGCGCTAAGAACGATCGCACCCAAATTCCTGAGGTGGCGATCGAGAAGTTTGGGGCAGACGCAGGGCTGGTGATGCGAGATTTTTTTGATACGGCGATCGGCTCCAACTGCCCAACCATTCGCCCCCTCGAAACTGCCAACCTGGTGACGCTGCTCGATCGTTTGGTCAAACTCCACGGCAACGCCTACGCCTGGGATGCCAAACTAAACGTACCAGAACTGGTAAGCACGATCGGCAGCCAACCCATCCGTACCCACATCCGCGCCACCCTAGAAGCGTTGGATATTGCCTACCTCTATCACGAGAGCATCAAACTAGGCACGACGAATCTGCTAGAAGCCTCTCTGCAAGAGCAAGAAGATTTCTTTACCCTCCCCAATGAGGCAGACGGCTAAGGGATGGGCACGAAACTAAAGTATCTGCTCAAGATGAATGTTGTTGAGGCCATGGTACTGCTGGGCCCTTAAGGGGGGAAAAGAATTGATCTGCAAGTCCCCCACGATCGAATTCGCCCACAAATCCCTGGATCGAAGTTGTTACGATTTGTTTAATATATAGAAGTTCCTCATCCAATTTCCTGGAGCCTCCCAAATGCTGCGACTCGAACACGTCAGTAAGATCTACCCCACTGGCGAAGTGCTAAAAGATATCAATTGGGAGGTGAAATCGGGCGATCGCGTCGGCTTAGTCGGGGTAAACGGGGCCGGAAAATCGACCCAGCTAAAAATTATCGCCGGGGAAATGGAACCAACTTCTGGCGAGGTGATCCGTCCCGCTAGCCTGCACATCGCCTACTTGACCCAAGAGTTTGAAGTCGATCCGACGCGCACCGTTCGTGAGGAGTTTTGGCAAGCCTTTGGGGAGGCAAACGATGTCCACGAGGCGCTGTCGAAGGTGCATCACGCTATGGAGACCGCCGACCCAGAAGAGCTTGACAAACTAATCCACAAAATGGACAAGCTGCAACGCCAGTTTGAAGGCATGGACGGCTACGGGCTAGAGTCGCGAATTGAGAAAATCTTACCAGAACTGGGGTTTGAAATTGAGGAGGGCGATCGTCTCGTCAGTGCCTACAGTGGCGGCTGGCAGATGCGAATGAGTTTGGGCAAAATTCTCCTACAAAAGCCCGATCTACTGCTGCTAGACGAGCCGACAAACCATTTAGATTTAGAAACGATCGAGTGGCTAGAAAATTACCTGAAAGGGCTGTCTACGCCCATGGTGATTGTCTCCCACGATCGCGAATTTCTCGATCGCCTCTGCACACAGATCGTCGAAACCGAGCGCGGTGTGTCTACCACTTACCTCGGCAACTACTCCGCCTACTTGCAGCAAAAGCAAGAACAGCGAGATGCCCAAATGAGCGCCTTCGAGCGGCAGCAAAAAGAATTAGAGAAACAGCAAACCTTTGTCGATCGCTTCCGAGCCAGTGCCACCCGCAGCACCCAGGCCAAAAGCCGCGAGAAACAGCTAGAAAAAATCGATCGCATCGAAGCGCCCGACTCAGATGTCAGAACGCTGCACTTTCGCTTTCCGCCTGCGCCCCGAAGTGGACGAGAAGTCGTGATCGTCAAAGATTTGGTGCATACCTATGGCGAAAAAATTCTATTTTTAGGGGCAGAGCTGCTAATCGAGCGGGGCGATCGTATTGCCGTATTGGGCCCCAACGGAGCCGGAAAATCAACCTTACTACACCTGTTGATGGGGATGGAAGAACCCGTCGGCGGCAGCATTAAGCTAGGGGATCATAACGTGATGCCCAGCTATTTTGAGCAAAATCAGGCGGAAGCCCTTGATTTGCAAAGAACCGTCATGGAAACCATTCACGATGAAGTTCCTAAGTGGACAAATGAAGAGGTTCGGACACTTTTAGGCCGATTTCTGTTTAGCGGCGACACCGTTTTCAAGAAGGTAGAATCTCTGAGCGGTGGCGAAAAAGCCCGCCTTGCCTTAGCGAAAATGCTGCTGCGTCCTGCCAATTTATTGATCCTAGATGAGCCAACCAACCACTTAGATATCCCAGCCAAAGAAATGCTGGAAGAAGCGATTCAAAACTACGACGGCAGCGTGATCATTGTCTCCCACGATCGTTATTTCATCTCGCAAACCGTCAACAAAATTGTTGAAATTCGCGACGGAGAGTTGCATCTCTACCGTGGAGACTATCACTATTACTTAGATAAGATTGCTGAGGAGAAAGAAAAAGCCAGGCTAGGGGCGATCGAAGCCGAAAAAGCTGCCAAAGTAGAAGCAAAGCGAGGCAAACAGAAAGAAAAAGAAAAAGCGAAAAAAAACGCAAAAAGCTCGTTAATTTCTGTACAACTTAGAAAGCTTCTAGAAAGATTGCGAGTCGCAGCCCTAAAGACTGTGACTGCTCGGAGGGCTGGCTGGCTGACAAATCTTTCCCCTCATCCCCCAACCTCTTTTCCCACAAGAGTTACTAAGGGGAGCCGGAACAAAACCAGATTAAAAAGTCCCTCACCCGCTCTGGGAAAGGGATTGGGGTAAGGGCGGTTTGAGTTTTGTGAGTCAGTCAATCAGGCTAGGAGGGGTCATGTGGCTCGATCTCCAGAGAGAGCAAACAAACGCTAAATAGCCGAACCTGATCCTTTTGCTGAAGTTTCTCAACCTATACTTTTGCCCCTCATCACGTTGCTTTAGCTGGTACGATCGTAAAGTTAAGGATCTTGATCACAGTGGTATCATTTGCAGAGAATTATTCAGTGGAAGGGCATTCAAAGTATGGCGCAAGCGTCTGTCTCTCCTGTAGTGCTAGTCATCCTCGACGGTTGGGGATATCGCGAAGATAAGGACGGGAACGCCATTGCTGCTGCCAAAACACCCGTGATGAGCAGCCTGTGGGAAGCTATCCTCACACCTTAATTCGGACTTCGGGTAAAGATGTCGGCCTACCCGATGGGCAAATGGGCAACTCAGAAGTAGGGCATCTCAATATCGGCGCGGGCAGAGTGGTTCCTCAAGAATTGGTGCGGATCTCAGACGCAGTAGAAGATGGAAGCCTGCTCAAAAATCCCAAGCTAGTGCAGGTTTGCGAATCAGTGCGGCACAGTCAGGGGAAGTTGCACCTGGTGGGGTTGTGCTCCGACGGGGGCGTTCATTCTCACCTCAGTCATTTGTTTGGCCTGCTTGACCTGGCAAAATTGCAGGGAATTCAGGAAGTCTGCTTGCATGTGATTACCGATGGACGCGACACTCAGCCCACCGAAGGTTTAGACGCTGTACGTCGCATCCAGGGCTATCTCGATCGCACCCACACTGGAAAAATTGTCACCCTCAGCGGCCGCTATTACGCTATGGATCGCGATCGTCGCTGGGATCGAGTCAACCTCGCCTACAACACCATGACGCAGGATGGCCCAGGCGACGGTCGCACCGCTCTAGAAGTGCTGCAAGCCTCCTATGATCACGGCAAAACCGACGAATTTGTCTTGCCGACTCGCATCGCCCCCGGAGCCGTCGAAGCTGGTGATGGCATAATCTTCTTCAACTTCCGCCCCGATCGTGCCCGCCAACTGACCCAAGCGTTCGTCGATTCTAAGTTTAATGGCTTCGAGCGGACGCAAATTCCTGCGATCGCGTTTGCCACCTTCACCCAATACGATCCCAACTTGCCAGTTCTCGTCGCCTTCGAGCCGCAGAATCTCAACAACATTCTCGGTGGAGTCATTGCTCAGCATGGGTTGCGCCAACTTCGCACCGCCGAAACCGAGAAATATGCCCACGTCACCTACTTTTTCAACGGCGGTCTAGAAGAACCCTTTCCGGGTGAAGATCGCGAATTGGTTCCCAGTCCGATGGTGCTCACCTACGACAGTGCCCCTGCTATGTCGGCAGAGGCGGTCACTGATGGGGCAGTCAGGGCGATCGCCAAGAAGATCTATTCCCTGGTGGTGATCAACTACGCCAACCCAGATATGGTCGGTCATACGGGGCAGATGGATGCTACTGTGACGGCTCTGGAGGCAGTCGATCGCTGCCTGGGTCGCCTGCTCGAAGCTGTCAATCGCGCTGGGGGGACTGCGATCATCATTGCCGATCACGGCAACGCCGAGCTGATGTGGGACGAACAAGGAAATCCCTGGACGGCGCACACCACAAACCCGGTTCCGTTTATCCTGGTAGAAGGTGAGGGGCTAAAGATCCCCGGCCATGGGACAGATGTAACCCTGAGAAGTGATGGGCGTTTGGCAGACATTGCACCGACGATTCTCGATATTCTCAATCTGCCCAGCCCTCTGAGATGACGGGTCGATCGATGATTGAGTCTGCCAGCTTTGAGGTTCGCAAAAATCGCACCCCCGTGAAGATCGCCCGATAGTTTTGTTGAAAGGTTGTGATCATGACAATAATTTACGTTCTGAAAGCCATTTGGATGTTTTGCTCAGTAGGGATGATTGTGCTAGTGCTGCTGCACAGCCCCAAGGGTGACGGCCTAAGCGGATTGGGCGGACAGGCTCAACTTTTCACCAGTACCAAGAGTGCTGAGACAACGCTCAACCGAGCAACCTGGGTGCTGACGGTGCTATTTATTGGCATTACGATTATTCTGAGTGCTGGCTGGTTGGGTCGTTAGAGTTGAGATTTTGGGTTGAGATTCTGGCATTTTACTCAAAGTCGGGTTCGATCGCTCCTGGGTCGATTTTTGCCCTTCATTGCGCGTCCTCTGGCGATTCTCGGTTGCCTTGGGTGCGTTTTGTTAGGGCTGTCTGCGGGTGCTGTTGATCGTCTACCGCCACCCCAAGCTCACCCACTTCCCTCTGGGTTAGCTGCGTGGGTTGATCGCGATCGCCAGGGTGACTATTTCGATCAGATTCCTAAAACTCAGGCTGAATATTTGATTTGGTCGCAGTTCCCCGTCAAGGTATATGTCGAACCTGTTTCAAAATCGACCCCTCTGGTTCGTAGCCAGGCGTGGGTGAAGGCGGTTGAGCAGGCGATCGTAGAATGGAACGCTTTTCTGCCGCTTCAGGTTGTCGATCTTCCAGAGGGGGCAGACATTCGGGTGCTGAGATCGGGCTTGCCGCTCCGAGTTGTGACTCAACCTAATGGAAAGCTAAGTTTGCCGCGCCTGCGATCGGCTGAGACGAGATACGAATTGTATGCTAGGTCGATCCCTAATGCCTCGGCGATTTTGGCCCATCGGTGTACGGTGGTGGTGCAGCCCAATCAGGCGATCGAATATATTTTGGCCTCGGCTCGCCATGAATTGGGCCACGCCTTGGGCATCTGGGGCCATAGTCTGCTACAAACCGATGCCCTATATTTTTCTCAGGTTCGCCATCCTCCCCTCATTTCTGCGCGAGATGTGAACACCTTGAAGCGGGTGTATGAGCAACCTACGCGCCTGGGGTGGCCCCTGGGGAGCGATCGTAGCAGTCGCCATTAAGCTGTTGAATCAGAACGCGATCGTCCGCTCAATTTTTATTCCAGGACTTACGCAATCGAAGAAAACCCTCATATCCCAACTCTTTCTCCTCAAGAAGAAAGGGAGCTAGAACAAGAGTATTGCGTGGGTTCTATATTTTTTACTTTTCCCCTATTCCCTCTTTTTTTAAGGTCACATTCTGATGATAAAGCGCCAGTTCCCTATGACTGGGACTGACGCTTTATCAATGTATTCAAAGGTGTCTAAGTTTAGAGCCTTTAAATTGGCTGGCTCCATTTGATATATCTACAGAATGCCAGGGATTTCTCACAATCGCTGTAGACGTAATGTTTTCTTTATATTTCGCATTTCCTCTAAATTGTGAGGAGATGTGAAGTTTTGTATGACTTCTGAGTAAGAGGGCATTTTTGGGCTACTGCTTTCTTGGGGTCAGAGAGGCTCCCAACACCTCAGACAACCAAACCTCAAAGGTATGCACCGGGTAGTTACGTGCTGCCTCTGCGGGATCGACCATTGGCTTCACTAAAACGGTGAACATTCCCAACCGATTTCCTGCCAACACGTCGGTAAACAGTCGATCGCCTACCATGCCCACCTGTTCGGGGGGTAGCCCCATCGCTGTAACCGCGCGCCGGAGCTTGCGACGAGAAGGCTTTCCGGCTCCAGCGATATAGGGCAAGTTGAAGGGATCAGCAATGCGCTTAATCCGATTCTCGTTAATATTGTTGCTGACAAGCCAGAGCGTTGCCACCTGCTGAATGGCCTCCACCCAGGGCGACAACTCCGCACAGACCTGCGCCGATGTAATGGGGACGAGGGTTTCATCGACATCTAGCACCAACCCTTTGAGGTGGTGCTGTTGAATCATTTCAGGAGTTAGACTCAAAATTGAGCTTTCTAGAATCAGATCGGGTTGTAAAAGTTTGCCCCAAGACATAAAGCGTAAGTCGGTGGTGAACAGGGTGTGCAAGCCAGTGCTTTGAGCAAGGGATGAGGGAGAACTAAGCTTGATGTTTCTCCCTATGCCTCAATTTCAAACAGATCGGCTATTGACCGATCGGCTATTGACCGATCGTGCTCGATCGTACCTCAACGATCGATGAATCTTGAGAATGCTGCATTTTTCAAAAAAGCTCAAAGTTTCGACGGGCTTATTTCCGAAGCCGCCTTGAAGGTAACGAGCATCTTGCTTAGAGAACTGTTCTGTAGTCTACGGCGATCGCGCCTCTTCCACAATCCGCAAATTACTCAGTTTGACGCAGTTAGGATTATGGATTGGAACCAGTCTGCAACCTTCAGAATTGTGTCAGGAACCGTGCCCTGACCTCCCCAAGGAATTGCATGTTAATTAAATCCGCATTTCTTAGTTGGCAGATTGCTTGGGTTCGGATGAGTTTTGCGTTTCTTTTGCCTCTGCATCCACGCGATCGCGAATACTTCCTTGAGCCGCTTCGTGCTCCCCTAGGGTGCGACTAAAAACGTGAGTTCCGTCGTAGCGGGCTACGAAATAAAGATAGTCGGTTGTTTCGGGTTCGAGGGTGGCTTTGAGGCTGGCGACACCAGGACTGGCGATCGGCGTGGGCGGCAATCCCGGATTGATATAGGTGTTGTAAGGGGAAGGGGTTTTTACCTGCGCCAGGGTTAAAGGGGTTTCCTTTGTTTGCTGAATGCCCAACCCATACTCCACCGTTGGGTCAGATCCTAGCGCTATGCCCTGTCTGAGTCGGTTTGTAAAGACTCCCGCAATCAGCGATCGCTCCGAAGGAACCACAGCCTCTTTCTCAACAATGCTGCCCAAAGTCACCCATTGAGCGAGAGACAGTTGAGTCTTGCCTTGAGCCTGATTATAAATAGGCAGGGCGACTTGCTCAAAGCGATCGAGCATTTGCTGCACAATTTGTTGTGGCGTAATGGCTGACCCTACGGGAATCTGATAGGTATCAGGATACAGAAACCCTTCTAAATGGGGAAAATTACTCGGCAACCAGGGATATCTGCCCACGGGTACTTGACTTGCAGCCATGACAAACTCCTCCGCCTTAAAGAAGCCTTGCCGCTCAAAGTAAGCCGCCATTTGCCGCAGCGACCAGCCTTCAGGAATGGTAAAGCTTCGTTGGGCAACTTCCCCCGTCCAGATCTTCTCGGCGATCCGTTGCAGTGGCTCTGCGGTTGATAGGTCGTAGTTTCCGGCTTGAAAGCCGCCCTCTGGATTTTGGTACATCAGCCAACGGGCCCAGAGTTCCCAGGCTTTGGCTGACTTAATCAGCCCGGCTGTTTCTAGTTCCTGCCCGATCTGCTGGGCGGAGGTTCCCTGGGGAATCTGAAGCACCACTCGTTTTCCTGGCTCAGCCGGAGCCTGTTGCGCGATCGGAGCGCTAGCCCAACTCCACCAAGCCTGGGCCCGCCACGCTGATAAACCCAGCACCACACCCACTAGGATGAGGTAAAAAGATCCTTTTGCAACACGCTGAACAACTTTCATCTTGTATTTGTAGATTTATAGAGGACGGCGATCGCGTCTTGGGGAACGATCGGTGTCAGCCAGAACAAATAATCGATGGTCTGTCGTTCTTAGTCAATATCTATTAGAAGTTCTTATCAGAGGGATGAAGGACAAGCTCACAGGATGCAATTGATACCGGCTGATCCTTCATCTCCCTCGCAAAATGCGTTGCAGCCCTCGTCTATCTCACTCTAAATTTAGACGGCTCAATAAATTGGGCGGTCATTTTTAAAGGACTTTCAACTCCTCCAAGCCGACTCGACAGAACATTAATCCAACTCGTCAAAAAGCTGGTCTTCGATCATCGGCAGCATGGGTTCGATCTTCTTGAGTTCTTCTGGAGATAGAAGATGCGGCTGCCCTTCCTCGTCCATTCTCGCCAAGATGAAGAAAGGATCGAGGGGGGCGTAGATCGCGTACTCTTGATCTTCGTGGTAGAAGCTGGCTAAAAGCTGTAGCTCCTCCTGTTCATCTTGCGAGTCAGACTCAACCCCTGCCCACTCTTCTTCGTCCTCCACAAACTCAGGCAGGTCGCCCTCGACGGTCAGCACGACTGCGGTGCGCTTGAGGGTGAGGTTTTGCTCCTCTAGAACGGCTTTGGCAGTGGTGAAGACTAGATCCAGTTCTTCGTCATCTTCGACTAAAACGGCTTCATCTTCTTCCCCGTCTTCTTGCCAGGCAAAAATTTCGACGGGGGAATCAACGGGGAGCAATAGGACGTACTCCTGTTCTTCGACTTCCAGAGAATGCTCGATATAGCAAGTGAGGGTTAGCCCCGCTTCGTCCGTCAAAGTTACAGTGGGAGCATCCATATCAATGCTTTCTTCATCCATTGGACTTTCTCTATCTCGATTCGATTCCGGCATTTGGTGACAACTCCTCAGCGTGCACACGATGGCTCTCAGAAAAGTATCTCTTAGAACGGGTACGTTCGCGAGATGGGGATGCGTTTTAAGGTTCAAGTTCTAGAGAATCTATTTGCGGTTGATTATCTTTCGCTTCTGCGGTGTGTCGGCGCTCATCTAACCATTGTTGCAAAATAAGGGACGCTGCTTTGCGATCGATCAGCCCTTTGTGGCGGGAGGGAGAAATTCCTTCGGCGTGGAGCAGTTGCTCTGCCTGGTAGCTGGTAAGCCGCTCGTCTATGTAGACGATCGGGAGATCGAGAGCCTGGGAGAGAGACCTGGCGAATTTCTGCGTTTGTTTTGCCTGAAAGCCGACTGTGCCGTCCATCGTGTAGGGCAGGCCAATCACGAGAGTTTGCACTCGCCGTTCTCGCACCAGATGCTTGAGTTCTGCGACCACCTGATCGAAGGATTTACGCTCGATCGTTGTGATTCCGGTGGCGATCAAGCCTGTGCCATCACAGCCAGCCACCCCAATTCGCTTGCGGCCTACATCTAAACCAAGGGCAGAGACAAACGCCATCTCCTCATGCCTCAAATTTACGACAGTGGAGGCATTTTAGCAGCAAGGGTCTTCGCGCTGGGGTTCGGTTTGGGCGGCCAGGTTGACGAGATCTTGAACGGTATTGCTAGAGGCATCAACCGCAGAGGTTTTGGGGATCTCGGTTTTGGGATCGCCTTTGGGCTGAGTCATAGATTTGAGCAATGAAATTCGTCCGGGAACGGGCTTGCGTGAGGGTTGGAGACCCTGGAGAACGTCGGCAAGCTGCAATCCTTCTAGGGCGATCGGCTTGGCTTCGCGCAGTTTGTGCCAGACCGATCGCGACATCACCAGGGTATGGGCGATGCGATCGGCCCCGATCCGCTCCAGATATTCTTCTCGTTCTGGCTGGTAGTCGGAAGAGGCGAGATGGAGAGACTGAGCAGGAACTTCTTGGGTAATTCTGGCCATCTGAGACATCAGTTCGGGGTAGAGCCAGGTGTAAGCGGGATTGACGGTTAGCTGAGCCATGTGGGGCTGAGAACCATCGCGACAGAGGCGAATCTGAAAGTAGCCGATCGCGGCCTTACGCTGGGGCTCAAACACGTAGCCACTGACCGATTCTGACTGGGTGAGCCACTGCTTTGCCAGTTCTTTGAGAGAGCCAAACAGACTTGTTTTGAAGTCGTGAATATGGCGATCGAAGACCTGACGCACGAGCGGCGGCATGGCCATTGTGTCTAGCTGGTAGAGCAACTGAGCGTCGGCATTGCTGACAGGTAAAAGGTTGGGCAGGTCGGGTTCTCGCTCAGACAGTTCTTGCAGGAGGGTAGGCGAGATATCCCAATAGGTCATGTGAGCCAAGGGCTGGAACCCATTTTTGCGGTAGAGGGCCAGGGCTGCTTTGTCGTTGACATCGATTTCGAGAATCCAAGTGCGGGCTTGCCAGATGGTTTCGAGGCAATAGCGCAGCAGCAGGGAGCCTACATCGCTTGAGGTGAGAAGCGTTGAGGGTTGGGATGCGGTTGGAGTGGAAGATTCTCCCGACTCGGCCACTGCCTCAAGAAGGACGGCATCTACGGCAACTCGATCGACCCGCCAGGTAGTGCGAGTGCGATTGAAAGGAGACACCTGAATCATCCCTTTGATTTTCTGATTCAGTTCGGCAACGTTGACGGAAACTGAGTTTTGTAAAGGATTGGGAAACAGGCTGAGAAACTTGAGAATGCCATACCAGCGACGAATGGAGACGGGCTTTTCACGTACCATTGAGCAACTCGGATTTTCTGCCTCACCTGCTTCTGTGGACAGCCGTTCCACCGCTTCCAAATCGCGGTATTGAAGCGGACGGATGACTACATTACTCGTCTGAGAAAAGGCTCGAATCATGGTAATTAAGACGGCGGCTATTCACCTTCTCAGATTAGAAGTTGGGCAGATCAACTAGGTCAACCTCAAGAGAGATTCGCGGGGCGGCCCAAAGCATTTTTTAGGCTTCTCCTATTGAGCCAGACTTGGCGGGGGCCAGTCGCGACTCGGTAGGGCGAATCAAGACTACGGGGGTCTGCTCGTCAGCATTTCCAGCGGGGTTGCTGATCAGTGCCTGTTTGAGAAGGGGGGTTGACAGGTCGGTGGTCGCTGCCAATATCTTAACTGCTTTTTAAGTCATTCACGTCTACGATCGCCGCAGATAGTCCGGTTTCTCGTTGAATCTGATTGACGATGGCTTGCGGGTTGTCGGGGCCGAGGACGATGAATTGGTCGTAGGGGGGCAGGGTTCCGGTTACGTCGTCGATCAGTCTGGCCTGTTCTCCGGCCAGGCGGTAGAAAAATCCGGGTTGACCAAAAATTTTGGCGATCGCACCGATGACGAAAGCGATGAACACGCGCACGGGGCCAACTATATCAACCAGGGTTTGCAGCCCGCAGGCGGTTGCCAGGCTAGAAGTCGGCAAGAAGAAGTAACAGAGCCGTTTGGCTAGCCAGCCTGGTTTGACGGTGCTGGGATGGTGGAAGCGGCCCTGCATGATGGCGATCGGGGTTTCACCCAGGGTAACGATATCCCCGGTTTGGGCGTGGGGCATGACATAGCGCTGAACGATCGCCACTGGGTCGTCTAGCTCGGTTAGCAAATGGGTATGAATGGGCAGCACATCTGCATTGGCTGCGGGTCGCCAGCGCTTGGAGTCTTCTGTATGGGGAAACCTGAGCGGAACCACAACATGCCGAACGCAGGGAATCCGTCCGCCGGGGCCATAGGTGACATAGTGAATTTTCACCCAGGCAACTTTGAGAGATCGGAGATCGGGCCCGCAAATTTCGACGGTGACTTCGATCGGATCAGATTTGCCAATTTTGACGATGTGCCCTTCCCAATAGCCGTCTGTGCGATCGCTGGCCTCTGAGAAGCGAGGGAGGATCTGGGTAGAGGTTGTCACCCCGTCTAAACTGCTAGATGAGAGCAATTTCACCTCTGCCCAAATTTCAGGAACCATGATTTCTAGGCGACGAGTGCGATTGCAAAGTTGCAATTCTCCGACCAAAAGATAGCGTTGCGGTTCGTAGACTTCTAGCTCCCAGTTTCCCGAAGTCACTTCTAACTTGTTGCCAGGCTTCTGCCGATATTGCAGGTCAAGCCCCAGCAGAATCAGCACAATCGCGCCGATCGCGCCGCCGATAATGCCGATTAAAATGCTCCCAATTGTTCCCACGAGTGATGATTTTGAATAACTCTTTAACAAAGTCTAGAGTAGTGTGGCAGCAATGGGGCGATCGAGCCATGATTCGTCAGCCGTTGCCAGATTTTTGGTGCAAAATCTCATCGTCGGTGGAAAAGTCGATCGTGGCTGTGTTGCGTGCAGATTCTAGGTAGTGGTCGAAAGAGTCTTTGAGACCGGATTGCAGGTCAAATTTGGGTTGCCAATGGAGATCACCCATGGCTTTGTGGATATCGGCGAAGAAGTGCTGGGTTCGCATGGGGAAGGCCTTGCGCTTGCCGAAGTCGAATTGTTTTGCGTCGTAGTGGACGATCTCAAGACGATCGGGATCTTTGCCCAGGGCAGCGGCACACGTACGAGCGAGACCGTCGAAAGTGACAAAACGATCGCCCGATACGTTATAGATTTGGCCGATGGCAGCCCTGTTGCCCAGCACATTGGCCATCGCTTGAGCCAGATCTTTGACGTGCCCAAATTGGGTAAAGTGCTGGCCGTGACTGGGAATGGGGATCGGACGATCGCGAACAATTCGATCGAAAAACCAAGTTTCTAGATCGTTGTAGTTTTGTGGGCCATAGATATAAGTAGGACGGATGGATGTAAAGGGCAATCTTTGGGCGGCGAGGTAAGCTTCGGTGTCGTGCTTGCCCTTGTGCCGACTCTTGGGATCAATGGGATCGCTCTCCATGTGGGGCATCTGGTCAGATTTGAGATAGACCCCTGCCGAACTCATATAGACGAAGTGCTGCACCTGATCTTTGAAGATTTCTGCTAAAGGCTGGGTGTCGCTCAGTTCGCGCCCGTTGTTGTCGAAGATTGCGTCGAAGGTTTGTCCGGTGAGTTTTGCTTTCAGGTCGGCGGGGTTGGTACGATCGCCCAAAATCTGCTCAACCGCTGCGGGGGCAGGCTTGTTGCCGCGATTAAATAAAGTGACTTCGTGCCCCTGGTCTAGCAAAATCTGGGTCAGGTACACTCCGATGAATCGAGTCCCACCCATGATCAAAATTCGCATACTCGCTGCTCCGACGATCGACAACTTCTCATCTTATGAGGTTTGAACCGTTAAATTTGGGTGATCAGGGCTTACTTTCCGATGCAGAAGCGGCTAAAGATGCGATCGAGGACAGATTCTGTCACGTCTTCGCCCAAAATTTCGCCCAGGGCTTGCACGGCGCTTCTCAGATCGATCGTCCAAAAGTCGAGGGGCAGGGAGTGTGCGATCGTTTCTTTGACCTGCTGTAGGGCAGCTTTTGCCTCAGTCAGGGCGGCGGCTTGGCGTTGATTGATCGCGAGTTCAAGATTTGCTGCCTGAATGTTTCCAGTTTGAACTATTTTGAGAATCTCAGTTTCTAAGGTTTGAATTCCTTGATGAAAAGCAGCAGCAGTTTTAACAATTCCAGCTAGATCTTTTGGATGGGGAAATGCGATCGAGTCTACTAAATCAATTTTATTAATAATCAGAATAACGGGGCGATTTTTAACGTGATCATAAATAGTTTGATCGGCATCTGTCCAACCTGTTTGGGCATCGATCGTTAACAGAATTAAATCCGCAGATTGGGCGGCACTGCGCGATCGTTCTACGCCAATTTGCTCTACCCGATCGTCAGTTTCTCGGATGCCTGCCGTATCCAAAACCTGAATCGGAATGCCACCCACCACAAGCTGAGATTCGACCACATCGCGGGTTGTGCCGGGCAGATCGGTGACAATCGCTCGATCGCTGCGGCTCCAGGCATTGAGCAGACTAGACTTGCCCACATTAGGGCGGCCCACGATCGCAACTTTTAAGCCCGATCGCAGCAGTTCGCCCTGGTCGGCCGTGGCCAAAATTTGGGTGACATCTGCCAACACTTGTTCTAGTTTGACCTGAATTTCTGCCTGGTTGAGCGGAGGCAAATCTTCTTCAAAATCAATCCGAGCTTCGACTTCGGCGAGAATATCTAAACAAGTGAGACGCAGTTGTCGAATTGGGTGCGCGAGTTTGCCCTGGAGTCCTGCGATCGCGAGTTGGGCGGCCTGCGGCGATCGGGCCCCGACGAGATCAGAAATGCTTTCTGCCTGCGTCAAATCTAACCGCCCATTTAGGAATGCTCGCAGTGTAAATTCTCCTGGCTGCGCCAATTTTGCGCCCTGTTCTAAGCAAAGTTGCAATACTTGCTGAACGGCCATAATTCCACCATGACATTGAAACTCCACCACGTCTTCACGGGTATAAGAACGCGGGGCAAACATCAACAATAGTAGAGCTTCGTCTACGATTTTTTGAGTGTTTGGATGGCGAATATACCCATATAAAATTTTGTGAGTCTCCCATATTTGGCCCGGAGAATAGAAGAGATTTTTGGCGATCGAGACTGCATTTGGGCCTGACACCCGCACAATTCCTACACTACCTTGTTCGGGAACAATTGCAGTGGCAATAGCAACGATCGTATCTCCTAGGATGCTCATTTTTTCGTGCTCATTGCTTACGCTTTCCAATTTGAATTGACGAGGCTAGTGAGAATATGATCTTCCCACTTTCCATTAATCATTAAATAGTCTCTTGCATAGCCTTCTATGGCAAACCCTAATCGCTTTAAAACACTCCCACTGCGACGATTGTGGGGCATGTAATTTGCATTAATTCGATGCATATTGATGTTTTCAAAGATGTGAGGAATCACCGTTTGGAGGGCCTCTGTCATGTAACCGTTGCTCTGTTCAGATTTGGCGAGGCTATACCCCAGACAACAAGAGTAAGAGACCCCTTCAACTATTTGGGTAAAGTTTGCAGAGCCGATGACTTGGCTGGGATGCGATCGCTTAAACAAAAACAATCTCAGGGAGTGATCGTAGCTAAATTCGATCAAACCTTTGTCAATTTTCTGTGACCAAAACTCTCGTGTGTAAAAGTTTTTGGGCCGCAGCGGTTCAAAGGGCTCCAAAAATTCTCGATTGTCTTCGTAATACTTGATTACGGCTGGGATATCTCGTTGCTCAAGTAAGCGAATATTGAGTCTTTCGGTGGAGAAAGTAGGAGGCTCTATCATGCCTGTGCGATCGTCCCTAGGCGACAGAAGTTTTGGTGTCTGGCTGTGCTCTGATTGCTGACAAAAGCTGATAGAAACCTGCCCAGTCGTCTGCTTCGATAATAGGCTTCCAAATCGCTTCAATGACAGGTCTTACTAAAGTAGTTTCTGGGTTAAATTGAGACAATTTGTTTGCAATTGATAGCATTCGATCTTCGGGTGACTGATTGAGGGCGTGATGATAGATTTGTCGCCATTTTTGTAAGCTATTTTTAACCGAATCATCCAAAATTTCTAAATCACTCAAAATATTATCTGGTTGCGATCGCCAACTCTGAGAAAACTGCTGCGCGAGTTGCCAAAAGAAACCTTGATAGCTAGCTTGTGACTCTTTTAGAAACAGAATGGTTGCATAAACAAGTGATTGACCAAGAGATGTTTCTAGCTGATCAAATCCTAAGCGATCGAGCATTCTTTGTTGATAAGCTGATTGGTAATAAGATTCAAACTTTGCCAGTTCAGATTGCAAGTCTGCGATCGTAATCACTTTCTGAAGTGGAACCTGTAATTTCTCTAAATTCCAATAACAGATGCCGGGCTGATTGCTGTAGCTGTAGCGCCCAAAATGATCGAAATAAGCGGCTGTAAAACTAGGATTGTAGGTTTCGATAAAGGCAAAAGGGCCATAGTCAAAACTTTCGCCTGTAACCGACATATTATCGGTATTTAAAACAGCATGACAAAACCCTGCTGCCATCCATTGAGCGACCAATTGGGCAACTTTTTGGACGAGTTCTGCATAGAAAAGAGCGTACCGATCGCGCTCTTCTATTAAATGTGGATAGTAATATTCGATGACATGATCTAACAGAATAGCGATTAAATCTTTGCGATCTAAATACGCCAATCGCTCAAATGTGCCAAACCGAATGTGCGATCGACTGAAGCGAATCATGACGGACGATCGCGTGGGGGAGGGTTCATCGCCGCGATAGAGCGAATCGCCTGTCTCGATCAGGCTCAGGCAGCGCGAAGTCCGCACTCCCAATCGATGCAGCATTTCCGCTGCCAACACCTCTCGCACGCCGCCCTTGAGGGTCAGCCTGCCATCGCCCCGCGGGAGTAGGGTGTGGTTCCGGAGCCTTTTGTGCCGAAATCGTAGAGTTCGCCGTCGATGCCCCGCACTTGCCCGTAGAGAAAGCCCCGACCGTCGCCCAGAAAGGGATTGTATTCGCCAAACTGGTAGCCGTGATAGCGCAATGCTAAAAAAGAATCTCGTCCCTGAAATTTGCCGAAGGCTTCGATGAAATCTGCGTCAGTCACTGATGAGGGAGAAAGCCCTAACTGGCTCAAAATGTCATCGTTCCGAAATCTAAGCAAGTGTTGAGGAAATTGGGCGGCAGAGACGCGATCGAAAAAATCGTCGCCCGATCGTTCGATGGCTGGCTCATAATCTAGCGAGAGTAAGGGGTTAGACTGCTTCACAGGTAGATTTGAAGGGGGCAAAACGGTCGAGACGATCGTGTCGTCTTTTGGGTATGGATTCTCAGTTTGTCTTTTCAATTTGTCTTCTTAATCCTACCGAGGATGGGTACAACCTGCCCAATCTCAAGCCGCCTGAAATGCCAACCTATATTTTCGGTGCGGCGCGATCGTGATCTCGGTAGTGAATAAAATCTCGTCGCTTGAGTGTGTTTTGTGTTACTGTGGCTTGCGATTTGTGGCAACCTCAGAGCGTCTCTGGGCAGGTTTAAAATCTAAAGTCCTCCTTAAATTAGGGTATTCGTTCGATGTTACTAAGGTCTTTTGTGGCGGGTTGTCGTGTCCTTGCTCCAACTTGGGCGATCGTTCTGACTGCAAACCCAATAATTACCGACCCTGCGATCGCCCAGCCTGCAAGCACCCAGACTGTAAGCACTCAGACTGTGATCGCCCAAGCCGAACCGCAAACATTGCCGAAGCCCAACCCAAACCTCGATCGCTTTCCTCAGCCGTTGCCCACTCCTCAACCGTTGCCGCCTAGCGATCAACAACCCACCCTTCCTCCGGCGATCGTCCCCACCCCAGAACCGGCTCCCGCTCCTGTGAGTATCCCTGTTCGCAAAATTGAAGTCACGGGCAGCACGATTCTCACGCCTGGGGATCTCACGCCGATTACTCAACCCGTCGAAGGTCGCTCTGTCACCCTAGAAGATCTGAGAAATGTCGCAGATGCCATCACGCAGCTTTACCTAAATCGGGGATTCATCACCTCTAGAGCGGTGCTGGTCGATCAGGCGATCGACGATGGGTTAGTGAAAATTCGTGTTGTCGAGGGTTCTTTAGAGAAAATTGATGTAGAAGGGACTCAGCGCCTCAAGCCTGACTATGTTCGCAGTCGCATTCAACTGGGTGCAAAGGTTCCCCTCAACAAAGATCGCCTCGAAGATCAACTCCGCCTCCTCAAAGCCGACCCGTTGTTTGAGAACGTTGAGGCAAGTCTGCGTCCTGGAACAGGCTTGGGGCAGAGCATTCTTACGCTGCGAGTCAAAGAGTCAAAGGCGATCACAGGCTACATTGGGGTTGATAATTTTTCGCCGCCGAGTGTCGGCTCAGAACGGTTGGGCGGCGTTTTTGGCTATCGCAATGTCACCGGAATCGGGGACGAATTGAGCGCTTCTTATTTTCGATCGCTCCAGGGTGGCTCTAACGTGTTTGACTTTAGCTACCGAGTGCCGATCAATGCCAAAAATGGAACCGTGCAGTTGCGCGTGTCTCCCAGCAAAAGCAGAATTATCGCCTCCGATTTTGCCGCCTTTGACATTCGCAGTCAGACGACACTCTATGAGGTGAGCTACCGCCAACCGATTATTCGGACTCCTCGCCAAGAACTGGCTCTATCGCTGGGATTTGCCCTGCAAGATGGGCAGACGTTTTTGTTTAACGATACGCCGTTTCCGTTTGGGATTGGCCCCGACCTAGACGGCAACAGCCGCACACGGGTTTTGAAGTTTGGCCAAGACTACGTTAGACGAGATCCCCAGGGGGCGTGGGGGTTACGATCGCAGTTTAGCCTCGGTCTGAATGTGTTTGACGCAACGACAAACGATGACCCGATTCCCGATGGGCGCTTTTTTAGCTGGCTGGGGCAGATTCAACGGGTGCAACGTCTCAGCAACGATCATTTGTTAATTGCTCAGGCAGATGTGCAGCTATCGCCCGACAGTTTGTTGCCGTCTCAGCAATTTGTGATTGGCGGGGGGCAGTCGTTGCGGGGCTATCGGCAAAATGCTCGATCGGGTGACAATGGCTTCCGCTTTTCCCTCGAAGATCGAATTTCTGTGCTGCGAGATGCTTCGGGTGTGCCCACGCTGCAAGTAGTTCCCTTTGTCGAGGTCGGGTCTGTATGGAACAAATCCAACAACCCCAATCGGTTGATCAACGAAACTTTCTTAGCGGCGGCTGGTCTAGGATTGATTTGGGAGCCTGTGCCTCGGTTTACAATTCGTCTGGATTATGCAATTCCGTTTGTCAGGCTGACGGATGAAGGCAACAATGCCCAAGATAAAGGCTTTTTCTTTAGCGTTGGCTACAATTTGTAGAATTTTCAGGTTGGGGCCTGATTGACTGACAAAACTCAGAAGACTCTCACCCCAACCCCTCTTGAGCGGGTACTTGATTTTTGCACTTAGGATTGTGGATTAAATAACCTGTGGTGCGGGTGTCTCACCCGTTCGGACAGGCAAGATGCCCGTCCCACAAGAATTGCAGTTTATTAAATTAGGAACATGGATTCAATCATTCCATCCACTGCAAGGCTGTCTTGCCCTCACCCCAGCCCTCTCCCAGATTGGGAGGGGGAGCAGAAGTCCGGTTCCCCTGCTCCCAACTT
>JAAUOZ010000389.1 GCA_012034655.1 Leptolyngbyaceae cyanobacterium CSU_1_3 | reverse complement strand
CCACGCTGAACATCCACCACCAGTTTAATATAAATCCCCAAGGACTCAAGCATTTGCCGCATCTGCTCCGGCGCTAAGTACAGGACAAAAAGCTGAAAATGCCTGGAGGGAGGGAATTATATCGGAGTAATCACAAACCCACACAACCCCTCCCATGGAACAGATTAGCCTAATCCGCCGCACATTGCAGCCCCATTTGGGTTGGCATGGAGCGCGCCTCAGCTTCCTGGCCTTGTTCCTGGTGGCGCTATTCCGAGTCAAGACGGTGAATTTCAGTGAACTGGCGGTGGGCTTTATGGGCAAGGCGCAGTCGGCCTCGCACTACAAGCGGCTGCAACGGTTCTTTCGGGGGTTCGAGTTGGATTACTACGCGATTGCCCGTCTGGTGGCGGGGATGATGGATATACCCCAACCCTGGGTGTTGTCGATTGACCGCACGAACTGGGAGTTTGGTGGCTGTGTGTTCAATATCTTGATGCTGGGTGTGGTGCATGAGGGCGTCGCCTTTCCGCTACTTTGGGTGATGCTGAACAAGAAAGGCAACTCAAACCAGGGTGAGCGGATTGACCTGCTGGATGATTTTTTGACGGTGTTTCCCGATGTTGAAGTGGGCTATGTCACGGGCGACCGAGAGTTTTTAGGCCATTTGTGGATTGACTACCTCAACCACACCCGGCGTCTGCCCTTGCGCATCCGCGTCCGACACAGTGAGCAATTCTACGATGGCCAGCGTCAACTCAAAGCCTCGGTGCTGTTCAGTCATCTGCCACCGGGCCAACACATGGTCTTGAAAAATCGCCGTCGGATCTGGGGCCATTGGCTTTACGTGGCCGCTTTACGGTTGGATGATGGCGAACTCCTCGTTGTTGTGACCGATACCCAGCCGCAACGGGCGATTGCCGATTATGCCCATCGTTGGGGGATTGAGACCCTGTTCGGTTGTTTGAAAACGCGGGGATTTTGTTTGGAATCGACCCATCTTCAAGACCCAGAACGACTGAGCCGCATGGTGGCATTACTGAGCATTGCCCTCTGTTGGGCAGTTCGCGTCGGTGAATGGATCAGTCAACGTCAACCGATTCCCATTAAAAAACATGGACGAAAGGCCAGAAGCCTCTTTCGTGTCGGATTTGACCATCTGCGGCGGGTCTTAATTAATCTCACGATTGACTCAAACGGTGATTTCACAGACGTTCTACGCTTTTTGTCCTGTACTTAGGTTGCGTATATGCCTCATGGGTATTATCAACTTTTTGGATTAATGCCTGGGCCGTTCGTACCACTGCCACTTCCATGGCTTCATCAACGGGCTTTGCCCAAGCGTGTCCAGGCGTGATTTTAATCCCCAAACAGGCTGCGGCTTGAGCGCGTGCGTCATTAATCCGAGTATATTGCCGCCCCGCCAACAAGTCCGCTACAAATGCCTGAATCAGTATTTCCTTGGCTCTCCTAGAATTCCCGTGAAGCCCCCCAGATTTAGTGATTACGGATTGAGGGCGGCGCAGGATTGTGTGATGATCAGGTCATGCCGCATGGGGAAAGCCAAATGGACAACCAAATTCAGATTCCGCTCAACTTGCCAGACCTGCGGGTGCTGGAAGTGCGGCAAACCTTAAAATCGGAGTGGCTGATTCGGGTGGAAAGCGTGGCGGGTGGTACGACCTGCCACAAATGTGGGGAGCGGATTACGGAGTTTCATGGGTTGGATGCCCCCCTGCGGTTGCGTCATTTGCCGTTATTCGAGGTGCCCGTATATCTGGAACTGCGCCCGAAACGATATCGCTGCCGCCGCTGTGAGGGCGGGCCGACGACAACGGAGCAACCGTCCTGGTATCAGCGTCGCAGTCCGAATACGACGGCCTATGAGCAATGGTTGTTGCGGATACGGATCAATTCCACAGTCAGCGATGTCAGTCACAAACTCCAGGTCAGCGAAGCGACCGTGACTGGGGTGTTAGAACGTTGGATTGAGACATCGGTGAATTGGGACGCCTTGAGTACGATGGCCATGATTGGGATTGATGAGATTTCGCTGAAGCGGGGGCGATCGGGAGTTTTGTTCGCCATCATCACGACCAAGACTGCACTGGGCGTCCAAGTTTTGGCGGTGCTGGGTGACCGGAAGAAGGAGACGGTGTTGGCCTTTCTGATGGGCATTCCCCCACATTTGAAACAGACGATCACGACGGTCTGCACCGATATGTATCAGGGCTATGTCAATGCCGCCCAAGAAGCCTTGCCCCAGGCGGTGATTGTGGTGGATCGGTTTCATGTGGCCCGGATTTATCGGGCCGGAGCCGACGCGGTGCGTAAACGTGAATTCAAACGGCTGAAACAAACCCTCGCCAAACCGGAATACGCCTTGCTCAAGGGTGTCATGTGGCCGTTCCGCAAACGTCCTGCCGACCTTCAGCCAGCGGAGAAGATCCAACTCAATCGCCTCTTCGTCGCTTCACCCGAATTGGAGCAAGCCTATACCTTGCGTGAACAACTCACTGATATTTTTGACCATGACCATACCAAAGAAACCGCCACAGAGGCGATTAAAGCCTGGTGTCAGCGGGTGCGCCGCCGCGAAATTCGGGAATTTGATGCCTTCTTAACGACGTTGGATAATTGGCTCGATCAAATCACCAACTACTTTCTCGAACGCCAATCCAGCGGCTTTGTGGAAGGGTTTAACAATCGGATTAAGGTGCTGAAGCGTCGCTGTTACGGCATCTTTGATGTCAAACGACTCTTTCAGCGATTAACCCTCGATGTCAATGGCTATCAACGGTTTGGCACCGCCTGATACCCCAGACCGGAGCCTTGGCGCTACATCTAGTGACCATCCACGGCAGTTCTAGGAGAGCCTCAAATACTCGACGGTCATCTCACCATTACCACAGGCATAGGGTTGGACAAGGCATTGCCCCGTCGCCAAGTTGACCGCACCATAGTAAGTCTGACGTTCCCGCTCGTTGGTCATCGGCACTTCCACCCGTTCATTCCGGGTCCCCAAACATAGCCACAGACATCCCCCATAACAAGTGACACTCATCCTGAAACAAGATCACCATTTGCCTGACTCAATCTTGGCGCGGCGGGCCGCTAGCCATGCGGTCAAATCTTCAGTTTTTTTTGACCAATTCCGGATCGGTTTTGGGATTGCGTTTCTGGCTCTTCTTCCAACTCAAACCCGCCTCAGTCAGTAGATCGTAGTAGCTCTGTTTGGACTTGAACACCACGTTATAGTCATCTTCAAGATGGGCCTGAAGTTCCGGTAAGTGCCAGTATGCTTGGGTTTGAATCCAAGTAATCACCTCGGTGCGCTGGGCCGTGGTCAAATATCCGGCGGAACCGCGATAGCTCAGTTTCAGGTTGGCGACGCCGCCTAAGTCATACTGTTGCGTCCATTTGCTGATAAAACCCGAACTGACAGCCAGAATTCCTTGGATTTCCCGATGTTTCAAGCCGGATAAATACATCTGTACCGCCACCGCTCGTTTCAATTCGCGTGGGTCAGGGTTGGATGCAATCAACTCAGTCAGATCGGACGCCATGAAAATACCGCTTGGAAGTACCCCCCTATATTCTCATAAGTCAGATCGGATTGCTATATACCTAGTGTAACAATAATTCGCTGTTTTACTTTTGTATCTAGATCATCGCTTAACAGAGAAATCAATGTCGAAACGGCCCGAATCCCTACGGCTCCGGCGGATCGGGAAAGCGAATCGCCGAAGTATTGGCCACAGTTGAACTGGGCACATCGCTTGTGCGCAAAAGAATGACCTACTGAAGTTGAGTGCCATACCCCC
>JAAUOZ010000388.1 GCA_012034655.1 Leptolyngbyaceae cyanobacterium CSU_1_3 | reverse complement strand
TCCCAAGTTGGGAGCAGGGGTGAGGGGATGAGGGCGAAGATCTCGGCATTCATAAATCCACATCCCTTAGAGACAATCAGGCATATTCTAAGACAGGCATAGGATGTCACCATTTCGAGAAGATGACCCGGACAAATTGGAGGAAGCAGCACTCCTAGTGCAAATTGCCCAGAAAGATCAGGCTGCGCTGTCTCAACTTTACGATCGCTACGCCCGCATTATTCATGCGATCGCCTACAAAAGTTTAGGCTCTAGGGAAGAATGCGAGGAAGTGGTGTTGGATGTGTTTGCTCAAATTTGGCGCACGAGCGATCGCTACGATCCAGAACGGGGGCGAGTTGATACGTGGGTATTCATGCTGGCTCGCAGTCGAATTTTGGATCGGTTACGGAGTTTGCAGCGTGCTGTCAAAACTGAGACGGCTTCGATCGATGCTGCACAGATCCAATCCAATAGATCGAGCGTAGATCCGATCGAAGATGCCCTAGTCTTAGAACGTCGAGAGGTTGTTCTTGCAGCCCTCAGTAAGCTCCCCGACGAACAACGGCAAGTTATAGAATTGGCTTACTATCGAGGGCTTTCTCAAAGCGAGATCGCGACTCAAGTCGGAATTTCTTTAGGAACGGTCAAGACGCGCATTCGGTTGGGGTTGAGTAAACTTCGGATTGCCCTAGGAAATTGGGAGTAATTTTCTTGCACTGATAGTCTTCTTGAATCAAAGTAGCCTTCTTGAGCCAAATAGAGCCGATCGGGGGAAGATAGATGCAACCTCAATTTATCAAACCAATTCATAGAACTAATGCATACAATCAAGGCAGGTTGTTAGTTCAAACGTCAGTATTGAATTGAATTGCACTAGCTCAAGTAAGTCGAAAGTGATGTATGGAACCTGAACCCCTATGTGTGAGTGAGTTGCTGGCCGCTTTCTCGCTCGATATTTTAGACGAAGACGATCGACAACGGGTTGGCAACGCGATCGCGCAATGTCCGGAACTAGAAGCAGAACTGGCAGACTTTCGGGCAGCCGCTTCTGCAATCGCCTACAGCGCTCCGAGTCAGGCGATCGCCCCCGATCTGAAGGATCGATTATTCGAGAAGCTTGGGGTGGAGTCACCTGTCGCCGAGCCACCCTCGCCTTCGTCGGCACAGTTGTTCATACGCTCAGAGGAGAGGGTATGGCAACCCCATCCCTTTGTGCCAAGAGTGACGATCGCTCGTTTGTTTGTCGATCGTGCCCGACGTGAGTTGACCTGTTTGCTGCGGGCAGAAGCGGGAGTCACCTACCCCTACCATCGTCACGCCGCTATTGAGGAAATCTTTATGCTTGAAGGCGATCTGGAGGTCGAGGGGCAGGTTTACTACGGAGGCGACTATCTGCGATCGAGTCCTGGCTCGACCCATGCACCTTACACCCAGGGCGGCTGTATGTTCTTCGTGCGAACGTCGATCGACGACGAGTACCCAAGTTGAGCACAAAAACTCAACCCTCCTAAGTTAGGAAAGCGGAATTATTTGCAAGAGGAGGGTTGAGCGCAGTCGAAACCCGGCATCTGCCTTGCTTGAATTTCAGCCTGCTATTTACCTGGCTCCCAACCTTTGCGGCGGATTGGTTCCAGCAGCGCCGTCTACTGACAAATGATTTAACGGCAGACTGATTGTAAAGCGGCTTCCCTGCCCTTCTTGAGAGTACACATCCACTCTGCCAAAGTGCAGTTCTGCAAGTCTGCGAGTCAGGGCTAGCCCCAATCCTGTGCCTTCATGTCGGCGTGAGACAGAGCCATCCACCTGCTGAAAAGGTTGAAACAGCAAATGCTGTTTGTCTTTAGGGATGCCAATGCCCTTGTCCCACACGTCAATTTGCATATTGCCCTTTCGGACTTCGACATCTAGCCCAATTTTGCCGCCTTCTTGAGAAAATTTGATCGCATTAGACAGCAAATTGAGCAACATCTGCCGGACTCTTAACTCATCTGCCATCAGAGGTGGCAAATTGAGTTGCAGAGAGTGATGAACTTCTAGTTTGCGGCTGCGGGCTTGTTCGCTGACTAGGGCTAGTGCATCTTCGCAGAGTTCGTTGATGGCGATCGGGACAATCTCCAATCGCATTTGACCCGCCTCTACTTTTGACAGATCCAAAACATCATTGATTAGACCTAATAAATGCTGACCGCTGTGATTGATCTGCTGAATATAAACTTCTTGTTTGGGGTTGAGTGCACCAAAAATCTGTTGCCGTAGAATCGAGGAGAAGCCCAAAATCGCCGTTAGGGGAGTGCGAAGCTCGTGAGACATATTGGCTAAAAACTCTGACTTGAGACGACTGGCGCGTTCTAGTTCTAAATTTTTGGCGGCTAGTTCAGCTTCAATCTGCTTTTGTTGGGTGATGTCGCGGGTGATAAAGGAAACGGCAGTCGTATTTTCTCGCTCGTCGCAGATCGGGCCGACCGAGACCAAGGCCGAAAATCGCTCTCCATTGCGACGGTTACACAAGACTTCGCCACTCCAACCTCCCGCGATCGCTTGTTGAATCAACCACTGAGTTTGCCGCCGCTCTGGGTAAAAAACAGAGGAATCTTTGTCTACCAATTCGCCCAATTGCCAGCTAAAGATGCGACTGGCTGCGGGGTTTGCGTAGAGAATTTTGCCCCTGAGATCGGTGATCACAGCACTGTCGTAGGCAGATTCTACGGCTCTTGAGAACATTTGCAGTTGCTTCTCAATTCGCTTGCGTTCGGTTACGTCTCGCCCAATGCCAATGCCGCCGATCAGTTCACCATTGCGCCGCAACAGCCGCCCATTGACTTCTAAGTAGATTTCTGAACCGACTCGCGGCTGAAGCACAAACTCAAAGTCTCTCAATTCGCCTGTGTGCATCAAGTTGTTAAATGCTCTGGCTGTCTTTTCGCGAAAGGGAGGTGACACAAAATCTAAATAAGGGCGACCGACAATTTCTGATTCGGGGCAACCTAGCAGCTTTTGCCCGTAGGAATTGACATAGGTGAGCAGCCCAGACAGATCCACCGTATACACCATGTCGTTGGCAGCTTCTACATAGGCGCGAAAGAGAGATTCTGACTGGCTGAGACTAAGTTCGATCGCGCCAATCCGCAAGAGTGAGTCGTTGAAGTCGTGATTCGCCATGTGTTGGGTTAACCGGGTTCTAGCTTAAGTGCGGAGAGAGGGAGAAGCTGCCTTAAAGTAAGCAAAAGATTAGGCGAGACTGAGCAGTGATGCTCAGATCTAGGGGAGTCATGACTGCTAGTAAAGTTAGTTGAAAATTTTATTCATAGTTCATTTGCATCCAACCTGATTTAGAAGGATCTGTGTATTAGCCCTAGATTCCACTAGTTAAATGCGATGTGCAACGTCTCTCAACTGCATGAAAATGCTGCCCTCACCGTCTCCCCAAGAGAGGGAAGCAGAAAGGGCTTGAAAGTTCTTCTCTCTGGGGAGAAGAGTGGGGATGAGGGCGAATGAGTTGCACATCGACTAGTTAACAGTTTCTATCAGGTCTAGGCGATCGCAAGCAGGGTTTTTACGGATTATCAGCTTAGGAATTTATTAAATTTCACGAAAATCAGTACGTATTTCTACAGGGTGAGAATGTTCTCGAATCAGGAAGTTGTTTTCTGGAAGTAGATTTCATCAGAAACGAAGGAAATTTACGCATAAACCTCAATGGTATAAATTCGGATTGACCGAAAAATTTCGGAGAAAGCTGTAAAGGCTTTAAAATGTAAAAGCCAAATCGTAATTTTTTAGCTAAGGAACGTGGATTCAATCATTCCGTCAACTCCAAGGTTGTCTCGCCCTCACCCCAGCCCTCTCCCGATTGGGAGAG
>JAAUOZ010000387.1 GCA_012034655.1 Leptolyngbyaceae cyanobacterium CSU_1_3 | reverse complement strand
CAGAATTCAAACCATTTGCAATTCTCTCTATGAACCTTGCCGTCTGCGTGCGTTACAAACGGTTTGTTTATCCTGGTCACACTTCCTTGCGCTACAAGGAATTGAGCCATCAAGTATGGGAGCATGTCATCCTTTGCGGTAGAAAAATAAGTCTTGTATAATCGGGGTTTCAGCCATTCTTGCGGAGTGTACGGGTTATGACCCCAGCCGAAAAAGCTCAAATCGACGCCCATGTTCAAGCGATTGCCAAAATTTTGTATGCGGATGCCGATAAAAGTCAGATGACCAATCTGGGCCAGATTGAAGCCGGGATTCGGGCGCAGATCCAGGAACATGTCAGTCCGCAATTAGGCGTTTTTTTATCACAGCAATTACCGGCACAAATGACGGATACATCCGCACCGTAAAAAGTATATTGGGTCACCTTCCTTTGAGCCAGAAGCAAGGCCAATTGCTCGGTGTAGAAACTGGCAAGCGCATCAGCCCGTATTTAGAATTATGCTGTTTACGCATTAGTGCAAATGTCAGCTATGCTAATGCTAAATCAGATATAGAAATGCTGACAGGAATGAGTGTGAGCGACAATACCCAACAACGGTTGGTTCAGCGTACCGAATTTCCCGACCCCGTCGCGACTGAACCGCTGACCGAAGCCTGTGTCGATGGTGGCAAAGTGCGACTCCGGACGCCACAGGGTGAAATCTCCATCTGGCGGGATTACAAAGCCGTCGCCACGGACCAGGGTGTGATGGCCGCGCTCCACGACAATCCGCGCTTGATTAATTGGGTCAATGACCAGCCGTTAGCGCTCACCCTCACTTGCCTCGGCGATGGGCATGACGGCATTTGGAACATCATTGGCGCGTTTGCCACCCCCGCCCAACGGCGGGAAGTGCTGGACTGGTATCATCTGATCGAAAATCTGCACAAAGTCGGCGGTTCACTCAAACGCTTGAGACAAGCCGAAGCCTTGCTCTGGAAAGGGCAGGTGGATGACACCCTGGCCTTATTTGCCGATATGACTCGGAAGCCTGCCCAGAATTTCTGTGCCTATCTCGAAAAGCACCGCGCCCGGATCATCAATTATGCTTATTACCAGGCCGAGGGCATCTGTTCCATTGGCTCGGGGGCAGTCGAATCGGCGATTAAGCAAATTGACCGCCGGGTGCAAATATCCGGTGCCCAGTGGGAAACCGAAAATGTCCCGCAAGTCCTGGCACAGCGGACTGCCTACCTGAATGGATTATTCTCCCTAAAAGGATGACATGCTCCCCAAGATGATCCAACAACAAAGCATATTCCTTTTAGTATTTGTACTACTTCTGCTTATCAAGTTGCCAAAACATTGATCGAAAACCTAGGAGCCACTGCTTATCTAACAAAACCTTTGAATATTGGGGAGTTTCAGGAAGTTGTGCGACAACATACACAGAAACATGTTTGATATGGAGAACTGTATTGATGTGCTTAAATATCATCGCAATCACTGGATCTAATGAAGAAGAATGTCATGCATTAGCACAAAATACAAAAGCTGCAATCACGATGATGGGGATTTCAGCGATGATTCTTTGCACAGTCGAATCTTTAGGCCATGGGCTACCATCTTCGCGTCTGGCTCTGAATCGATCGATTCTCAGTGTCGGTCAGATGCTTTCTTCAGAGCAAGTTCAGCAACTACTCATCCAATTTTCCCATTTGCTCATTGGAGCATAATCAGTAGCTCCAGCCCCCAGTACAGATCGACATCCATGCCTGAATCAAGGATGGAGGCTTGGTCAAGTGGTCAAGGATTGGCGAGCTGCGTAAGGTGGCTCAGTGGTACGTCGTGTATAGTATGGTGGCACCGTTTTTGTGTTTAACCAACCATCCTGATCGACTGACACAAATGTCTAAGTGCCATAGTTAATGGTATGCACCTGAAACTCGAAGCGATAACGCTGCCGTTCATACTGCGATTTCGACGCTTTCACAGGGTCGGGATCATGATTGGAAATCAGTGATGACACCGCAAATAATGTCCACTGTCGGGTGAGTGCCGTTTTAATCCAGTTCCAGCCGATTTTGAAGTAACTACTACCCCGAAACCAATGGGGGTCAACCCACCGCCGGTGCTTTGCCGCCACAACTGCCGTGCCTTGCAAGGTTAAATATAAAGTCGCCACCGCTGTCACCAAACAGAGCCGTGATATGGCCAACGGGCAACGCAAGCCAGAATCTTCCCACTCAAAGCCATTCGATTTATCGTCTAAAAAGTTTTCCTCAATCGAAAATCGATAACCATATTCTTGTAACGTCTGCAAGGTCGTCGGTTCCGAACTCACAATCAGCCAGAGGGTACCTTGTTCCAGCTCGCGTGCTAAGGCCAGATAAACCCCATCGACGCGGTGCCGCTTGAATAGCTTGACCGAGTGCAGCATCAGCGACTCACCTCGGTTCAAGTGAAACCCACTCAACTGCTGCCAACCCTTACCCCGTCGCCAGACCCAGTGATTCGACTTGACCCGAATGCGGTAGTGCCATTTCAGCTCGGAACGCAGATACCGCATGAGTTTGTAGTCGCCGAAACCCCGGTCGGCCAAAAACACAATTTTGACATCGGCGGGCAGCCGGTTGGCGGCTTTTGCCAGTAGATCCTGATAGACGACAAACTTCACACTGCTGCTGCCATGTTTCAGCACCCGCCAGATCACCGGAATTGCCCGCCCCCGATAGACCACCGTCAGCCGCATCACACAGAACTGATCCCACAGCATCGTCGTATCGAAACTCAAGTACATCACCGCATCCTGCCAATCCGCCAGCGCCGACTGAATCAACCGGCCATACAAATACGTCGGATGAATCCGCTGATTCTGTATCCACCGAGAAAATCGGCGCTGCGTACTCTGGGCTTGCATGGCTGGGGTTTGAACATGTGCTAACCAGCGCGTCAGGTTCACACTGCCCTCATGGATCACACCCATCACCATCCAGACTAAAACGGAGGCATGGCGTAAATCGGACCAGGCACATTGACCCACAAACTGGAACAAGGCATCATAGAGCGATAATCGGGGTTTCATGATTGTTGTTTAATTTTTTGCTTAACAACAGCTTACCCCGCTTTCCTATCTTGCCCGCTAACCCAATCCTAAAAGCTGTTTCAGCCGATAGATCCCCACTTCTGTCAGTCAATCAGCCAACCATCATCGGCGTTTAATCTTTATGTTTAGCTAGCACTCAACAGCTATAACTCTTTAGGATTAGGTAAATGACTGTGCGAGCGATGCGTAACTAGCAACAGTTGTATCTAACCACTTGGAGGATGTAATGTCAGATCAATTGCAATCACGCGCTTATCACGCACTTTCCGATCGCGAGGTGATGGAAAGCCTCAATAGCAACGCGGAGGTGGGCTTAACCACTGAGGAAGTGGCTCGCTGCTATGAACAATATGGTTGGAACGAACTGCAATTTAAGCCTGAAAACCAGCTTGGTTGAAATTTTTGCTGCAATTTAATCAGCCACTGCTGTATGTTCTGTTGCTGGCTGGGATGGTTAAGGCATTTTTGGGATCTTATACGAATGCCGGGGTAATTTGGGGCGTTACTTTAATTAATGCGATCATTGGCTATGTGCAAGAAGCCAAAGCGGAAGGGGCGATCGCAGCTTTAGCGAAAGCAGTGACCACAGAAACAACAGTACTGCGCGACGGTCAAACCCTGCGGATTCCATCGCGGGATCTCGTTCCAGGGGACTTGGTATTACTGGCATCGGGCGATAAAGTCCCCGCAGATATCAGACTGCTGAAGGTTCGCACCTTGCAAATCGATGAGTCTGGGTTGACGGGCGAATCGGTTCCTGTGGATAAATC
>JAAUOZ010000079.1 GCA_012034655.1 Leptolyngbyaceae cyanobacterium CSU_1_3 | reverse complement strand
GGTCACCCCTGCACCCCGTCCAAAATCTTTAATTTTATGCCCTGACAAAGTATAGCTCTTGCGACCGTTAGTTTGCTAGATAGCTCTTGCAACTATTATTAGCGCCCTACACGGTAGATTGAGCAGTGATTTTCTCTGTTTGTTGATATTCTTTGAAAACCTCGATATGTGAAACTTTCGAGAATAATACGGTAAGTTTAATTAAATCGTGGCGGAGTTTATAAAAAGTTTATGTTTCGTAAAGATGAAAGCGGCTCGATCGTCCTTATCTGAAGTGCAGGACGTTTTCGCAAAAGTGCTTTTCGGATGCTCAATGCGGAACATTCCAGCAACCCAGCCCATCGATCGCTTCTTTGCGGGTTTGAACTGCACCAGCATTGGCAGTAAAGAGAGTACTACAGATGATTGCAGTTGTAAGGATGCTGGCCATGAATTGCAAAGAGGGTGAGAGTCGAGAATTGAGGTTGCATAGATCAATTGAGAAACTTGATACGTTGTCTTGTGTAGAAATAGAGTTCATTATCAGAGAAGTTATGCAACTAAATTGCATATGCCTCCTTCTGTGCTATTAGCACAGAATCCTTTGTTCATGCATAGAATCGGGTTTCGACTCCGCTCAACCCTCGCGCCGTTTGTGAGTTGAGCGGAGTCAAAACTCACCTCAGTGGTGTCTTTTGTGGCCAGGTTAATAGATTCAGTGCTTTTTCTAAAAGAGGGATTGCTTTTGTCGATTGCTTTTGATCAAGATAGAGGTTAGCGATCGCAATCGAATTTGCCCGCACAAAATCCTGATTTGTAGAACGAGAATACTTCTCTAATAGTGTCTGCGCCACCTCTAGCTGATTTGCTGCAATAGCTTCTGAAACGACGAATTGAAGCACCGACGCTTTGAAATTGCAGTATTGATCTGGGATGAGTTGGATAAGCTGATCTGCTTTGGCAAAATTGCGGGCACGGCTATAGAACGTTGCGAAACTTCCTAGATGAATTGCTGCTAATCCTGCAAGCGACGGCTGAACACGGAAAGCCTTAATCGGCTGTTGTTGAGCAGATTTCTCTGCCTGTAAAGCGGAAGCACTTAGGCGGGTATATTCAAAAAATCGCCCTAGAGAGGATTCTTCTAGAGGGATTGGTGAATCTAGGATTAAGGGTTCAAAAGACGGGGATTTTGATTGTCGCGGCATTTGCTTAAAAATCCGAAATTGTTCATCAAGCAGTTGATTTGCTTGCTTAAAATCACCTGCCTCTGCAAACTGAACTGCAATTTTTGGCAAGAGAGGCTGAATTTTTTGCTGAGTTGCTAATGCTAATGCCTCTTTGAGTAATGCGCGTGCTTTTGTTTGGTTGCCTACCTGATTGAGAGCTTGTGTGGTTTGTAGCAGCCGTACAATATCTCCGTTTTCGCCTCGCATTGTTGAGAGGATGCGATCACTCAGAGCTAATTGATTCGCTTGTGCTGCCTTGTAGGCAATCAGCGCTTGTAATTTCGGTTCTGCTAAAGATGCGATTGCTGCTGCATCTGCCCATTTCTCCTTCTGAAGAAGATGCTGAATGATTGTTTGAGCCGTTTCTCCTTGGAGTTTGGAGTCATTGATCGAGAGCAGAAATTGTTGGCTTTGTTGAATATTACCTTGTTCTGCAAATTGCCATGCGATCTTCGATCGAGTTAAATCTTTACTATGAAAACTAAATGTATCTGGATCAGCTTTATCAGGGAGCTTCTGAATCAAATCCGAAACAGCAGTCAAATTTCCAATCGCAGCATAAGCAAGACTCAAGTGATGGGTCAGATCAGGATTAATAGAAAGATTGCCTGGTACTATGATGGTTGTTAGTTGATTGAGTTCAGTTCGCGCCCGCTCTGGTTGTCCAATCCGCGCAAATTCTTGAGCAATCTTGATCCGACTTGATAGATTCCGACTATCCGATCTCGCTTGATCTGCCAAAGATTCTAGTAGCGATCGCGCTGCCTCAAAGTTTCCCGTCTGGCGATAGACCACTGCCAAATTAACCCACTCGAAAAGTTGATCGTCTTCTGTCAGCATCGATCGCATCTTTTCCGCAATTTTTCGAGTTCCAGGGCGATTGGAATAAATCTCTGCTAAAACTATCCACCAAAGCAGTTTACCGTTATTAATCGGGAGGCGATCGACAACATTCAGCATCCAATCGACTTGATCGTTGGCAGGTAAAGTATGTGCAGCGAGAAAAATCGCGTCGATATCTCCATATCCAGTCAGGTCAAGCTTAGATAAGTGTGCAGTTGCAGCAGCTTGATCTCCAGCCATGAGATGCTGAATCATTACCAATGTTGAGAGATCTTTAGACTGGAGCTTGAAGCGTGATCGAATTTGCTCATTCACCTGGGTTGCCCGTCGCGGTTGACCTACTTTGAGAAATGCGATCGCAATCTCTGCCATCTCTTTTGCTTGCTGGCTTTTCGTCTGTTGAGGATCAAGCGGCAGAGTAGAGAAATCGGCTCCATAGGGACTGATGCAAGTTGGTGCAGGCTGAGCCAGACTAATATCAGGCAAACAGACCAGTTGCAGCAGGCTAAGAAGTGTGACTGGGAGAAGTTTGTGCATTTTTCGCAGGAGCAACAATCGTTGTATGGGTTGATTGAGAGAGTTTAGGAATGTCTTATTCAGGTGTAGAGTTCAAGGTTAGGCAGGTTATAGCAACCTTGGCCTTAAATACAAGCGTTACACATTCGGTAACGCTCCTAGCAACCGACCAGAGTCATTAATACTCTAAATGTAGGTAAAATTTGTCGCAAGCAAAATTCAATAGACATCTTCAAGAATAAGGCAACTACACTACCTCAAGCGTCTTAAAGTCAGAAAATTTGATTTTTAGCGCCATGTACAGCGTACCTTTGTTATTTCTGAAGAACTCTAATGTCAAACCAATTCAGGAAGTTAATCACACTAATGTTTTCGATTTGCGGTTCCCATAAGCGAGGTGGTTACAGAAATCTTGGAGGGCAAAGTCAGCTTTTATCGTAATTCTCTGTAACTGCTTGATCAACTAATCTAGGTGAGATCACAATCAAAATTTCGCCTCGCAATGAGTAAAGCAACTCAAAATACTGAAATAGCCCAGGCATTTTCGGGTGCACCCATCTTTGAGACTGCATAACCTCTCTAGGGTAAAACCTAAACCCACACAAGCGATTCTTAAACGAGTTCTTTGATCAACTATGAATTCCGTCACAAAATTCTTCCCAACTCCAAGCATGATCGGCTTATTCAGCTTTGGAGCCTTGATACTATCGTCTCTGCCTGCAATGGCACGTCCTGCAACTGTCCTCACTCATGCCAATATTCGATCGGGCGCATCGATCAATGCTCCTGTGCGAGAAACGCTTTCCCCGAATGGCGCAGTCGAAATTCTCAACATTGCGCGAGGCACGGATGGCAGAAATTGGTACTATGTTCGCTCTGAGATTGAAGGAACCGAAGAGGGTTGGGTTCGCAGTGATTTAGTCGCCTTTCAGCAGAACAATCGGCAGTATGCCGTTTTACGCGGCAATCCCGGCGATCGCACCAACGTTCGCTCCTCTCCTACAACCGCCTCTAACATTTTGCACTATGGGATTGCAGGAGATGTCGTGGAAGTCGGACGTTTGGAGAGAGAAGACAATTACTTTTGGTATTGGGTTACTTTCCCAAATCAGGCTTCAGGTTGGGTACGGGGGGATCGGTTTAACAGAATTGATTAGGGTTGCTCAGAAAGTTCGTGTTTTGATCAATTGGAGGTTTATCTAATGCGGCGTAAAGTAATTTCGTTCAAGTCTGTCTCAGAGCGCGTTATTTTGAGTGCTTTCGCGATCGCGCTCACCTGTACCGGAGGCACTGCGCTGGTTCTCAGTAGTGCGAAGGTTGCCACCGCCGAAACGCACGAACAATCGGTAAACAACGTGACGGATTGGTTGTTTGGCAATTTGCACCCTGAATTGAATCGCCGTAAACTGCGGGCGGATGAGCGTGGATATATCCGCGAGTGGCAAGCGATTCGGACTGTGATTAATCAACGAGGACTCCGCTATCAAAAAATTGCTCCCAGTCTCAATCCCTGTGGACTTCCAGACTGGTCATTTGCCAATGACGATGAAGCCCTGAAGGAGCGCCTTGCGGATGCAGTATTTTATAGTCGTTACTCTAGAAGAATTGCAAAACCGATCGTCGCAAAAGACAGTGCTGCGGTGCGAGAGTGGCTGAAGTTGAAGAACTCAATGTTTGTTGCTTATTGCTAAGTAGACAGACTTAATTAAATGTCAGATGCCTGCCATTAGCCCTCACCCTCGACCCCTCTCCCAGATCGGGCGAGGGGAGAAAATGGGTTCCTCTTCTCCCAAAATGGGAGCAGGGGTTAGGGGATGAGGGTCTTAAGTTTAATTTCACCTACCTACTTAGTCGAGATTCAAACGATGAAATTGATTTTCGCAAGGTTCTAACCAGCGCCAATCTAGCGGCTCAAAGTCAAAAGTCAGAGATCTTTCAATTCTGCACGAGAATACACGAGAATAGAGATGCTGTGCATTTGTTCTAGATTGAACCTTGAACCAAGTCCCCTTTTCTCAACCTCAGCGATCATCTCCCCAAGAATCGCAGCTTCAACGGGCGCGAAGTAGTTTGCGGCAGACCTTCACGAGCTACTCGCAGTATCTGCGATCGTCCAAAAATCTCGCTCTGCAAAACTCCCTCAAAACCGAGCTTGATCTACTCGCCAACACCCTCAACAAGTTAGACAATGCGATCGTCCGCATCGCTGTGTTTGGCTTGGTCAGCCGGGGCAAATCCGCCATTCTCAACGCCCTGTTGGGAGACAAGGTATTTGAGACGGGAGCCATCAACGGCGTAACGCAACGGCCGCAAGTCGTGCGCTGGTCGCCGACGGGGGGAGTTGTTCCGGTGGAGCGGGCGATCGTTCCCCAGGGGGGAAAAGTCCAGATCGAACTGATTGACACCCCCGGACTCGACGAAATCGACGGGCAGGCGCGGGCCGATATGGCCCGTCAGGTCGCAAGCCAGGCAGACCTGATTTTGTTTGTGGTTTCGGGCGACATCACTCGCACAGAATATAAGGCGCTGTGTGACCTGCGACAAGCCCAAAAGCCTCTAATTTTGGTATTCAACAAAATTGATTTATACCCCGATCGCAGTCGGCAAGCGATCTATGAAAATCTACAGCGATTGGGCGGTAGAACGGGAAGCAGTCAGAAATTGGAACAGTTACTGACCAAAGATGAGATTGTTATGGTGGCAGCAGAACCAACGCCCATGCAAATTCGAGTCGAATACCCCGATGGACGAGTAACACACGAATGGGAAGCGCCCTCCCCACAGATTGATGAATTGAAATCCAAGATTCTGACCATCCTTAATCGAGAAGGGCGATCGCTGCTAGCCCTCAATGCCCTCTCTCAAGCCAAAAATGCTGAAATTCGCATCGCTGAACAAATTATCGAACTCCGCAATGTCGAAGCCGAGGCGCTAATTTGGAAATTTACCCGCTACAAGGCCCTAGCGATCGCCCTCAACCCGATTGCTTTTCTCGATCTAATCGGCGGGGCAATCTCAGACTTGGCAATGATCCGTGCCCTAGCAAATCTCTATGGCTTACCGATGACTCGCTACGAAGCAGGCAAACTCCTAAAAACAATTCTCTTCAGTTCTGGTGGCTTGCTGTTGGGTGAAGTTGGGGGCGGCGTATTGTTAGGAATGGGCAAAAGTGCAGCAGCGATCGCCTCTGGAGTAGACAGTTCGGCTGGGCTTCCGGCCTTGGCGGGGGTGTCGATCGCTCAGGCTGGCATTGCGGGATATGGTTCCTATTCTGTAGGTCGGGCAGCCCAGGTTTATTTAGAGCAGGGCTGCACCTGGGGGGCGCAGGGCGCAAGCACGGTGATGCAAGACATCCTCAATCAGGTTGATTCGAGTACGATTATTCATCGACTGCGGCAGGAGTTAATGTGATGCATCAGCGATGCAAAATAATAAATTGGCGCTGCCTAATAATAGAGGAATGAAATTTGGGCGTTGCTAAATGAACGGATGAATAGATCTCCTCACAAAGTGGGGCGAGAGCTTTGCTCACCCTTCTCCTGATGGAGAAGGGTGCTAGAATTCGGGTTCCCTCTCCTTGCGGAGAGGGCTAAGCTTTTGCCCAAATCGATCGAATCTCGTCGGGCAAAAAGTTAGCAATCTCTTGAATGCGCTCTTGAGATAACTCATCTTTTGTGGCAGAAAAGACGGCTTCGACGGCGCGTTCGGGTGAGACGGTAGCCTGTAGACCACTTTCTTGCTTAACTCGAAACAGAAAAGTATCTGACTTAATCACCAAAGGCGGTCTAATTTTACTGAGAAAGTTGACGATCGGGTTGGTGTCCTTCCACAAATCTTCAATCTCGGTGGCCAGAGGCGTGGCAGCGTACAGCGTGCGATCGGGGTTGCCTGCGTCGAGGGGCTTGTGCAATTCGTCAGCAACGTGTTCGACGGCTTCTTTAGTCATCATGTCGCGCATGGTGCGAAACACCACTTCTGTGACATCTCTTGCATCATATAGATCAGACAAACCCGACTTAAGTTGCACTTTCTCTAAAAATGGCAGGTCTTTAGGGGCGATCGAAATTCCAGTATAATGCTGTCTAGACGACGGAGTAATTCCCTCTATGGCTTCTACGGGGGCTTCTACGGGGGCTTCTACGGGGGCTTCCGCTTGCGTTTCCACTGAGGCTTCCACTGGCGTTTGTTCTTCGGCGGCCATATCGATACTCCTGTAGTCAAATCAATGACAATTGTTTAACCCAAACTATTCACCAAGCTAGCCTACCTTGGCATCTATCAGGAGGATCGCTTCCAGCCAGTGCAGATCTGTCATCAGGAGGATTCGTACTCAGTGGGAATTTTAAGGGTTAAAATTTCTGCAAGAATATAGGAAGCGTCGAAGCGAAGGAGGCGATCGACGTTAGCCTATATACAACCTCCCCTATCCCTATTCGCACTCAACCTGGCAACAAACAAACTATGGTGAACTATCAGCCCGAATCTGGCATGACTTCTGCACAACTGACCTCTGATGAACTGTCAGGTGGCACAGGCATCGACGTGGTAGAAATCATCGAAACAGTGATTGGCAGCCTCGATCAGAGCGATAGCGCAATGGTGAGCCAATCAGACGGCGGGCACATTTGGAAGTTTAAGTATGGCAGCGTTGAGGTCTTTGTCCAATTGACGGGCATGAGCGAAGAAGATAGCCTCAGCGTCTGGTCTTCGGTGCTCAAACTTCCTGCCAAGCGTGAACCAGAACTGTTTAAGAAGCTGCTGGAAATGAATTGGATGACTACATTTGAGGCAGGTTTTGCGATTTACGACAACCAAGTGGTCGTGCTCTCGACGCGCACCATTGCCGAACTGTCTCCCGGAGAAATTTCGCGACTGATCACCGTCGTGGCTTCGGTCGCAGACGACAATGACGAGGCACTTGTGGCAGAGTTTTCAGAGGGATGAAAAGTGAGGGGTTGGCTGCGCCACGGGGCGCGCGCGCGATGAGAAATTGTGCCCGTTGGCGGCTGATTCCTCCGATCGTCGCGGCGGGTGAGGTGCAGATGGCGATCGACCAGTGGCTCCTAGAAGAACATCGCCAAGGAAAGCATCCGCCAACGTTGAGGTTCTACACCTGGTTGCCTGTGGCGATTTCCTTGGGCTACCATCAGCGCCGCTATCCTGAGTTTTGGCAGACGTTGACGTGGCAGGGGAAGGCGGTTGATCTGGTGCGCCGACCGAGCGGCGGGCGGGCTGTTTTGCATCAGGGAGATTTAACCTACGCCGTTGTCACATCGGGTTTGTCGGGCAACCGCATTCAAGACTACCAGACGATCTGTGAGTTTCTAATTCGAGGCTGGCGATCGCTGGGTGTAGAGTTGGGCTTTGGTAACGCTGGGCGCGGATATATTCACAGTTATGTTCACAATCCCAACTGTTTTGGGACAGCGACAGTTGCCGATCTGGTACTTGCTGACGGCACAAAGTTGATTGGCAGTGCCCAACTGCGCCGAGATCAGGCAATCTTGCAGCACGGTTCGATGCGACTCACGCCCGATCGCGGACTGTTTGAGCAAGTTTTTCTGAAGTCTCCGCTTTCCCAAGCCTGCCGTCTTCTTTGTCTAAAGAAATTGCGATCGAGAGGGTGATCGAGGCATTAGTTCAGGCCGCAAAGGAGTGCTTTGAGGTTGAGTTGGAGGTGCGATCGCTGACGACAAGCGAGTGGCAAGCGATCGAAACCTACCTGAAACCCTAGGAAGCTGTAAGAAACAATTGCTGACAGGCATTCACCCTACGCTTTAGAAAAAAATTATTAATCGGATCTTATTTTTCTTTCTTCTATTAATTTTACGGAATCCCGAAAATTTGCAGGGAATCCTTTTTCTATGGCATAACCGCTTCGGGAAAGTACGAGCTTAATTTTCTCTGATTGACGTGAATCGAGGTAACAATGAATGAATTAGTCAAATACTGGACTCTACTTCGCATCAACCCTGCGGGCGGATACCAGACAGAGAAGCTTGCGATCGCACAAACCTACATTGCACAAACCTACCCAGATCTGACAGAGTTGCATCAATTACAACAGCACCTCACCCGCGATTACCAAAATCACTCCACCGAAGCAGAGCTTTGTCTTCGCTGCTTTATTTCTCATTGCACGTTAGAAGAATGTAGCTCGATCGTGCGTCAGTTTGGGGAGTGCTATCAATTTAATCAATCTGATGTTCTCGGCTATGTTCTCGATGATGATGGATTGGCAACGAGTGATTACAGTCCACTGTCTAAAAAGATCTTAGCTAGCTATAATCCTGCGATCGCAACATTAAATACTTGGGCGACTCGGCTTGTGAGACAACATCCAGCCCTCAATCAGTTCCTCAAGCAGCAGGGTTTATTCTTAAAGAGCGATTGGGCAGTTCTCAATAGTACAACGTTGAAGCGATTACAGCAGGTGTTAAGCAAACGATTTTACTGGTCAACAGAGGCAATCCAGACTGCTACGCTCTATTTAGAAAGCTACCATACGGTTTATTTGAGCGATCGCATTGCTGAAGGAAGCCAAGGTCGCTGTAAAGAGCCAACGCCCGAACAATTAAAGCGCATGGCAAATTATTTACAGCCTAAACTCAATCCAATAGTTTCTCCGAACCAGATTCTTAATCAGTTGTTTGCGATCGCCGAATGCCTCCGTCAGCATCATTTAAATCGCTATCAAACTGAGTCGATCGAAGATAAGACGATCCAGATCAAAGCAGAGCAAAAGCTCGTTGATTCGTCTAGTAATGGATTAGACTCATCAGAAGAATTTTTGTATCACTACCGCGCTCAATTTAGAAAATGTCTCAATGCGGCTCTAGAAACGGTCATTCAAGATTATACAAGTCGTTTGCCAGGTCAAACTAAAGCCGACCAATTCCGCACTGCCCTGCGACTGCTGTATTGTCAAAAAATTACAATGACCCAAATTGCTGAGCAACTCGATCTCAAGCGCCAAGATAATGTGGCTCGATTATTAAAATTAAAAACCTTGCGTGCTGATGTCGGGCTGCATATGCTCAAGGGGCTGAAGCAAGATATCTCAGAGACCGCCCAAAACTTCGCAGACCCAGAACGACTCAACCGATTTGCAGACGCGATCGATGCAGCTTTGCATGATCAAGTTGATGCCCTGCTAGAAAAAGATGCCCAACAATCTAAAACCCCAAAAGCCTATCAAAAAGATAATTTGTTCGCTGAACAGCTTTGCGCTTTGCTCAGTCGCGATTAACTTTTATTTAGCCTCCGGAGCATGATAATGATTCCCTTAGACGCTGCCTCTACCTTAGTTGACCTAACGCCAGAACGAGTGAACCATGCGATCGCACTCAGCCAAGCTCTCATCAATCCCCTCAGTCGCTGGCAATCCTATCTTGCCTTGCTAGCCCTAGAAGGCTTTACACAATGGCTCAGCGATCGCTCGACTCCCATTCAGTTCGATCGCTCCCAGGCGAGATTACTCGAACCTTCAGGGTTTGGCATTCCAGCCGCAATCAATTCTGTGTATGCAAATCAATTTCATATCGGTTTCCTCGTTGTTGAGGATGATGTTGAAGATGAGATTGAGTTTCCGGTTAGTTTGATGCAAAATCCGGCTCACTTTTATGTTGCGGTTTGCGTGCATGAGGAATCGCATCAAGTCTCATTTCATTCTTTTCTGAGGGGTGCTGATCTCAATCTAGATTCAACTCTAGATGAAACTTCCATGATTCCGGTTTCTTTAGGTGAAGCCAATCTCGAACGATTGCTCTGGCATCTAGCAAGTTTAGAACTAAGTGCAATGGCATTGCCAAAAGCTAGCCCAATGATTTCTCCTCAGTGGCTGATTCAACCGCTTGTGAATGCTGCTCAATGGCTTCAAACTCAGATTGATGAACTGACTTGGACCTTGTTCTCGCTGGAATTAACGCCTGCTGGAATGAGGTCGCGTGCAAGTGCCTTCAACGCAGATTTAACTTCTGTTTTTACCGAAATTGAACGATCTGGACTTCACATTCCTTCCACCGCACAATCAGGTTATCGATCGATAACCCTCAACCATCACACATTTCGACTTTATATGACCACCTGGGCAGTTGAAGAAGCCTCAAAGCCAGAATGGTCTTTATTGATTATTTTAGAATCAATCCAACTCTCAACATTACCCACTGGCACTCAGCTAATGGTTCAGGAAGGTGATAATGTATTGATTCAGGAAGAAGCCAAACTAGAGTCTACTTATCTAATTGCTCAAATCATTGGAACTTGGGATGAGAAATTTACGCTAACCCTCAGAAGTATCGATCCTGAAACCCATGTTTTGATAGACTCTCTGAGCCTACCCCCGATCGTTTTTCAACCTTACTAATATCTCTTGCCATGCTACTTAAGATCTGGCGCGTTGAGCAAACTTGTCTATTTGAGCTAGCCTGGAATGACACACAAACACTCAGTGCAAAGCTCACGTATCCAGAAACGCTGACGACGCTTTATCAAACATGGCAAAATGCTTATCTTCAGTTTAATCGTTCAACTCTGCGTGCCCGCCTTGGGCTGGTCTTAAATGTGCAACAGCCTGAAATTGACTGGCGCACGCGACTTGTTCAAGCAGAAGCTGCATTTCTCGCAGAGTTTCACTACTGGCTAAATGGTGCAGAGCTACTAGAGATTCGACGAGAAATTACAAGTGCTAAGACTTCAACACTTTATCTTCGCTGTGACTCCCCAGAAGTCGTCAAATTACCTTGGGAGTCTTGGCAAATTGGCGCAGAATTTGGTTCTGCTCATTCGATTCAAATCATTCGGACTGCACTATCTCTCTGCGCTGAACAAGCCAAATCAATTCGTCGTGCTAGAAACCGCATTTTAGTAATTCTAGGCGACGAAACCGGACTCAATTTTGAAGCTGAACGCAATGCCCTACAACAGCTAAACAATCGCGCCGAAATTCATCTCGTTGGGTGGCAACCTGACCTCAGAACGCCTGAGTTACTGCAACAAATTCGGAGTGCGATCGCAGACCCCAAAGGCTGGGATATTCTCTTTTTTGCCGGACATAGTAATGAAACGGCTCTCACGGGCGGAGAATTGGGCATTGCTCCAAAGACTTCAATTTTGATGAGTGAGATTGCACCTCAATTAAAAACAGCTAAAGAACGAGGCTTACAATTTGCTATTTTTAACTCCTGTAATGGCTTAAGCATTGCAGAATCGTTACTGAATCTGGGCCTTAGTCAAGTCGTTGTGATGCGTGAACCAATTCAAGATGGTGTTGCAAAAGATTTTCTCATTCATTTTCTTAGCGCCCTATCTAGCAAGCAAAATGTCCAAGAAGCAACACTTTCAGCCTGTCAGTTTCTCAAGCTAGAGAAGAATTTAACTTATCCTTCAGCCTATCTTATTCCATCTCTATTTTCTCATCCTCAAGCCAAACCGTTTCGATTGGCGACACCCAGTTGGCGATCTCATCTCAGACTTTGGAAACTAAACCGCCGAGAAGCGATCGCAGTTGGTATGTTCGCCCTGATTAGTAGCTTACTCCCCATTCAGTGGGTCCTCATTGATCAACGTCAATTGGTGCAAGCTTTCTACCGTCAGATTGCTACTCAAGGAATTCAAGCTCAATCTTCACCTGTTTTGCTGGTTCAAATCAACGAAGAATCCCTCCAAAAAGATAGCATTACGCTGATTGAACAAAACCTCGATCGCAACTATCTGGCTAAAATTGTCGATCGCATCTCACAATCAGAGACTTCTGTCGTTGGAATTGATTATCTTCTTTTTCGGCATCAGCCGAGTGGCGATCGCGTCTTGGCGAAGTCCCTAGCAGCAGCAGCCCAATCCGGAAAACAGTTTGTGTTTGCAGCAACCCAAGATGTGCAGTCTAATCAGACTTGGATAACGGCTCTGCCAGAATTTAAGCAATTTGGTAGCAGTGGTGATATGGATTTGTTCGGTGATCCAGCCTTTTATGCACGAGTCATTGGGGATACTTCAACCGCATCTGAAATGCTGCCATTTGCCTATCAAGTTGTGCGATTAGCACAGAGTGCAACTCCGAAGAGACCGTCCCATTCTCAAGTGCTCGATCGCCGCAATTCACGCTTGTATTTTCAGCCGATTACCCAATTCTCTGCTTTGATGGGGCAAACTTGGCTCCATCCCTTGATTGATTTCTCAGTTTCACCCAATCAAGTCTATCACTCGATTCCCAGTTGGAAATTCTTACGGAATCAGGACAAGCTAAAAAATACGATCGTGCTAATTGTGCCCGGAGGTCAACTTGATGCAGGAGTCACACCCGGAGAAGACTATTTCATCAGTCCACGCGCATTCAAATTTTGGCAGCCAAATGCGACTGCAAAAATGTCAGGTGGAACAATTCACGCCTATTTGGTTCATAGTCTCTTAGCTCATCGAATGATCATTCCAATCCCTGATCTTTGGCTAGTAGGAGTTGCCGCGATCGCAGGCAAAGGAACTATAATTCTGCTTGCTCAGCAACAATCACGACATCAGGCAAAATGGTTTTTCATTGTTCCAGCCCTTTATGGTTTAGTAAGTTTGCAGGTCTATATTTCTTATTCAATTTTGCTTCCATTTTTACTACCCACCCTCACTTATTTGGCATTTCTCACTTCGATCAGCTTCAAATCTCAATCTAATGACTAAAGGAACTCTCATTCTGTCTAGCTTACTGACTCTCTCCCTTTTAACTGGATTCACTCTCTTTGCCAGGTCATCGACTGTTCAGGCGCAGCAGCGTTCAGGTTGGCAACCCTTCTTTCAACGGATTGTTTCCCGTTCTCCCCTGCCTCGAAAACGGGGCGGCGGGCGCGGCGACTGGGAAGTGGTTTCTCCTGGTGCTTGGACAAAACAACTTTGGACACTTCAACCCAGCTTAATCTGGCGGGTCAATCCAGCGCCAAAGCAACTCTTCGATCGCGTTGAGATTGCCCAGCTTGGATCGCGTACTCCCCTCTGGAGCCAAACCATTCAGCCCAATAGAAACGGTACAATCCCTATCACGCTTAAACTTGAGCCAAGCAAAACCTATTTTGTAAGATTCCTCAAACGGAATGCCGACCTTCAGAAAGATGAGATAGTCAGTGCATGGGAATTTCAGGTTATGTCGATCGCGCAGCGTCAAAAAGTGGCTGAAGCACTCGATCTCTTAAACAAAAATCTCAAGCCTTCAGAACTATTACAGCAACGAATTGAGGTGTTCGCAAAATATGAATTGTGGTCTGATGCGTTCCAAGAAATCGATCGTTCCACTTTATCCGCAATCGATCGCCAAACTGCAATAGAGCATTTGCTCACTCAGCTAAAAGCTACAGAACCGACTCGAAACAAAAACTAACCTCTGGAGATGCATAACCTCTCTAATGGTGAACTCTAAACTGATGTAGGAGACATATATCAATTTTATGCATTTTACGATTTCTCAATCTTGGCTGATAGCTTTGACTGCTGTTCTGGTTCTTCCTTCCAGCATTCGCCCAGTGCACTCCGCAGAAATTGATCTTCCCAAAATTCAAGCGAGTTGCAACCCTGGTTTACAAGCACTTCTTCCTCCAATGCCTTTTTTGAAGTTGTCTCCGACTGCTTACTTGGTCGCTCCGGAACACATTGCCCAGATCAGAAAAATAATGGCACTGATTGATGCGAAACAGTGGGATCAAGCACTCCTGGAATTTCAGCAAGGATCGACTTGGGTTCAAGATCGGACTATGCAACCGCTGCTCACTGGGATGACTCAATCGAATCAAACGACTCGTGCTACTCAGTTTGTGATTGCTCGATTTCCGTCGCAGTCTCAGAAGCGAGCGCAGGGAATAGGCGCGATCGCCGTGGAACTCACCTATCGCAATCAGTTTCCAGACGCGATCGCACTTGTGAAAAGCCTGCCCCAGAACTCAGACTATCTCAGCAAGGCGATTGTGCCTATGGTAGGAGCGCTCACTTCAACCAATCAGACTGAGAAAATCTCAGCCGTAATGGCATTGTTTCCCGATTCTAATCAGCAGCGATCGCTTTGGCTAGACATTAGCAATGAAGTTCCGGTTGAGCCAGCGCAGGCAAAGGAAATAGCGGGTATGATCCAGCAGAATTTTTATCTGCGATCGCAAGTTCTAACAAATATGGCAGGGTATTGGCTACTAGGGACTCATCGCAACCTGCTTAAAGCTTGGAATATTGCCAATGAAATTGAAGATTGCACAATGCGGACGGAAACGTTTTTGGAGGTTGTTAAGGGGCTGAAAGAGTCTGGCTTGAACGTGTCCACGGAACAGGCAGGGCAAGCGATGGATCAGTTAGAAACATTGATCACAACGATCGATGCTTATCGTGGCAATTCAAGCTATTTCCGACTCTCGTTAGCTAGCCTGAATATCCAGCATGGGCGCAAGGCACAAGGGATAAAATTGCTAGAGCGAGTGACTCAAGATCTGAAACAATCTGACTCCGCTCCGTTTCGGGCTGCAACGCTGATTACACTGGCGACTCAATACCAGTCGATCGGGGATAAGCTCATTGCCATTCGGATGCTCGATGCAGCCGTGACTGAAACCCATGCTGCTTACAAGCAAGACACCACTCCGTCACTCAATCGGCTTCCTACACTGGTTCCGCCTGCGGCATCGCGAGATACAACATTAGAGCGGATTGCCAAGATGTATCGATCGCTCCAGCAACCTCAGAAAGCCGTCGCGATCGAACGTACACTGCCAAAGCGTCCAAGGTTTACGATTCCAGATAGCAATCTGATTTTTCCGGGTCATCGCCCTGTAGCAATTCCAAGCATCAAGCCAATTTCTCCCGGTCGAGTGCCATCTTTGAAGTTGCCCACTCTGCCGCGCCGATAAATTCAGCAACACTGGTGTACTCTCTTCTAGACTATGCGATCGAGTAAATTTTTCATTGTTCTCAGCACTGCGGTATTGAGCCTTTTAGGAGGCTCGATTGTTCTAAATATTGTGCTGTTTAATCAAGCGAAAAAGTATTATCTTGAACTCAATCAGACGCGGCTTGACCCGATTGGGTTGAGCTACTATCCTGCTCTGCGTAAGACCGTCAAGAAACTATCTCCTGTGGTCTTCTTTGGCGACTCTAGGGCTGAGAATTGGCAACCTCCAAATCTCAACAGCTATGAATTTATTAATCGTGGAATTAGCTCACAGACCTCAGTGCAGGCAATTCAACGATTTGCACAGCATGTCCGCCCCTTGCACCCTAAAGTTGTGATCATTCAAGTTGGCATCAATGATCTGAAAGCGATCGCATTATTTCCAGAGCGTAAGGCAGAAATTGTTGCAGCCTGTCGATCAAACATTGAACAAATTGTTAAAGAGTCAAAATCATGGGGCACGATCGTCATTCTCACAACGATTTTTCCAGTTGGAGAAGTCCCCCTTCAGCGTAGACCCTTTTGGTCTGATGAAATTGGTCAAGCTGTGAAAGACATGAACCAATATCTCGCAACGTTAGCAAGCGATCGAGTGATTGTATTGGATGCATTCTCGATGCTTGCCGATTCCCAAGGAATGCTGCTACCAACCTATCAAGCCGATGAATTGCACTTAAACAAGCAAGGATATTTAATGCTGAATCAAGCCCTTACTAAACAACTTAAAATGCTCGAATAGTGCAGAAGCTTTCTTGTCGATCGCACCCATCTCTGAGACTGCATAACCTCTCTGGCGACAGAACCTAGACCCACAGGACATATCTCAATGAAAAATATTCAAGTGATTGACCACGCCATTAACTGTGCCTATGACGTATACAGAGTGACAGAAGAAGAATTTTCAAGAATTTTCCCAGAATCAGAACAGGACATTCAGTTTATTGAAGATCTGGGAGATGATGAAGACATCACACAGATCCTTACTCGGATGTGGAAGAGGCGCTTGAAAAAGCCAGAAATCAATGGCATCCACGGCACTCTATTTTATCAACTAGCTGAAAAGAAACGGTTTTATCCCACTAAAAGAGAGATTGACTTAACTATTGGGCATGGTAGACCACAAGATTAGACTTCATTTCAAGAATTTACTTTGTAGTAGTAGTAGTAGTAGTAGTAAGGTGGAATTAAATAGAAGACCTTCCTAGCGCAGCGATCGAAGATCTCCTCAACCCTTGTCTCCAGACAGAAGAGATTAAACAGGAGCAAATAAATTTTCTGTCTCCGGATCGAATGGGATGCACTCAGGTTGTATCACCTCATTTAGCAGTAACCTACACCTAAATTAGACATCAATACAATCTCTCAATCTAACAATGCGACTCAAATTATCTCTCATTTTGTCCTGCATTCTGACAACTACGATCGTTTGCACCCATTCTCTGACTGCTAGGGCTGACGATAGTTATCAAACTCGTGAAGCAGCCATCGATCGACAAGCTGACTGGTTTCTGTATAACGTTAACCCTAAATTGCAAGGTCGAAAATTACGATCGAACGATGCTCAATATATCAAGGAATGGAATGCAATTCGCAAAGCAGTTGCGCGCGAAATGAAATCGACGATCAGTTCTTGTGGGGGCGCTCAGTATTGGGAACTAGTTGAATACGATTGGCTGTATGGAAGCTCTGATCTCGCTGAGCGTCATGTGTCATCTTCCTTCGATCGCATTGCAAATGCCATCTTTTACAGCCGTCACCCTAAATTAGCAGGAACTCAGATTTCATCGTCAAACTCTGCACTAGCTCGTGAATGGTCTCACATTCGCCGATCGATTATCACTGAACAACCTTGTAGCTAACTTGGATCTATGAAGCGACTGCTCGCTCTATTATTGATGGGCACAACACTGCTCACTACAACAGCGCCATTAATTTATGGGGCTCAAATTCTCTGTTAACTAACATAACACCTCAAGGTGCAAGACAAACGATGAAAAAAGTAAATTGGTTCTATGCTTGTGTTAGCTGTGCAATTCTTTCTCCCTCGATCGTTTTGGCACAGCCTACTCAATCCATTGATGCCCCTCCTCAACAAATTGTGGGTCGCTGGGATGGAATTTATAAAGAAGCTGGAATATCTACCCCAGTGATCTTCCGATTCACTTCAACTGGCAAAGCAATTATTGTTAGTGCAACTGAAGAGAAGCAAGGATTGCGAGGATACTGGGCGAACTACACATTAAATGCTAAGCTTCAACCGATGCACTTAGATTTTAAGTTTGAAAACTCTGAGGAGCCGCTGCTCACGATCGTGGATGTAGTCAATTCTCAGACTAATTCTCAGACTAATTCTCAGACATTGAGGCTACAACTGCAATCTACTGAGCCTACAGACAAACGCCCAAAAAGATTCAAAGATGCGTTGCAACTACAGAAAGTCTCAGACACTGCGATCGCCCCTCTCACTCAACTGCCCCAAGCCGAGCAATCAGAAGAAGGAGAAGGGCGGTTTGTGATGACGACTTTAGCGCGATCCGCCATTCTCTATAGAGTAGAAGCCGATCGGTTCCCCACAAATTTAGCTCAACTAGGATTGAATCATTCATCCACACAGAACTATCGGTTTGAGCTTTCGGCAAAGGGCTATCAACTCACTCTAATCGCCCGCCCAAAAAAAGCAGGTTTAAGAAGCTATATCGCAGTAATATCATCAGAACCCTCAAGAGAGCAGGGAACTACGCAATTAGGAGCAGTAGCTACTATTTGTCAGTCATTTCGCCCTGCTTCGATCGCACCCTCTATGCCCAAGGTCAGCCCTCGGCGGTCAGACAAAGCTTATCCGATTATCACCTGTAATTCTGGTTCAGAACCCTTACTATTTTGAGCCATAAAAAATTCACTTATCGTTGCTCAACCTTGACAGCATGAACTATCAGAAACTAATATCACTGAGGTGCTTACATTTTTCACCATCGCAATGGTTGTTGGAATCTGACGCAAAAGCTCAGATCGACCCAACCAAACTAATTGCAAACTAGGGTCGATCGTACAATCCGATAAATTGGGCGATCGTCGAGTTGCAGCAAAGTTATGGTTAACGTTAGCAGAATTGAGCGCTGAAGTTGGTCGCAATACTCAAGCTTTGAAGTGAGTCGATCGAGGCATGAACGATCAGAAGAAATTTCAACATGAAACGGCTTTGTTGCATGAATCCAAAAAGGGGCAGATTTGGACTTGAATCTCTATCGACTAAGCTTCGACGCTGTAGCTATCGGGTTTAGCAATCTGGATCATGCAATTGAGCGCAGCACATTTGATGAACAACTCCACGGCTTGATTGTCAAAATCGCGCGAACGCAGACTTCCCAAAAAGATGATCTTAAAGCGCAACATCGTTGTTTCTGCCAAAGAACGGCGATGGTAGTTGCTCTCTTGTTTCCAAGCTTTGCGCTCGACTTTGCGAACGCGACGGAGATTCTCATCTCGGTCGCGTTCGCTCTTCTTGGGTGTTGTCATGCTTCCAAATTTTGGCCCCTCGACGCGTTTGCTCATCAATGCTGTGTTGCCGCGTTTTCTACTCGCCTTCGCCATACACCTTCACCCCGGTTGAGTCCACGACGACCTGTTTGGCTTGCTCCTTCAGCAGTACAGGTAAAGCGATCGAGCCAGCAACCGTTTGTCTTCTCGATGGCTAGCATCCAGCAACGGGCACTCAATGACCCTCCCCTCGACACCTTTATCGCAAGGTTAGACCTTTGCCCGACCCAGATTAAATCCCATCCGAACTACCAGACCCTGCGTTCTTACGGCGTGATTGCTGCCTAATTCTGTCCGAACCATTGTGATAAAGCTCCAGAATGTTGCCTTCAGGATCTCGGAAAAAGACAATTCGATAGCCAGGTGGATTGTAGGTAAAGGGTTTGCTCAGAAACTGAACGCCCTTTTTTTGGAGGCGTTGATAGCTCTGATCCACATTGTCTACCTGAAGCGCCAGATGTCGCCAACCTTGCCGCTCTCCATTACGATCGGTGGCACAGAACCCGGAAATTGAGCAATGTTCATCCGCAAGCCAGGAATTCCAACCCGCACAATCTGAATCGTTTGATTGTCTGAGCGAGTCAGCGTCAAGCGATCGCGAATTTTAAAGCCAAGCATATCAACATACCACTTGGCAACGCGATCGACATCTTGAACTGAAAGCGTGACATGATGGAATTGAACAGTAGAAGCTATGGTTGATTGAGGGCGTTGTGCTTGAACAAAATTCGATTGAACCCAAGCAATCATCACCAGGATAAAAATCAGCACAACTCTTAATTTCTGCGATCGATAAGTCATTGTCTTCATCCATTCTGAATTTGTCTGACAACGTCTAGTTCTTCTTACAGATTGGCTTATCAAAGTCAGGCTTATCAAAGTCAGGTAGCAACTGCAAAATGATGAGGATTCAACGATCGGACGTGGGTTGGGCAGGCGAACTAACCCACTGAACTGTTTACCGGGATACCAAGAGGTCTGAGTGAGTTTGTCAAAGCCAGGAATGCCTTCCATGTGCTGCACCATCCGAGCACGTAGCGCTTGATCTGGCAATGCGCCTCTGAGCGCACCCATATTCTGAGTCACATGGTCGGGGTTGGTCGTGGCTGGAATCGCGGCTGTAACCGCAGGGTGGGAAATCACATACTTGAGGAAAAACTGCGCCCAATTCTCACAGCCAATTTGACGAGCAAAATCAGGCAACGGTTGTCCCTTTACCAATTCAAAAAGGCGGGCCTTCTCAAAAGGCATATTGGCCAAGACTGCCACTCCTCGCTCCGCAGCAGCCGGGAGAAGCCGTTCTTCTGCTTGGCGCTGCGCGATCGAATAGCGCACCTGGACAAAATCTAGATTCCCTCGCTCAATCCACCGCTCCATTGCGGCAAAATACACCGGCTCATGATGGGTAATGCCCACATAACGAACTTTACCCTCCTGCTTCCACGCTCTAAGTAATGGGAGCATCATATCTACATTCACTAAGCTGTGAACTTGCATCGCATCCAGACGATCGCGCGATAACCGCTTCAGAGATTGCTCAAACTGGCGGATTGCCTGAGAGCGATCGCCCAGATACTCCCCCGTTGCCCAGACTTTATTGGTGATGAACAACTTGTCACTCATCCCAAGCGCCTTGCCAAACTCACCCACATTCACTTCTGACATGCCATAGAGCGGCGAGACATCAATCATCCGTCCACCCGCCTCCCAAAAGCGCCGCATCACCTCACGCAGATTATCGCGTGGCTGGTTTGCCATGACATCAAAGGTGAGAAATGTCCCTAACCCGATCGCGGGCACTCGCTCCTGGGCGCGGGGAATTTCTTTAGTGATCAATTCGGATGACTGAGCAGATGATTGATTGGATGATTGATTGGATGATTGATTGGATGTCGGCGGTAAGGCTTGTCCAGTTTCGCACCCATTGAGGGCAGCGGGGAGTGCCGCACTGACTGTGCCTAATCCTATCAGCCGCAGAGTCGTTCGACGAGAAAGCGATCGTTCTGTTGTTGAATAAGAATGCTCAGAGTTCATCGCAGTATCTCCTACCGTTGAGATTTTTAGGATTGATAAGAATCTTGAGTGACTCAAACCCATGCTAAAAGCAAAATAGCGGGTTGATATTTCTGATCTGGTATGGCGTAATAACGATAGGTTATTGCCAGGTCACTTCGATGGAACTTCGTCAACTCAAGTATTTTATTGCAGTGGCTGAAGAGCTACACTTTGGCCGAGCGGCTGAGTCTCTACACCTGAGCCAGCCTGCTCTGAGCAAACAAATTCAAGCTCTAGAAGACAGCTTAGAAATTCAACTGTTTGAGCGAACTAAACATTGGGTACGGTTGACGATCACCGGACAAAAGTTTCTTGAAACGGCCCACAAGATCCTCCGCGAGGTAGAAGACGGCATCCAAATTACCAAGCAGGTTGCCGCAGGGCAAGTTGGACAAGTCAGAGTCGGTTTCACGGAAGCGACCCTATTTAGCCTTGCCCCCAAGTTAGTCAACCACTATCAAGATGAGTATCCACAGGTCAACTTAATCCTTACAAGTGGCGGAACCGAAGCTCATGTTGAAGCATTGCGAACTCACCGGATTGATGTCGGATTTGTGTGTCTCCCCATTCGCGAATCGTCGCTTTCTATCCATCCATTGTTTGAAGAAAAGTATATTGTGGCCTTACCGACTTCTCATCGCCTAGCTCGACACAAACAAATTGCGCTTGAGTCTTTGGCAACCGAACCGCTGATTTTCTATCCGCGATCGCTGGCTCCTGTCCTCTATGCAAATTTCATCAAATGCTGTGAGCGAGCGGGGTTCGCGCCGAACGTAGTGCAGGAGGCAGAGCTTGCCCAAACGCGCTTAGGATTAGCTGCTGCTGGCGTTGGCATCACCTTTGTCCTCTCCGATATACAAAATCTAAGTGCAAAAGGCGTTGTTTATCGTCCTTTAAGCGGAGATTTTCTGACGCTAAGACTAGCTTTAGCATGGCGGCAGAATGAGTCTTCCCCGGTTGTCCTTGAATGCATCAAGGTCATTAAATCAAGCAAAGCTATTCAGAGTCTAGCTTGATTGTCCAGCCATGCTTCTCTGTTAAAGTTTATAAGCATCTCGCTATTGAGCAACTAGCACTTGATGCACACCACGACCGACATCCACAATATAACCTGTCTGCTGTAATTCAGGTTTTGGCTGTGAGAGAACTCGCCAGAATTTGATCCCGCCTTCGGGTTTTGGTGTGAGATAGTCATAGACCGCAACCACTAAAGCATTACCATCGGCATCAAACGCCGCCCCCTCTGGCAAAATGCCTTCAAATGGATAGTCTTTGATTTTGGTAAGTTGACCAGAAGCGCGATCGAGAGTCATTAAACTCAAGGAAGCTTGTCGAGTAAATCGCGGTGAATTCGTGGGAAAAGCCGTTCCGCGCATATTCACTGTTACCACTTTTGAGCCATCGGGACTGATGGCTAAACTTTCAGGTGACAAATCCGCGATCGCAGATGAAACCACACGATGTTGAGCCTGAGATGCAGAAGGATTGAGATCTGCGAGTTGAATGACTGAGACGGTTCCTCGTGTTTCAGGTAATCGTTGATCTAATGTTTTGATTTGTTCACCAAAATTACGCCCCCAATTGCTGCTGAGGTAAAACCGCCCATCGGAGGTAAATTGTCCCGTAAATGGATCTTTGCCCACTTTCACAGGAGTACCCCAAGGAATCAGTTGTGGATCACCTTGAGCATTACGTTGTAGTTCATAGAAGGCAATTTCATCGCGGTAATCTAGGTTCACCGCTAGAAAGCGCCCTGAAGGATGCCACTGAACCTGACTAGCATACAATCCATTCTGAAATTGCGCTGAGTTCGGTTGAATGCCTAACTGTTGGAGTGAGAATTCGATCGGTTGACCCAATTGATGATTCTGAAACGGAACCAAGGCGATTTCTTTACCGGGTGTTTGCGTCGAAATTGCCAGTAAATTTCCGTTTGGGTGAACATGAATCGTTTCGGGTTTTGGGGCAACTGCGATACGACTCTGAACGTTTGGACGACGTGGATTGGATAGGTCGATCGCGACCAGTTGATTGCCAGGTGGAAGTTGTTCTCTACGAGTTGCACCGACTGGCATCGCTCCGAGTGTTTCCACCACAAAAGCAGTTTGACTATCGGATGATAGAGCTAGTGCGTAGGGTGCGCCAATGACTGAATTAGAAGCATTAGTTTGGACGATTGTTTCACGCTTTCCGCTCAAAGGTAAGTTTACGATCGATAATTGATCATGGACACCAGGAGCAGGGAGCTTACCATTCACATAGGTACTGGCAAGAAAATCACCATCCGAAAGTGTTGCAATATAGCGACCTGTAAACCTCGACAGTTGACTTGAAGGTTGAGCATGACTCAAGTGAGTTGAGATGAAGATCAACGCCAGGAAGCTAAAAATAAATGCAATCCAATTCTTGCTGCTCATCATCTAAACCTCGTGATCCAACAATCCATACTCATTTAAACTTTGCGTTCTGCAAACACCGTTTCTGCTAAAGCCATTGCCTGTTGCACTTTACAAGCCGACGTAAGGAATCATATGCATGATAGTTTCAACGATCTCTTCGTACGATTTGCGCCGTAACCGTTTT
>JAAUOZ010000386.1 GCA_012034655.1 Leptolyngbyaceae cyanobacterium CSU_1_3 | reverse complement strand
AGCTTTTGATTTGTTGGGAGTTCCACTGATTTTGTAGTCATGTATGGGGTGATGGTTCTCACCCCGTTCGACCGCTGTCTGGGGGTTTGAAGCCGATCGCAATCGAGCGATCGGGGTAAGTTCCGTTATAACTAGCCTTCTACTCTGCGATCGAATAGTCACCCTATCAATTTGTACTGTAAAAGTTTTAACTTGCTATAGACGACGGCTTTAAAGCAATTTCCTATATTGAATGTATGCAAATAAAAGTGCATCCAATCAGGCAAATCATGCTCCTCTAGAGCAATGAAGCTGATTGAGTTTTTAACCCTAACCCATTGGAGATAAATCAAGGAACTACAGCACAACTCAGTCAGGAATTCATCATGCAATATCTTGCACAGGACTTAATCCTTCTTGCACTCAATCCTCAAACTGGGAAAACTCGCTTCTCTTGGTACTCTGCACTCGACTATGGCTTGGTCGGCTCTTTGTTACTAGACTTAGTACTGCAAGGCAAACTTGAAATCGACAACGACAATCGTGCGATCGCACCGATCGCAGGCAACACAGGCAATGAATTCTTAGATCAACGCCTCAGCGAGGTTCTAGCATCGTCTCGTCCTCGAACTGCAAGGTTCTGGGTGACTCGTTGGAGACGAAGATACCTAGGAATTCAAACGATTGTGTTGCAGAACTTAGTTGATTTAGGTGTTTTAGAACGACAAGAGCAACGCATTCTTGGTCTATTCCCAACGCAGCGATATTTTCTAACCGATGAATCCATTCAACGCGAGATTGTCCAGCAAGTTCGTGCAGCCGTGTTAGAAGGCATTAGACTGGATTCTCGGATGGCAGCATTGATTAGTTTGATGCAAGCCTCTCACCTGACCGATGCGGTATTCAGACTTGAAGAACGTCCTGAAGCGCGATCGCGAATTAAGGCGATCGCCAGAGAGGAGTTGGTCGGTCAAGCAGTTTCAAAGGCAATTTTCACCATTCAAGCAGCCACGACTCTGGGTGCAATCAATGTCAGATGAAATCGTTAGGAGTTGTATAGAACAACTCCAACAAGCCTATCCTCCTCTATCTGATGACAATAATTCGGTTATATTCACACTCACCTCGATCGAGACTTGTCGCTGGCTGAACTTGCAGAAGCGATCAACATTAGTCCGACTTACTTTGCAAGTTTATTCAAACAGGCGATCGAGATTTCACCCCATCAGTATGTGATTCAACAGCGGGTGGAACGGGCGAAATTGATGCTGAAGAAAACGGATTTGGCGATCGCCGACATCGCCTTGCAAGTTGGCTTCTCCAGCCAGAGCCACTTAAACCAACAGTTTAAGCGCCTGACTGGAATGACCCCAAAACAGGTTCGCTAACTTCCACGCACTACATACATACACGAGTCACCACGAGTCAAAATAAATTTTGTCTTCAATCCATCCTCTGATGTATAACGAAGTTGAATGCTTGCCAATAATGCCTCCAGGAATAAAAATAATGGAAATGCGAAAACTAGGCAATCAAGGACTCGTGGTTTCTGAGTTAGGATTAGGCTGCATGGGCATGTCTGAGTTCTATGGCAGTCCCAATGACCAAGAATCGATCGCAACCATTCATCGGGCGATCGATCTCGGCATCAATTTTCTAGATACCTCAGATATGTACGGCCCATTCATTAACGAGCAGTTAGTGGGGCAGGCGATTTGCGATCGGCGTGACGAGGTGATTGTGGCAACGAAGTTTGGTAATGTTCGCACCCCCGATGGGCAATTTCTCGGCATCAGCGGTAAACCAGAGTATGTCCATTCTGCCTGTGATGCTTCCTTACAGCGATTGGGGATCGATACGATCGATCTGTATTATCAGCATCGCGTTGACCCGACTGTTCCGATTGAAGAGACGATCGGCGCAATGGCAGAATTAGTTCAGCAAGGTAAAGTCCGCTACCTGGGTCTGTCAGAAGCCGCGACCGCCACGATTCGACGGGCACAGGCTGTTCATCCGATCGCAGCATTGCAGACGGAATATTCGCTATGGAGCCGCGATCCAGAGGATGAGATTTTAGCGATCGTGAAAGAATTAGGCATTGGCTTTGTGGCTTACAGTCCATTGGATCGAGGGTTTCTTTCGGGGACGATTACCAAACCAGAAGACTTAGCGCCAGAGGATTTCCGCAGTCACTCGCCTCGATTTCAAGGCGAGAATTTCTCCAAAAATTTACGAGTGGTTGAGCAACTCCGGGCGATCGCTATGGAAAAAGGCGTGACGTTGAGCCAGCTTGCCTTGGCTTGGGTTTTGGCGCAGGAGAAAAATATAGTGACAATTTCAGGAACGAAGCACCGTCAGTATCTGGAAGAGAATATTGTCGCAGTGGATGTTGTCCTGACCCCAGAAGAAATGCAGCTTATTGAAGCGGTAGCACCGAGAGGAGTTGTCGCGGGCGATCGCTATGCGCCCCAACATATGAGTGCTGTGAATCGTTAATCAACTAAATGGTTCGTCCTGCCCACATACTGCGTCCGAGCATAGCTCTTCTTAAGATGCCTGTAGGTTTAGCGAATCTGCTTGGGTGTCACGCCGATTAGACTTTTAAAGTGCTGTGTCAAGTGGCTTTGGCTAGAGAAACCCACCTGTACGGCGATGTCTGCGATCGTTAAATCTGTTTTCATCAACATCACTTTTGCCCGTTCCACTCGCTGTTGAATCACGTATTGGTGCGGTGAAATCCCTGTAGCCCGTTTGAACAAGTTGGCAAAATACGTTGGGCTGATATTCACCACTCCAGCAATCTCAGCCAGGGATAATTCTCGCTCCAGATGAGCATGAATATACTCGATCGCCTCCTGCAACCGAGTATGAGTGATGCTTCTGTTCTCGAACGTGATAGGCTGCGTGCGGGTAGAATAGTTTCGCAGCAGATGAATAACTAAGACTTGAATTAAGGACTCGACGTATAATTGCCCCATCAGCCCATCGGTCTGCAACTCAGCCAACAGCAGCATGGCAATATGATGAAGCTGTGCATCTTGCCGACCGAAACAGTTTAAGAGGTCGAGCCGATCGATATCTATTTCAGAGGCTTCAGCGGACTGTTTTATCGACTCCGGTTTTAACCAAATGTGCATCTGCTGTTTTTTGGGGCGGTTGATCTCCTTGGTGGGGCAGCGCCAGGAACTCGAATATCCAGCAGGCACAAAGATGCTATCTCCCTTTTGCAGAATTGATTCATGCAAGCGACTGTCGCGTTTCTGGATCAAAGGGGCGGGATGCCCCAGGGGTAAAATCAGCCGATGCTCCGACAAGGCAGGACTTTTAGCTTCACTGGCGGATGGAGAATATTCACACTGCTCAACCAAGATACCATTCCAGTTCAATTGCCGACTGGACAGTAGCAGCGTTTTAGTCGATCGCTGCCTGAGTTCGAGCGGGCTAATCAGGTTTCCGGTCACAGATTTTGCTTTCGACATTGGACTGATCCTATTTGACCAAGTTTCACTCTTAGTAAAATCAATCGCCTGGTAAAAAAATTCACCTCGAATCGATCCTACTAGAATTTAAACTGATTCAATACAGCGACGGTAAGATTTCGTAGCTTTATCTCCTCAGCAAGAAATAGATCGGATCGTCGGCATTCCTATGATATTGTCGCGGCTCAAATTATTCACCATAAGAATCTGATAAAACCTCGTAGGAATCTGGGAGAAATTGAGCGTTGGAACTCACTACACTCAAGTAGTTAAGGTAAAGACAGCCTAGGAGTTACTCCTCACGTCGATCGGAGCTTGCAAGCTGTTTCAGCAGCGCGAGATAGAGTCAAACGTAAAAACATCGAAGCAAATTCGACGATCCGTAGGAATTCAATAAAACGCTGTAAGGATTGAGGATTAAATAACCTGTAAAACTTCCTAATCGTCGTTGCCCTC
>JAAUOZ010000385.1 GCA_012034655.1 Leptolyngbyaceae cyanobacterium CSU_1_3 | reverse complement strand
GGGGTGCAGGGGTGGAACCCTGCTGGGGGCGCAGCCCCCACACCCCTTCTAAACCAAAATCTATAGGCTGACGCAGTATAGAAGCTCTTGAGAGGTGATGAACTTTTTAAGAGCTTTTTATTTTTACGGCGCTGCTGAATCCGGGGATGAAGTCCAGATTAATTCTCACCCTAGCCCCCTTCAACCTGGGTTCGACCTGGGAATGAGAGCGCTTCACCTGTCTCCTCAGCCCTCCCGTTTTGACGACTCGCCCCCTCTGCTTGGCTGACCCACTACCATGTAAAAATAAACCAACCTTTACCGCTCTCTCAGCTTCCGACATGGCGTTTTCTTCGATCACTCGTGCCCTGGGCGATCGCCCCTCACCACAGAACTTCTCACCAAGTTGGGCCAGCAGCAATTCCTCAAGCTGAGCGGTCTTGCTCGTCTACCCAAAGGATTTGTAGCCTCTACCCTTGCCCAGGCGCAGTCTCGCCCTCTCCTCGTCGTCACTGCCACCCTCGAAGAAGCCGGACGTTGGGCAGCCCAGCTAGAAGCAATGGGTTGGCAGACGGTTCACTTCTACCCCACCTCAGAAGCATCGCCCTACGAAGCCTTTGACCCCGAAGCCGAAATGACCTGGGGACAATTGCAAACATTGGCAGATTTGGTACGAGAAGCCGCCGCAAAAACCCCCTCCTCTCTCGCGATCGTCACCACCGAACGCGCCCTTCAGCCGCACCTGCCCCCTGTCGATCGCTTCGCCCCCTACTGCCTCACCCTAGAGCGAGGCAAAGAACTCAACCTGACTATATTGAGCAATGAGCTAGCGCGCTTGGGCTATGAGCGGACAAATCTCGTAGAAACCGAGGGCCAGTGGAGCCGCCGGGGAGACATTATCGATGTGTTTCCGGTGGCGGCTGAGTTGCCCGTGCGATTGGAGTTGTTTGGCGACGACCTAGATCAGATTCGTGAGTTTGATCCCTCTACCCAACGATCGCTCGATCGCATTTCCAATCTCGTGCTCACGCCGACGAGCTTCAATCCGATCATTCAATCCGATCTGACCCATCCCCAAGCCGAAACTTACCTAGCGGCTGAAGATTTGGAGAAACTTGAACAAGGGCAGGCGATCGCCGGAATGCGGCGCTTCCTGGGAGCGGCATTCTCAAAACCCGCTTCTCTGCTAGATTATTTGCCCGACCACACACTAATTGCCCTCGACGAACCCGAAATGTGTGCCGCGCATGGCGATCGCTGGTGTGATCATGTCGAAGAGCATTGGCAAGAACTCAAGGAAGCTCAGGGCGAGTTGCCCAAGATTCATCGATCGTTTGCCACATCAATGGCGGAGGTAGAGTGCTTCGATCGTCTCTACCTAAATGAGCTTGCTGAGGAAAAAAACGGGCTAAATTTGGCGAGTCGTCCGGTTCCGGCAGTGCCCCATCAGTTTGGGCGATTAGCAGAAACCCTTCGGGGAGAACGCGATCGTGGCTTTGCGGTGTGGCTGGTTTCGGCGCAGCCTTCGCGATCGGTGTCGCTGCTGCAAGAACACGATTGCCCTGCTCAGTTTGTGCCCAATCCACGAGATTTTTTGGCGATCGACAAGCTGCAAACTCAGCACGTTCCGGTGGCGGTCAAATATTCGGGATTGGCGGAGCTAGAGGGGTTTATTTTGCCGACGTTTCGATTGGTGTTGGTCACCGATCGCGAGTTTTTTGGGCAACACAGCCTCACAACACCGAGCTACGTTCGCAAACGTCGCCGCGCCGCCTCTAAGCAAGTTGACCCCAACAAGCTGCAACCCGGCGATTACGTGGTTCACAAAAATCATGGCATCGGCAAGTTTCTCAAGCTAGAAAGCCTCACCGTCAACCAGGAAACCCGTGAATATTTGGTGCTGCAATATGCAGATGGGCTGTTGCGGGTGGCGGCAGATCAGTTGAGTGCGCTGTCGCGATTTCGGGGGGCGGGGGATGTCGTGCCCGAACTCAACAAGATGTCGAGCAAAGCCTGGGAGAAAACCAAGAGTAAGGTTCGCAAGGCAATCAAAAAAGTTGCGGTTGATCTGCTGCAACTCTACGCCCAGCGGGCCCAACAGCAAGGGTTTGCCTACCCGTCGGATATGCCGTGGCAAGAAGAAATGGAGGATTCGTTTCCCTATCAGCCGACTCCCGACCAGCTTAAAGCAACTCAGGATGTCAAGTTGGATATGGAGAGCGATCGCCCGATGGATCGATTGGTCTGCGGGGATGTTGGCTTTGGCAAAACAGAAGTTGCAATTCGTGCGATTTTCAAGGCCGTCACGGCTGGCAAACAGGTGGCGCTGCTCGCCCCCACCACAATTCTGACGCAGCAGCACTACCACACCCTCAAAGAACGCTTTGCACCCTACCCGATTCAGGTTGGGTTACTCAATCGTTTTCGCAGCGCAGAAGAACGAAAAAACATCCAAAATCGCCTGTCAACCGGAGAGTTAGACATCGTAGTTGGAACGCATCAGCTTTTGGGCAAAGGGGTCAATTTCAAAGATTTAGGATTGCTAGTAGTAGACGAAGAGCAACGCTTTGGGGTCAACCAAAAAGAAAAAATTAAAATCACTGCGAACTCAGGTAGACGTTCTGACTTTAAGCGCTACGCCGATTCCTAGAACGCTTTATATGGCTTTGTCTGGGGTACGCGAAATGAGTTTGATTACCACACCGCCACCTTCTCGTCGCCCCATCAAAACTCACCTGTCAGCTTACGATCCGGAAATGGTGCGATCGGCGATTCGGCAGGAACTCGATCGCGGCGGTCAGGTCTTCTATGTGGTTCCCAGGGTTGAAGGCATCGAAGAAATTTCTGCGACCCTGCACGAAATGATTCCAGGGGTGAGAATTGCGATCGCCCACGGGCAGATGCCCGAATCTGAACTCGAAGCGACGATGCTCACCTTTGGCGAGGCCGAGGCCGATGTGTTGCTCTGCACGACGATTATCGAGTCGGGCTTAGATATTCCTAGAGTCAACACAATTTTGATCGAAGATGCCCAAAAGTTTGGTCTGTCTCAGCTTTACCAGTTGCGGGGTCGCGTCGGACGGGCGGGCATTCAGGCTCATGCCTGGCTGTTTTATCCCAAGCTGCACCAGTTGACAGATGTAGCCAGGCAGCGACTTCGGGCTTTGCAAGAATTTACACAACTGGGATCGGGCTATCAGTTGGCGGTGCGAGATATGGAAATTCGGGGGGTGGGCAATTTGCTCGGCGCAGAACAATCGGGGCAAATGGACGCGATCGGCTTCGATCTTTACATGGAAATGTTAGAAGATGCCATCAAAGAGATTCGGGGACAGGAAATCCCCAAAGTGGACGATACCCAAATCGATCTTCATCTCACGGCCTTTATTCCGGCCGATTACATTCCTGATCTAGAGCAAAAGATGGATGCCTATCGAGCCGTGGCTAACGTTCAGTCGAAGTCAGAGCTAACTCAAATTGCAGCCGATTGGAGCGATCGTTACGGTTCAATTCCCATCGCTTCTCTGCAACTTTTGCGCGTTATGGAACTCAAACAAATTGCCAAAAAACTTGGGTTTTCACGCATCAAACCCGAAGGCAAACAACACATTGTTCTCGAAACACCCATGGAAGAACCCGCGTGGAATCTGTATAAAGAAAATCTGCCAGAACACCTGCGATCGCGCTTTGTTTTTATGCCTGGAAAGGTGACGGTGCGCGGATTAGGAATGCTCAGCGCCGATCAACAGTTGTCAAATTTAATTGATTGGCTTAGTCGAATGCAAGGTGCGCTGCCAGAATTGGCACTGGTCTGATCGAGGAGCATTCAGTAGACAGACTTAAATTAAATGTCAGATGCCTGCCATTAGCCCTCACCCCCGACCCCCCTCCCAGAGCGGGCGAGGGGGAGAAGGGGTTAGGGGATGAGGGTCTTAAGTTTAATTTCACCTACCT
>JAAUOZ010000384.1 GCA_012034655.1 Leptolyngbyaceae cyanobacterium CSU_1_3 | reverse complement strand
GTGGCTCAGCTTCAGGAGGTGAGGGAGAAAAAGCCAGCCCGTCAGGATATGTCCTTGCAGCAGGTGTTGTTGATGTCTCAGTTGGAGGATGTTGAGGCGAGGTTGGATCGGGTGGCGGTAGTGCGATGGTCTCCGACCGGCCTTCGGCCATCGCCCTATCACGGAACAATTAAGAAGATTAAATGGATCGCCCAAGCAGATCGGGCACTGACGGTTGAGCTGGTCATCGTCGTTGCGACAGTGTATTCGTCACATACCAGTGCCAGCCCTGGTCATAGGCAGACGCGAGGCGATCGTGTTGTTGTTGGACTTGAGCTTCAGTCATGTTCCTCCAAGTGGGCTGCAACTTCTGCATACAAATTCATGACGTGACTGTCCGCCAAACTGTAATAAATCTTGCGACCCTCGCGGCGGTATTTAACTAGGCGCTGAGATCGCAACACGCGCAACTGATGGGATACTGCCGACTCGCCCATCTTGGCAACTGCTGCGAGATCGCACACGCACAACTCCTGCTGGGCCAGAGCAGACAGAAGCCTCAAACGACTCGGATTTGCCAACGTCCCAAAAACTCAGCCATCTGCTGCACTTTTTCAACTGAAGCAAGCTCAGGCTGCACCTGACGAACATTTTCTAAACTGACCAAATAAGCATCGCAGCCCGGAGCATCAACGGATTTGGAGGCTTTAGCCTTTGAGGTATGGCAACCGTGGAGTTCTCCGTGCACAAATGGGGGATCAACAAGCGGGTCTGACGGATTTACAGCAAGCGGCTCAAATTTTTACGAAGCAGGGCAATCAGGAAGGATATCGGCAAACGCAAATTTTCATTCGACAGGTTGGGCAACTCAACAAGCCCCGGTAAGCAAACCCCTGTAATAAAGGCTGTTTGACGCACCGAACTGTAGATGACCAAGATAAGCTTATACTCAGTTAAACAAGCACACACAAAGTTGATGGATTTAGCAGTAACTTGGTAACCTATTCATTGACTAGATCTATTCAATCAGTATTACTCTTTATTATTTACGTTAGCGTAGCTTTCTGGCTGATTTAACTGCCGGAATCTTAGCCCAAGTAGCAGCCCAACGCCCACAATTCCAGTAAAGTAGGTCAGCGAAATCAACCGGACAGGCAATGGGGGTGCAACCCCTTCCACAGGAATGGTCTGTGCAACTTGAAAAGGTTGAAATTGCTGGGTTGCATTTGCTTGAGGGGCTACCTCAACCTCGATTTTATGGGGCGCACCATCAAAGAACTGCTGCTGCCACGCCAATTTTCCAGTGCGGTCTGGAATACCCTCATAGGCAAACGTCACCCAATTATTTTCGAGCTGTGTGGCAGTTACTTTCAACCTCACATTCGATACGGGTTGCCGGGTTTGAGTCTCCGTGACGTTGACTTGGAATTGAGCCAACTGACCCACTGTGGCACTGGGATCACCCGATAGTTGCAACTCTAGTCCCTGAGATTGCAACTTGGCAGGCTTGTCAGCCGGAGGGGCTGCTTCCGTCGGATGGGACATCGCCATCGAATGGTGCGACTGAGCTAGCTCAGCACTGACATTAACAAACAGGAGCGCCGCGATCGCCACCCCAATCAGACCACTGAGCAACATCCGCACCCGTTGGGGCGCAATTTTCCCTGGTTGAGTGGGTTGCCTGCTGCCAATTACCCAGCCACCGCCTAAGCCTGCTGCCAGCAAAATCGCTGCTAAGACCCCAAAGTTACGATACTTAACCCAACTCTCTGCCACCGATAGGGTCAGGGTTTGTTGAATGGGTGTAAAAGCATTGGCGGTTATCGGTGTGACATTCACTAGCAGTTTATAAGTCCCCCGAATCGGCAGCATTTGCTGCAATTGCAGCTCACCCTTGGGCGCGGGTGCTTCCATATCTAGCAACGTCGTGCCTTCCGTAATCGGGAAATCTGTGGTGAACCAGGGATTTTTGGGTCGAGTCAGAATTTGCAGGCGCATCTTGGCATTTTCCAGTGGCTGACTTGCGGCATCCTTGGCTTGTAGCATCAACTGCACCGGAGATTGAGGGCGAGTTGCCTCCGCTTCAAAGGGTTTAATCTGGCTGAGGGCTGGGTGAGTTGTCAGGTGAACGGCAGGTTGAGGAATCTGAGAAACTCCAGTCCAACTCCAAAAAACAACTCCCATCAGGCAAATGGCACTGATGAGCGCGTTACGCTTGAATTTTGACATGGCTTAATTCTGGACGTTTACAGTACAAATGGTCTCAATCCAACCCTAATGACAGCTCACAAACGCCGTGTGATGACGCAGCGAATGCACTGGGTCATGAATGGGTGGATAGGTTGTGAAATAAATCGTCCAGAGAGTTAAAGTGCAAAGAGAAATGTAAAGGGCTGACTGTACCGGAACCGAAAGCGTCCAGCTTGTGACCCGTCGTTGCAGCGAACTTGAAGAGTATACCGTCATTCTGTACCTCGCAGATGAGACTAAAGGGTTAAGCGATCGGCGGGCATCCTGGCTTGGATCACTGAAATAGTGACTCCTTCACAGTTGCGGGACAGCGTTGGCTTTACACCAAACTTTCCCCGTTACCTCTGGTGGCTGTTCCCCACCAGAACCGACTAAGTACCACAACTCTACCATGTTGTTATGCGACTCAGGCTGTTGGTTGGGACGGTTTGCTAAAATTATTTTTAGTACTGATCGAGACTATAATCTATGCAGATTACCGCTTCTGCAATCTCACTCAATGTTGATGATGTAACTGCATCTGCTACATTCGTCAAGCAACACTTCGGCTTTAGCGAAGAAATGTCAGCCGATGGCTTTATATCACTTTCTAGGCAAGATGTTGGGTTTAACCTAATCTTCCTGAGAACTGGGTTGGAAAGCTTCAAGCCAATCCATATGCGTGGCCATCAAGCAGACGGTTTGGTGATTGTCTTAGTGGTGGATGACATCGATACAGAATATGAGCGAGTTCAAGCAGAAGGGGTAAAGATTATGACTGCAATTGAAACCGAACCCTGGGGAGAACGGTTCTTTCAAGTCAGCGATCCAAATGGTATTGTGATTCAACTTGTCCAGTGGATGACAGAGCCAAGCGAGTAATTCTAGTCTAAGATTGTGTAAATGGCAAAAACGGAATGCCAATAACTCAAATTATGAACTACAAAAGTTACATTACAATCGAACCAAATAAACGCGGTGGTAAGCCTTGTGTGCGTAGCTTGCGAATTACGGTTTATGAGGTGCTTGAGTACCTAGCTTCCGAGATGACCGAAGCAGAAATTCTTGACGATTTTTCCCGATTTGACACGAGAAGATTTAAAAGCCTGTATTGCTTATGCTGCTGACCGTGAGCGTCGGTTTATGACTGCTCCATTATCCGCATGAAATTACTGTTTGATGAAAACTTATCACCTAAATTGCCGAACCGTTTGAGTGATCTTTTTCCAAACTCGCTTCACGTTCGAGATGTGGGCATGAAAGCGACGATCGACCCAATAGTTTGGGACTATGCGAAAGACAATAATTTGATGATTGTCTCGAAAGACGCTGACATGCACGATCTAAGCTTAGTAGTAGGGAATCCGCCAAAAAGTCATTTGGCTTCGACTAGGAAACTGTTCGACATTAGAGGTTGAGAATTTGCTGCGTCGAGAGTTTAGCGCAATCAAATTATTTTATGAAGATGAAAATTTGTCGTTGCTTGCTTTATCGTAGTGTACCGAAGACTTTGGCTTTCTTTCCTGGTTTGGGTAGTTCTGCATAGTAATGTAAAAGCTGTACGCTTAACTGATAGAGATTCCAGAGGCTTGCATGAATTGTTCCAAGTGCCAATCCACTCACATTAATAAGTATGGTCGCACCCACTACGGCAAACCTCGATTTCGCTGTCAATCTTGCGGTCGCCAGTTTGTAGAAGCCCCTACTCGCCAGCCTATAGACCAACAAAC
>JAAUOZ010000078.1 GCA_012034655.1 Leptolyngbyaceae cyanobacterium CSU_1_3 | reverse complement strand
TATTCTCCGACGCTGACACTGCGGTAGGCAAGTTGCTGCAATTTGGCAAGGAGGGAGTGGCAGAGTTCCTCAAGGGGGGCTTGTCTAAGTTCTCTGGTGGATTGCCAACGATCGATGGGCTTAAGGACTTTGGCGATCGGTTTAAGAGAGTTTCTGAGATTGCTGAATTACTGGTTCAATCTGACAACACTTCTGTTGCAGAGGCGTTAGCTAAGTTTCCTAAAGCGCTCAAATCAGTCCTTGATTTTAATCCAACAAGTTCCGCTAATTCAGTATTGATTAATGAGCTAGTTCAAGCTGGTATTAAGGTCAGTCCCAGTAAAGTTATTAGGGCTGCAAGAGTGCCAAAGGGAGTTGCCTTCCAAGTAAATTCAGATGGTAGTGTGCAGACTGTAGATAAAATCTTTTTAGAGCTAGGGAAGCATACAGGACGTAATCGAGGAGGAGGATTTTCACACATTCTTGAAGAACATGCTCTCAACTTCGCTGATCAAGGAATTCCTCAAGATCAGATAGCAGATGTTGTAATGAGTACCCTAGTAAAGGGTGAACGAGTAGGTACACAAGGGGTGGAGGGAACCAGGGTAGTTTATAGATATGTATTTGGTGGAGAAACTAAATATATGGCTATCACAGTAGGCGACAATGGATTTGTTGTAGGTGCTAACCCCCTCTCATCAACTTTTCAACCATAATCTACAAAAGGAGAAACAAAAATGTCCAATCGATTCAGTATTCGCACTGACTACGGTGCATGGCCACTATGGGATATTGGCGACTTTGGGTATATTGACCCTGCTACGTTGCCCCTGACAAAGGAAACCGTTGGTCGATTGAACAAATGGCAAAATACATTTGATGCAACTCTAAATCGAACCTATCCTCCCGACTCTGATTTTCCCAGCAAGGAAGCGGAAGAGGCTTGGATTCAGGAAGGAATTGACTTGTGGCAACAAGTACAGAAGGAGCTTGAACCGGAATATGAGGTGTATTACAACTTGCAATACAATCATGAGAACCATCTTGTGAGACATCTAGCTGATCTGAAGCAGTTTCCTCCTCAACCCTATTATCCTCCCTCCTTATTTCAAGATTAGTCATCATTGACTGCGATCGCCATTCCCTTCCGTATATTCTCCGACGCTGACACTGCGGTAGGCAAGTTGCTGCAATTTGGCAAGGAGGGAGTGGCAGAGTTCCTCAAGGGGGGCTTGTCTAAGTTCTCTGGTGGATTGCCAACGATCGATGGGCTTAAGGATTTTGGCGATCGATTCAAGAGAGTTTCTGAGATTGCTGATGGATTAATGCAGGCTCAAAATGCTGCTGTTGAAAGCTTTCTAGCTGCGAATTCTAACCTCGTTGGAAAGATGTTAGAGCAAGGAGTGCAATCAATTGATGCACTGAGAGATATTCTCAAACAACCCAGTACAGTCTTAAATGATTTAGCTGGACTGCTGAAAGCGACTAATATTAATCCCGTTGAGATCCAAAAACTTCTCAACATTAGGAATGTTTCAGTAACTCAACTAAACAGACTGCGTAAGCAGGCAGACGATGGAATTGATTTGTTAAGAGAGGAATTACGTGGAGGACATTCAATAGAACGGCACGGCTCACAGCTTAGTCGAATTGATCTTGAGCAGCGTGCATTGGGTACGCATCCAACTTTAAGACAATCACGAACATCTTTGCGTTTCGTTGACGATACTGTACAAAAGAATGCTGTCAATCAAGCTTATAAAGCCTATGAATCCGATATTAAATCTTCCTTTGCCTCTGGAATTGATTATAAGGAGTGGGATTTTGACTATGGCAAGCCAACTGGCTTTGGGTTTACCAATGTTGGTACTTTGCGAAATCCTATCTCCCAGGAAGTTCCTCTTGGCGCTACTACAAAGGTTAAAATCAGTTTCGAGGCTGATCTGACTGACCCAAGAGGTTATCGTTTAGTTAGTGCATTTCCTGTATATCCATAGTGAGATGGTGAGTATGACTGATTATGAGCTAATTCGTCTCTTTCTAAGTCGTTTTTTCAATTATGAAGGTTACGACGAAGGCATTAAGAATGCGAGAAATGCAATATCTAAAAATTCAACTACGTCTGAGAACTGGAAGCGTATCGTTGCAAAAATTCGTGCTCACAATTTAGAAGCAGGACAGCCACTCTCACTAGTACATGATGGTGCTAATCAGGTTCTAGACGAAAATTCTGATGCAGAGGCGTACATCTGGCTAGAAAGAATGATCAGTAATGTTGAAAGAGTAGATGGAGATATTGAGGAATATTAGAGGATGTCTGAGAAGGGTACGTCCTTGGTAAGGGCGAGGCATTTGAGTAATAGTTTTTGCATTTTTAGCAGAATCTCTACGCCAAATACTTTGCCTTTGAGATCGTCGGGTCAACTCAGAGACTTTTAAGGCTTCCTCTTAGCTCGACTTTACCCAATTTAAGCTGGAGCTATTTTGACAATGCCTGGATCGCAGACAGTCCCTGAAGCTTTTTAAGATGTCTAGGGTCAAACTGATATCCAGAAAAGTCTAGAGAAAATCTCACAGACTAAAACCATTGCTGATTGAGGAATTCAGCAAATGGATAAAGTCTAGCTTAATGTAAATCTCTCGTTGTCGGATGCGATCGCGATTCCTTTCCGTGTATTCTCCGATGCAGATACTGCGGTAGGCAAGTTGCTGCAATTTGGCAAGGAGGGAGTGACAGAGTTCCTCAAGGGGGGCTTGTCTAAGTTCTCTGGTGGATTGCCAACGATCGATGGGCTTAAGGACTTTGCAAACCGATTTAAGAGAGTTTCTGACGTTGCTGACTTACTATTCAAGCCGGAGAATGTGTCTATTGCAAATGCTCTAATGCGATTTCCTGAAGCAGTAAGCGCAATCCTGAACCTTGGTTCGGATGCGGTTCAGGTATTAACGCAACGTTTGAATATGGGTGATAACTTAAATCTCTTGGCACAACGTCTAGCAGGAGTCTCTTCTTCAGAGGGTGCTGCAATTTTAACTAGAATACAAGCAACACCACTACAACCTCAATCACTGATAGTGGACACAAATGTGACTATTGCCCTAGAAACACAGCGTCTGAACCCAAACGCATTATCACCTGGCAATCGAGCTGTAATCAACCGCATTAATAGTATAGGAAGTTCAGACCTTCGATTGACAGATACTGTTTCTTTAGAAACGGGCGGCAACCAACCTTTTAGAGGAATAACTATAACTGTTGATCGTAACGGCGCTGAGTACAGTGCAGTTTTACAGAAGCTTGCTAATCCAGCACATTCTGTAGGTGGTACTGGAGGAGTAGCTGATCGCGCAATCGTGGCTGATGTTTTTTTGCAAGAACTGAACCAAGCTCTGTTCCGCAATTCGCTTCTGCTGATAGAAGGGTATACAACAACCTTGCTAGAATAGCAGGAATAGATCCTGCAACTTTAGGCGCAGAGGTATTTGTAGTTTTCTCTAACGGGTTTGACGTAGAAATTAATGGGCGAAAAATTCATGTCATACCTCTACCAAACCAGTAGAAAATTGAAAAAGGATTGTTAACAATGGGAATGTTTGATTATTTCGTGGGTTCTCTGAAATGCTCTACTTGTAGAAATATCTCAAAAACAGATAGCTCTACAAATATGCAAACTAAAATACGCAGCAAACCCCAATTAGATGAAATTGGGGTAGGTCATCCACTTCAAGTCAGTCAAAGTCTTGCTGAGGGAGCTGGCTATCTAACCGTTCAGCAGCCAAAATTAGGGGAAGTAACTCGTCTACTCGATATATGGACATGTCCTTTCTGTGGCACTCCATATAATTGGGCAGAAATCATAATTCAGAATGGGGTCATCAAAGACGTATTGGCTGTAGCAAAAAAACGTGAGTCAATAGAGCAAGCTCATTTTGTTTCGGATGAATGCTTGTTAGGGTTGGCAGCAGAATTAGGGCTTGATTACAATCATATTGATCGACACGCTCTCATTCAAAGGGTTTTGCAGTTCCTTTGATTGACGGAGAAATGTTTGCAGTTCGCAAGAGCTAATTTTCTTACTAAATCAACTTTGAGGTTTATGATGAAACTCCTAGGATCGTGGATTTAATAACCTGTAAAACTTGTGAGCGTCTTCTGCCCTCATCCCCAACCCTTCTCCCATCGGGAGAAGGGAGCCAGTCTCTTGTTCCCTCTCCCATCGGGAGAGGGCTAGGGTGAGGGCGAGACGTTGCACTTTATTTAATTCTCATTCCTTAGAATTGTTCTCTACATCTGAGCCAATTACTTTGTTCTCAAGTGAAGAAATAACTGAGTTTGAGCTTGTGGAATTTCTTCGAGAGATAAAAGCAGAAACGTATCCTGATGAAGGTTTTATTGGCAGAGTATCGAGTGGAAGCAATCATCTTTGGGTCAATCTCTGCAATAAGGAGATAACCTACTTAGAGAGAGGACAAACTAAGCAGATATGTCAACTGCTGGGTGATGCTCCGAGAAGTTGCGTGATTTTAGAATTGAGTGATAAAGAAGGTGTTGACGAGTTTGCAACTTAACTTTATACAAAAATTCTCACAAAATGGTCATGTGTTTTGCTTGCTCCAACACCTGACAGTAGGCAAGTTGCTGCAATTTGGCAAGGAGGGAGTGACAGAGTTTCTCAAGGGGGGCTTGTCTAAGTTCTCTGGTGGGTTGCCGACGATACCAATCGTTATCCAGTGGGCAACCTGAGCCTACCTTCTCCTGACTGCACTGTCCTAGAATTTACATCATGTCACCTCGTATCTCGCTCGCCACGACGGTCTACAACCGATCGCCCTTTCTCGCCCAAACGATCTCCAGCATTCTATGGCAACCTGCCTGACCAGGGGACGATCGCCCTGCAACTCAAAAATGGAGTCAAAGCGTTGGGACGATCGCTGAATAAGGTGAGTGACCCGGTTGCCACCCTCAAGTTCCTCAACAACCTGCTAAATGCAGCCGCCAATAGTGTGTCGCTCCATGAGGTCAGAATTACCAGCAACGCAGGAGGATTAGATCCACGGGAAGATATCCGCAGTGCCAGCTTCATTCGCGAATTGGTGATAAAAGTTAGGTACAAGGGAAATACAAAGGCAACAATTCTAATTCCTGTAATTTAGGGGGCTGGAGGATGGCTTTTCAACTCATACGCTCGATTGAATCATCCACAGAAATAGCAGAGTGTTATAGAGTCATTCATCAAGCAATTGGAGGTCAGATTCATAGTGAAAATGATTCCCTATGGCTAGTTAAGCTAGAGAATTGGACTGCTGCAATCGCGTATCAAGGTTACTTCTATGAAGATGAAGATCAAGCGAGACTTGTACAGACTCTCCTGAGCTTCGGATACCTATCATTTAATGCAGTCTCTTGGTCAAAAGCTGACCTGTCTCCACCCGTGCTGGTTGTCCCAACTTGCATCGATGGTGTAGAAGAATTTAGGCTCAATATCATGAGCTGGTATGTTCTTTTTGCAGGGAAACCAGATTGGTTTATTCTACTTGCGGACAGCTTAGATTTCATGATCGTTGCTGGACAGTCGGAATTTGTGTGCCAGCTTTTGGGAGATATACCAGAAAGAGCGGAAGCGTGTCTTGCTTTTCGTTCAATGGCTGAGAACTATGTATATAGAGATGTACGTAGATATTACCGCCATCTGCTGACAGAAGTTCAAGTAACGTACCTAAAAGCTGCGCCCGGTGATGTCATAAATCTAGGCTTACTCAATTGGGGTGATGAGCAACCCGGTTGCCACCCTCAAGTTCCTCAACAATCTGCTGAATGCGACGGCGAATAGTGTGTCGCTCTATGAAGGTAAGTCCAGACCGCTCTCTGATTTCTTGGACGAGTTCAATGCAAAGACAATTGATTAAAAAAATTTTTAGTTTTTTTCTAACGCTAGGTTTCAACTTAGCTTTGTGGTACTTCACCATCTTTCTTTACGCATCATATTACACACCTGGAAATCCTATACGTCCAAGTCGAATTGAAATAGATATTGTTGGACTTATTGGATTCTACGTGGGTATATCTCAAGCTTTCTATCTCGTCCCCATATTGTTTTTCCTAGCTAAATTGAGGCGACAAGCTCTTCTTGAAGGAGTAATCTTAGGTGCTGTGATCACCATCCTGTTAAATGTTGTCTTCTTGGCTACTTTCTGATGATGCAGGTGGCAACCTTCCTGACCAATGAACGATCGCCCTGCAACTCAAAAGCGGAGTTGAAGCACTGGGACGATCGCTCAATGGAGTGAGTGACCCGGTTGCCACCCTTAAATTCCTCAACAGTCTGCTGAATGCGGCCGCCAATAGTGTGTCGCTCCATGAAGTGAGAATTGCCAGCAATGGAGGAGAATTTGATCGGGGGGATATCCGCAGTGCCAGCTTCATTCGCGAATTGGTGAAGTTTGGCGTTGAGGTAGCCAGGGTCAATCCGACGGTGATCACGACGGGAGAAACTGTCGTTTCAGAGTTTCTCAATACCTTGTGGCGCGGTGGGGATGAGCGAAAAGCTCAGGGTGGGTTGAAAGTTCTTTGAGGGAGTGAAGACTTCAGATGAGCGGATGAAGTTGTTGGGGTTTGGCGACAGACTTTTGGATGCGGCGCAGTTGATGCAAGACCCAGGGCTGCAAACTCAGAAGAAGGATGCTAGGTTCTTAAGTCAATTACTGAACTTGGGGAGTGGATATGCGGCACTGAATCCGATCTCCCAAGCTGGAGAAGCTTCTCAGTTCTTTTTAGACACACTACTACAATCTGGCAATGTGCAAAAAGGCTCAACCGAGCTAGAGGAGTCTTTGAAGAATCAAAAAATTCCCACTAGCTTTCTCAACTATCAATGGAAGTTGCTCACTACGACGAGATGGGTATCTGCCCTGAAAGAGAACTTACGTTCACCTGAGTTCATCAACGAAATTCTTAATGCAGGAAAACTACATCTGGAGCTTCAAGCCACTGCTGATACTGGTGAAATAGTGTCTAGTGGAATCTACTCTGATGTTCTTAAAGCCTCAAACAAACAAGAATTAATAAATGCTGCAAATACTTTCCAGAGTCAATTTCTTGAGCCAACAAGCTTAAATAGTTCAGGATCGGACGAAGGTATTCTAATTTCTGGCGTACCAAGTAGTTGGAGTCTCATCATTAGAGACCCTCTTATTGAGCCGAATTTTGAACGCTACATCGACCTGCCGATCGTTGCTGCCGCACCTGCAAAAACACGTAGTCTGGGAATCGAGCGTTCTGTGAAGTCGATCGAACGCTTTATTAAGTTGGTTGAGGACGAGGAAAACCATTATCCGAATACCAACCGAAATACGAAGATGATGATTACTCGCTTACGAAAGATCTTCTACAATTCGCCAGGATGGAACAGACAACTCATTCCTAGAACTGGCAATGTAAGCATTCGATATACAACTAAAGACCAAAACACAGATGGTAACAGGATTTACTATATACCATCAGTAGATGGATTGACTCCAGCAATCAAAGTTGATGAGCGAGATACATTGACGATCGACAGCCAAGGGAAGTCTCCAGAACTATTCCTGAACCAAGAAGTAAAGCTACTTGACGGCAGTTTTGTCGATATGGGACATGTTTTAGCAGCAATGGATGCTGCTAATCATCCAGCATCCGTCTCAGCCGGAGGATTGTTTAAAGTTGACAAGAACATTGATAATTGTACGTGGATAGGAGACTTGGGAAGTATCATTGGCAAGCTAGTACTTGAAACTGCCCGTCGTAGGGGTAGTCAGGTTGCTCTCAATGAGGTGCAAGAATATATCAATGCCTATGCTGAACCACAAGATATGCTTGGTGATGTTGATGGAATTATTATTAGCTATGGGGTTAGAGAAAAAATTGTTAAAGGGACTGGTGGTTTAAACTTGAAGGTGTCTGAGATTTTGGATCAGTATTACATTAAGAACGAAGGTGGACTTAAAAGTAGAAGATTCAACACATTTGCCGCCCTGATTGGCTTAGGAACATGGCAAGCAGGCACAGGAAAGTTCTCAAAGGAGTCGGATTGGCTAAACTCTTATGCAACTCAGGTTGCCAATTCCGCGGCTCAGTACGTTGCAGTGTCAATATCTGATGCTGTGGGGTATGGAGTTTCATTACCCCGAGACATTCCGCTAGTGAACTTTACGAGCCAACAAACGGAAGCAGCTGAGATTGTATTAAGGAGGTTTCTAAATACGCTCAAGATCCACGCCGCTAGAGAATAACTCTGTAAGAGTCCGTTCTTAAAGAAAATTTTCGCAGTGACCTTCATGAATCCTCAATTAACAAACCTTTGGATATGGCTAGTGTGGATTGCATCAAGTGCTCTGAGTTTGGGGTTAAGTTGCGCTCTAGGAGGCTGGATTACTGGAGTAGACTTGAAAAACGCAGACACTTTTGCCCTTAGTTTCCCTGATTCTTGCACCAGCCTCCTTGCCGGACTTGTGCTAGGGCTTGTGCAATACCAGTTTGCTAAAAAACAGCGGCAGAGCTTCCTAGTTCCGTGGACAATGGGTAACATCATCGGTCTTTTTCTAATTTCAAAAATTGGATTATTCTGCTACTCTATGACTGTTTGGATAAACTTTAAGGAACTTTCAACCCCAGTGGAAGGCATCGCTCAAGTTGCTGGAAGCGCTGCGCTTGGTGGACTGTTTGGTGGTGCAATTCTGGGAGCAATTCAAGGACGGATAGGGACATGGTCTAATCGTTTAGCTTGGAGTTGGGTCAATGCTGTGGCTTGGGCGGGAGGATGGGCGATGGGTCACACGGCTACGCGGCTTGTGATTATTTGGAAGTACTGGGTGCTTGAAGGTCTTTCAGACTCTTTGCAGTTAGCAGTTGAACTTGGTGTGATGGGAACTGTCGCAGGATTGGTAAGCAGTTCGATCACAGGGATCTTCTTCTTCAAACTCTTTCCCAGATCGAATTAGCTCAATTGCGGTGGGTATCTTCAAACAGTCCTGGCAGCGATCGCGCTTCTGTCTCCATGCCACCTCGTATCTCGCTCGTCACAACGGTCTACAATCGATCGCCCTTTCTCGCCCAAACGATCTCCAGCATTCTATGGCAACCTGCCTGACCAGGGGACGATCGCCCTGCAACTCAAAAATGGAGTTGAAGCGCTGGGACGATCGCTCAATGGAGTGAGTGACCCGGTTGCCACCCTGAAACTCCTCAACAACCTGCTGAATGCGGCCGTCAATAGTGTGTCGCTCCATGAGGTCAGAATTGCCAGCAACGCAGGAGGATTAGATCCACGGGGAGATATCCGCAGTGCCAGCTTCATTCGCGAATTGGTGAAGTTTGGCGTTGAGGTAGCCAGGGTCAATCCGACGGTGACGACCACGGGCGAAACTGTGATTTCAGAGTTTCTCAATACCCTATGGAGCGGTGGGGATGAGCGGAAAGGGCAAGCAGGACTGAATCAGTTTTTTGAGGGAGTGAAGACTTCAGATGAGCGGATGAAGTTGTTGAGGTTTGACGATCGGCTTTTGGATGCGGCACAGCTAATGCAAGGCTTAGGGCTGCAAACTCAGAAGAAGGATGCAAGATTCCTCAGTCAATTATTAAACCTGGGTAGTAGCTATGCTGCATTGGAAACTGAAGCCTCCCAAGTTGAATTGAATTTCTTTCTCGACACCTTACAACAATCACAGAACCTTCAAAAAGGAGCAGTCGAACTTGAAGCCTTTCTGAGCAGATTCGACGGTGACGACAATCAGCTTCTAGCAGGTAGTCGCAATCTTCTTCAAACTTTAGACGTTGTTCCTGATCAATCCATTCAAAATCGAAGTCGTAATCCCTCTGTTGCCAGAGAGTGGTTAGATGGAGCGTCTTTTCGTGCAAGCTTAAGTTTGAGTTTGAGTCTTGGTGAAAGCATTTTTGACCCCAGTGGGCTGTATGAGCAGATTTGGGCTGCCTCTAGCACACGACAGCTACCTGCTTTAGCTCAAGCACTTTATGCCTATGCTGCGGAGGATGTACAGGTTGCTTCTAATGCGAGTCCCGTATTGATTTCTCAGTCTGATGTTTGGGGAAATAGTAACCCGATCGTGGACACAATTACTCTGATTGGTGGAGCACTCTTTCTTGTTCTTGATAGTGCTGGTAAAGTGGGTCGCTGGGTTTTTCGTTCTGAGGGTGGAGGGGATAAAAGAACCGAGGAAGAAAAGAAAACGGATGAAGCTGTTGGTGATTTGCTCAAAGGAGCCACACCCACCGACGAAAATGGTAAGCCACTTCAGCAAGGACAGACAAGGAAAGGTAAAGTAGGCAACTATGTTAAACCAGGTGATAAAACAACAGCTAACCAAGAGTTTGATGAGTTTGCTGCAAAACTTCAGAAAACGCCTAAAGACCAAGGTAATGAAAAACGCTCAGTCGATCTACCTGATGGTGGAAGTGCAGGAGTTTATCCAAAATCTGACAGTACAGGAGAGCCTAGTATTCAAATTAATTTAAACGGGAGAACCGTAAACAGAAAAGCTAGACTCAAAATTAGGTACGGCAGTATCAGGGCAACACTTGTAATTCCCACGACGTAAAAAATGACAAATTTTAAGTTCATTCATCCCATTGAGAACGCAGGTAAAATTGCCGAGTATCACCAAACAATTGGTAAATTGCTGGGAACTGTCTACAGTGATCGAGATCTATGGATACGTAAAAAGGACAATTGGATTGCCGTCGCTTCACACGACTCCTTCATAGAGGGAGAGTTTGAGGCGAGATTAGTCAAAGCTTTAGCAGCCCGTACCTGTACCTATACTGAGGTCATAGCTATTGCTTGGGAAAAGCTACTCAATTTCCCATTGGCTTTTACTATCCCACTTACTCTAGAAGCTCTAGAAGAATTTGATATCAGCAACCCTGGATTCCTATTTGTTCTTTTTGCAGGAGAACCTGACTGGTTAATCTTTGTAACAAGACTTGACTACCTAATTATTGCTGGCCAACCTGCCTTCGTTTATGAAGTGCTCGGCTGTGAACCTGATCAAGCATTCAATGGCATTCAGAAGATGTCTGAATCTGAGTATATCAATCCTGTTGTTCGGAGACACTATGCTCACCTTCTTAAGCAACTTCAAGTGCTCTATCCGCAAGTAGAACCAGAAACAGTTCTCAACTTAGGCTGGCTGAACTGGAAAGATGAACAAGGACAGTACTTTTAATCGTTTCAATGCGGCTGCCAACACAGTTGCTTTGAATGAGTCCCATCTTGCGACTTGCGACTAACCCAGGGGGATTTGATCCACGGGGGGATATCCGCAGTGCCAGTTTCATTCGCGAATTGGTGAAGTTTGGTGTTGAGGTAGCCAGGGTCAATCCGACGGTGACGACCAGGGGCGAGACTGTGATTTCAGAGTTTCTCAATACCCTATGGAGCGGTGGGGATGAGCGGAAAGGGCAAGCAGGACTGAATCAGTTTTTTGAGGGAGTGAAGACTTCTGATGAGCGGATGAAGTTGTTGGGGTTTGGCGACAGACTTTTGGATGCCGCGCAGTTGATGCAGGGTCAGGAATTGCAAACTCAGAAAAAAGATGCCAAGTTCTTGAGTCAATTGTTGAATCTTGGAAGTGCATATGCAGCGATCAACCCTACAGCGGCACAAGACCAAACAGAATTTTTTCTAAATAGCCTTTGGCAAAGTCAAAGTAGTCAGAAGGGCGCAACAGAGTTAGAAGACTTTCTTAATCGATTCGACGGAGATGACCAGAAGCTTCTGAATGCTAGCCGAAATCGTCTTCAACTACTCAATTCGATACCAAGTCCCTATATTCAAGAAGAAATTCGAGATTCATCCATTATCAATAACTGGCTTAATGAAGCAGCCTTCTATGGGAATTTGAGACTGAATCTGGAAGATGGGAAAACTATCTTTGATCCAGGTGGTTTTCAAGAGAAGATTTGGCAGGCATCGACAACACAAGAACTGCGTACTGTAAGTCATGACTTTTATAACTATGTCATTCCAGACAATATCCTGGTTGCTTCTAATAGTACTGATAAACTAATTGCACAATCTGAGATCTGGGGAGGAGTTGGGAACGGTTTAGGTGTTCTTATAGGAGGTACACTTACTCTTGCAGGCGGCGCTTTTTATTTCATTGTTGATAAAGGTGGCAAGATTATCAGCACCGTTTTTCACTCAGATGAAAAAGATGATAGAACCGTCGAAGAGAAGGTGACTGATGGGGCTGTTGGCAAGTTATTAGAAGGAGCCATACCTACTGATAGAGCAGGAAATCCTCTGAAGCCAGGTCAAAAGAAGAAAGAAGGTGACTTAGAAAACTTTGTCAAACCATCAAACAACCCAGAACAAAAACAAAAACAAGACATTGAGCAACTTGCCGGAGAGGCTGGAACTCCTCTTAAACGCATAGACACTCCAAGAGGGAAAGTACAGACTACTGACCTCCTTGATGGAGGTACTGCAGGAGCTTACCCACAGGCTACTAGTACAGGAGAGCGATCAACTCAAATTAATCTGAGGCAGAAAGACTCACCAACACGAAAGACGATTAAGATTAGGTACAGAGATAATCGAAAAGCGACAATTGTAATTCCTACCGTATAGGACGCTATAAACAGTGGCATTCGAAACGAAATTTCAGGTGGCACGTCCCATTGAGTCTCCCGCTCAGATTGCGGAGTATTATGAAACTATTCACAAAGCTATTGGCGGAACCACTAACAGCAACGATGATCAGCTATGGCTTGTTAAACAGGAAGGATGGGTTGCTGTAGCTGCTTACAGTGGGTGTTTCTATGCGGCTAAGGACGAAGCTAGACTTGTGCAAACACTGTCAGATTGTGGTTATCAGGAGTTTATCGCAACTGCTTGGTCTGAAGTTCTTAACACTCCACCTGTCCTTACGCTTCCAACAACAGTTGAGGCACTAGAGGAGTTGAGACTTACTGTTTTTGCTGGTGGTATGTCTTATTTGCAGGAGAACCAGATTGGTTGATTCTTCTGGCTCATACACTAGACTTTATTATTGTTGCGGGGCAACCGAATTTTGTGCAGCAAGTATTAGGTTGTGAGCCAGACGAAGCCGCTAGGGAGATTCAAGAAATGGCTGAGTCTGAATACCTAAATCCTGTGGTTCGGAAATACTACGCACATCTGCTTGAGCAACTCCGGGTCGTTTATCCTCAAGCGCAACCAGGCGAAATTGTCGATCTTGGATTGTTGCAATGGGACGAAGAGGGTGAAAACTGGAGATATCCTGACTTTCCTAAAGAGTAGAAACGGATAATTTAATCGGATAAACCCCCGGCTCTGCTCTGACTATTACCCACAACTTTGAGGGAAGGGACGAGGAGCTAGAAGTAATCGCTTTAAGATATTTGCTAAGTTTACTTGTTTAGGACAATGGCAAGCAGACACAGGAAAATTCTCAAATGAATCGGGTTGGTTAAACTACTATGCAACTCAAGTTGCCGACGCTGCGACATATTGAGCCGCAGCGTCAACATCTGGTTCAGCGTATGGACTCGCGACACGAACTCAGGCTCCAGCGCTGGTGCAATTTACGAGACAACAAACAGAAGCAGCTAAAGCTGTACTAAGGAGATTTCTAAATACGCCCAAGATCCACACCGCTAGAGAATCAATTTGGTAGAGTGCCATCCTCAAAGAAAAAATGTGCAGAAAACTTCATGGATATTGAATGGGCTAGCTTGGAGTTTGGTGAATGCCGTCGCCTGGGCAGGAGGTTGGGCAATCGGTCGCACAGTTACGCGGCTTGTCACCATTTTGAATTACTGGGAGCTTGAGGGTCTTTCAGAGTCCTTGAAATTAGCAATCCAACTCGGTGTGATAGGAGTGATTGCAGGATTGGTAAGCAGTTCGATCACAGGACTCTTTCTCTTCAAACTCTTTCCCAGATCGAATTAACTTAATCGCCCTGGGTATTCTCAAACAGTCCTTGCAGCGATCGTGCCTCCTTCCATGCCACCTCGTATCTCGCTCGTCACAACGGTCTACAATCGATCGCCCTTTCTCGCCCAAACAATCTCCAGCATTCTATGGCAACCTGCCTGATAAGGGGACGATCGCCCTCCAACTCAAAAATGGAGTTGAAACACTGGGACGATCGCTCAATGGAGTGAGTGACCCGGTTGCCACCCTGAAACTCCTCAACAACCTGCTGAATGCGGCCGTCAATAGTGTGTCTCTTAATGAGGTCAGAATTGCCAGCAACGCAGGAGGATTAGATCCACGGGGGGATATCCGCAGTGCCAGCTTCATTCGCGAATTGGTGAAGTTTGGCGTTGAGGTTGCCAGGGTCAATCCGACGGTGACGACCACGGACGAGACTATGATTTCAGAGTTTCTCAATACCTTATGGAGCGGTGGGGATGAGCGGAAAGCTCATTATGCAGGGTTAAACAAGCATATGACTAATACATTCAAGTTTGTGCAACTCGTTTGCTCTCCTGAGGAAATCAACAACTACTACGAGATTGCTAGTCGGGTAATAGGAGGGCTTAGTAGTGAATATGCCCTATGGGTTATCAAGCAAGAGTATTGGACAGCAGTTGCGGCATCAGCTAGCCTTCTAGGGGATGAAGATTACCAGAAGCAGTTTGCAATGGTTTTAGCACAATATGGATATACAGAAATTAAGGCTGTTGGTTGGCACAAAGACATCTCCCCATCCGCCCTGATTGTCCCTGTGGATGTTAATGCTTTTGATGAAGTCCGGAGAAGCGGAATGCTCGTTGGATACGCTCTTTTTATGGGTCAGCCAGATTGGTTGATTTTTGTCTGTACTACACTTGATTATATGTTGGTTATGGGAATGCCAAAATTTGTTGAAGATATTTTAGCAATCATAGATTACACAGCAGAGCAAGCATTTTCTGACTTACGAGAATACGGAATATGCGCGCAACTTACCCCAGAAGAGCGAGAGTTTTATTTACGTATTACCGACCGATTACAGTTTTTTTACCCAAAGATTGCGCCAGGTGAAATTATCGATTTGGGCTGGTTGAATATTGCTTAACTAAAACCCTGAACTGACTGTCAAGTTTAGGCATTTTGGGAACTCCTGGTTCATTGCTATACATTGGTGAAGTACCTGGAGATTGTGCCAACGATCGCCCTGCAACTCAAAAACGGAGTTGAAGTGCTGGGACGATCGCTCAATGGAGTGAGTGACCCGGTTGCCACCCTCAAGTTCCTCAACAACCTGCTAAATGCAGCCGCCATATAGTGTGTCGCTCCATGAGGTCAGAATTGCCAGTAATGCAGGAGGATTAGATCCACGGGGGGATATCCGCAGTGCCTTTCTACAAGGCGGCAACGGCAGAAAGTCAATCTCAACTCTGGGAGGCGGCAACTGAGTTTAATAATGCCCTAGTTGGCTTGCTGACTGCTGCGCCTGGTGGAGGGCTACTTAAGCTGGATGTCGGTCAAGGGTTGCGAAATACCACTAAGCTTTTGGATGCGGGTCGGCGGTTGTGGCAGGAGCTTGACGGCTTGACTGCTGGGTTTACAAATTTGTCCAGGCTTTCGTTGTCGGATGCGATCGCGATTCCTTTCCGTATATTCTCCGACGCTGACACTGCGGTAGGCAAGTTGCTGCAATTTGGCAAGGAGGGAGTGACAGAGTTCCTCAAGGGGGGCTTGTCTAAGTTCTCTGGTGGGTTGCCGACGATCGATGGACTTATGGGCTTAAGGACTTTGCCTGGGCAAGCTTTGTCGCACTCCCTAATCGAAGGAATAGTTGCTCGTTGACTTCATGGTCTTCCACTTTCGCCTGATGTGAGGCACTGTTTATTTTGAACCCTGCATCTTGAACCCTGAATTTTGCACCTTGCCATGCAACCCGTCAGACAGACGCATATTCTTGAGTAGAAAGTTGAAAATTTAACGTAAAATTAATATCCTCCCCTGCGATCGGTAGCTAAGACTGCAAAATTTGCGTCACTAGCTGTCTAGGCTAGCAGGTACAAATTCTACCCATTCTCAAGCGGCCTGCCCGACTCTATGACCTCAAACATAACCAATTTCGTCTCATCTGCCGAAACTCAATGCCTTGGTAAAGTCTACTTAGTAGGGGCTGGGCCGGGCGACCCTGGTTTGTTGACGATCAAAGGTAAGACGTTACTAGAGTGTGCTGACGTAGTAGTTTACGATGCGCTGGTCAGCGATCCAATTTTGGCAATGATCAATCCCCAGGCAGAGCAAATTAGCGCGGGCAAGCGGCGAGGGCGACACTCGATGGGGCAAACCGAAATCACCCAAGTGTTGATCGAGAAAGCTCACGCGGCGGCGATCGTGGTGCGCCTCAAGGGAGGCGACCCTTTTGTGTTTGGTCGGGGTGGCGAAGAGATGGCAGACCTAGTGCAGGCGGGCGTTGCGGTAGAAGTGATTCCAGGTGTCACCTCTGGCATTGCGGCTCCTGCCTATGCGGGCATTCCGCTCACCCATCGATCGTATAGTTCGTCTGTCACCTTTGTCACGGGGCACGAAGAAGCCGGAAAATACCGTCCGGCGGTAAATTGGTCAGCGATCGCTCAGGGTTCAGAAACGATCGTCATCTACATGGGCATCCACAATTTGCCCTACATCACGGCGCAACTCCGCCAGGCAGGTTTAGACGCAACCACCCCGATCGCCCTCGTCCGTTGGGGCACTCGCCCCGAACAGGAAGCCCTCATCGGCACACTAGAAACGATCGTAGCCCAAGTTGAAGCGGCTCAATTTGCCGCACCTGCGATCGTGGTGATTGGCAACGTCGTCCATCTCCACGAGCTTCTCTCTGGTTGCCGCCCCAGGTTTCTGCCGTTGTAAATGAATTCGGCGTTGCTGAATTACGGTATAAAATACTAAATTCGCCTCACCCTAGCCCTCTCCCAAAGGGCGAGGGGACAAGAGTTCTAGCACCCTTCTCTCTAGGGAGAAGAAGGAGATCTTCGCCCCTCGCCCGCTCTGGGAGAGGGGTTGGGGTGAGGGCGATTCTGGAACGTTGCACATCGCGTTAAGTTTTAACGTAAGTTCTAATCATAGCTGTGCCGCTTTTCTGTGAATGCTGATTGAATTCCGGGTGGAAGAAACCGCCGATCGCTTGGATCGCTACCTCGCAGACGAATGTGCCGATCTGTCACGATCGCGCCTGCAAAAATTGATCGAGCAGGGATGCGTCCACTTGAATGGAGCCGTTTGCACCTCCAAAAAAGCCGACGTGAAATCGGGCGATCGTATCCAAATCAAACTCCCCGAAGTCCAACCCCTCGACACTGCAACCCGAAGCCATTCCCCTTGATATTCTCTACGAAGACGACTCACTGCTGATTCTCAACAAGCCCGCAGGATTGGTCGTTCACCCCTCTGCTGGGCACGAAAGCGGCACAATGGTTAACGCTCTCTTAGCCCATTGCCCAACGCTACCCGGCATCAATGGCATCCAGCGCCCTGGCATTGTGCATCGACTCGACAAAGACACCACAGGGGCGATCGCCGTCGCCAAAACTGATCAAGCATTTCACCATTTGCAGGCCCAATTTCGTACCAAAACCGCTCGACGAGACTATCTGGCGATCGTCTACGGCGCACCCAAAGCAGAACAGGGCAGCGTCGATCAGCCCGGTGGGCGCCATCCTGTCGATCGACCAAAATGGCAGTCATCCCCGAAGAGAAGGGCGGACGGCGGGCAATCACCCACTGGCAGATCAAAGAGCGTCTGGGCAACTACACGCTGATGCACTTTGAGCTAGAAACCGGACGGACGCATCAGATTCGGGTACATAGCGCCTGGATGGGGCATCCCGTGGTAGGCGATCCCATTTACAGTGCTGGGCGCAAGGCGATCGGGGTCAACTTGCCGGGGCAGGCCCTCCACGCCTGGCGGCTGCGACTCATTCACCCCGTCACCCAGGAAGCGATCGAAGCGATCGCCCCTGTGCCGCAATCGTTTACCACTCTGCTAGACGTGTTGAGGCGACGATCGGGGGCCTTTTAAAAGTTGAGGATCTTCTAAAACAGTTGCCAGTCAGGAGATTGAAAGCGTTTGAGTTGTTCGAGTCGAACGTTGAAATAGTAGTCGTCTAATCGGCTATAGGCATGAAGATTGGCATAGGTAACGCTGATGGCCCATCGCCAAATCTGTGCCACTTGAGTAAAGGCTTGCAGAGAATTTATCTCTAGATCGGTCACATCTTGCACCGATCGATATCCGCTCAAAAACGATTCTCTAACTGTTTTTCCGACTCCAGTTGAGAGAGCAACCTGCAAAAACTTGGCAATATCGAAGGCTCTCCACCCATAGCCACACTGATCAAAGTCAAATAGCATCACCTGGTTGTCAGCCGTGAAGTGGGCATTGCCACTGTGAGGGTCTCCCCAGCAGATTCCCCAAAAAGGTGGCTCTTGGGGAAAGTCTCGAAGCTGATATTTAATCTGGGCGATTGCTGCCTGCAAACATTCCAATTGGTGGGGCTTGAGAAAAGGAGCAATGGTCGTGAAAGAGTCATCCAGCAGATATTTCAGCGTCATTGGGGAACGATCGGCGTGGCTGCAAAAGTTTGTCCCGATCAGGTGCAATTTGGCGACCGTTTCTCCTAAAGTCTGGCTTTGCGTAGGGTTCAAGTCTCCCAGGGCCACTTTTCCGGGGGCATAGATAAAGAGAGAGGCATAGCGTTTTCCTTCGGGGGCTTTGATCTCGATCGCTAATTGTTCGTCTTGGGTTCTCAGAGGGTAGGCGATCGGGGCGCAGTGCTGGCGCAAAAAATCGAGCAGTTCTAGCTCGAAATCAATGTCTGACTTAGAGCGCCAATGAGCATGGGAAACCCGCAAAACATAGCGGCTGGCTTGCGTTTCGACAAGATAGACATCACTCAAGCCGCGATTCCAAAATTGGCAGTGTGTCACCGGCTCAATCTTATAGCGCGAGAGCACTTTGGCGATTAGGGCTTCGCCTGTGAGTGTTGAGTAAGCCACCGGAAACAATTCGTCAGTCATGTCTACCTGAGTTTCAGCCTTAGAGTCTGCAAATCATTCAACTCAGTGTAAGCCGACCCAAGAAGTCAGATGGTGTTGTTTTTATCAGTTTGATTTGATGTTGATCCAAAAGCCGGGAATCTGGGCCTATTGGGCAACGCCGTATTTTATTTCTGCGATCCACCTTCTGTAACACTTTTGTAGAACCTTTAAGTACGGTTAACTCCCCTTTTGAGTCATTCTCAACCTGAGTTGAAGGCGATACAGTAGAGAGGTTAGCAGACTTTAGAACTCTTAACCAACGGTTCAGAAATCAGAAATCTGCCCATTCTTAATTTGGACTGTCTGAGTTGAACCGAGTCTGACTTGAAATTAGCTTGATAGGGAAAAGCGCTATGGACAAAGCAACTTCGTTGATTAAAAAACTATTGAAACCCCTGCTGGCGATCGCCCTGATGCTGACCCTATTTCTCGGTCATACAGACGGCGCGCTCGCAGCCAGAAGTGGGGGTCGCATCGGGGGCGGCTCCTTTAGAGCACCGAGCCGAACCTATGCCCCTCCGAGCCGAACCTATGCTCCTCCGGTGGGCGGCGGTGGCTATTACCCCGGTGGTGGTGGGTTTGGCTTGCCCTTCTTCTATCTGCCTTTTATTGGGGGAAGTGGGTTTGGTAGCCTGTTTACCGTGCTGATCTTCTTTTCGATCGTCGGCTTTCTCGTTCGTACCTTCCAGCAAAGTCGTGACGACGCGAACGAGCTAAACTTCACCAACCCTGCGGTGTCGATCGCACGGGTGCAAGTGGGTCTCTTAGCAGAAGCTCGAACCTTGCAGGCAGATCTCGATCGAATTGCCCAAAAAGCCAACACCGACTCTGCTGAGGGCTTGGCACAGGTGCTACAAGAAACGACCCTAGCGCTATTGCGTCACCCTGAATATTGGGTCTATGGCGGTGATGAATCTCAGCAGTTGCGTCTTGAAGCCGCAGAAAACCAGTTCAATCGGCTGGCCCTTTCTGAGCGCAGCAAGTTCACTGCCGAAACCCTATCAAACGTCAACAACCAACTCAAGCAAGCAACCAGTAGCGCTCTGACGCTGAGCGAAGATGGGGCCCTAGCAGAGGCTCCTTCTGAGTTTATTGTGGTGACACTTTTGGTAGCTACCCAGGGCAAGCTCGACCTGCCGACCATCAACAGTTCCGAAGATTTGCGGAAGGCATTAAGTCAGTTGGGCAGTGTGTCGGGCGATCGTTTGATGGCGCTAGAAGTGCTCTGGGCCCCCCAGGCAGAGGGTGATGTTCTCACCCATGACGATGTGTTGAGCGAATACCCGGATCTAAAGTTGGTCTAACGTTGGTCTAACGGGTATTTCTCGCCTTCAAATCGACAATCGAGGCAGACGGGCTGACGCTAGACTTACGAAATGTCTACGTTCAGCCCGATTATTTTTGAGCAAAATCTTGACGGATATGGAAACTGGAAACTTGCTGGCAGTCTTGAGTGTGGTGACGATCGTGGCCGGCGTTGGCATCGGCTCAATGGTCTGGGCCTACGTAGGAGCCGGAAGCCAGGAAGTGCTATTCAAAGACCCAATTTTGGTGGATCTGCTACCCACCACAGCAGCCATTAATGCCCTTCAGCAAGGGTGTTTAGAATATCAAGCCGGGCAATATCAACGAGCGATCGACTCCTTCAATCAGGCAATTTTACTCGATCCTGCCTGTGCCGAAGCGTTTCACAATCGCGGTCTAAGCTGGGCAAATCTGCGCCGAGATGACGATGCCACCCTCAATTTAGTCAAAGCCAGCGAACTCTACTTAGCACGCAGCGATCGCCCCTCAGTGGAAATAATTAAGCAAAATCTGACCGCACTGAAGGCGAGAAAAGTTGCTAGAGAAACCGCAAAATCCAAGAAATCTCCAAAAGTCGGGTAGCTTCCCATCCCACTACTCATTCGCCAGCCTGTCGCTAGGGATCTACGCCATCAGCCAGGTTTCGGCTCCGCTTAATCTTCAACCGTCGAGGTTGAGCGCAATCGAAACCCGATTCACGGGTCTTTTATTTTCATGCAAACCCCTTACCAGTCATCTTCACCAAAAAAGAATTGACCGTCTGAATTGACGTAGGGTGACTTCCAAACAGTCATTTCCTTGTCAGGGCAGGTATCTAGCCCTTCGCCTACGCCGTAGGGATGCATCCCACAGACCAGCACATTGCCGCCATAAGATTGCCCATGATAGTGGCGACACCCCATACAGATCGGATGCTGATTGAGCAATGGCTCCACCGTTCGCATCATCGGCTGGGTCGCTTCTCCAACGATTCCTTCAAAGCCAAAGTAGGCTTCTAGAATGGGGTTCACCAACTCTGTAATGTATTGATCAATTTCGTTGGTAAAGGTGATTTGCATCTGGGCAGTCACTTCCTCAGAAAATTCTGCAAACTCATGCACCACTTCGGTGACTTCTCGTGACACTTCAACGAAAAAGCCTTCGATTTGGTTTGCAACAGTTTCTAACATTTCAGAAAAATCTTTTTGCCACTCTTCCATAGGGTTCCAACTAAGTTCGCCTTCCAAAAGGGATTCAAAATTTGGGTTAAGCTCCCTTGGGTCGATGATGCGCTAGATGGATGAAAGTTTTGACGATCCAATTCTTGCGATCAAAAAGTTTTTACCATCCAAGGGTTCCATCCAAGGGAACAATTCCGTCATCATAACGCGAATTTTTTACCTTGAGCGGCAGCGACGATCGTCCTGCATAAGACATCTCTTACTCAACCTACATAAACCTATATAAACCTACATAGGGCGCTTCAAAAAATAGAGAAAGGTTGTCAGTTCATAAAAATTACAATTAGAAAAAAATCTTCATAAAGTTCGTAACGATCGCGCTAGAAAAATGCTCCTATCGCTAGAGGTAGGCCTAGAACTCTGTCGATAAAATAGACTTACTAATCTTGATCAAAAGACACTCTCATGGGCAATTCCATTCTCATGATTCTCTTGCTGGGGCTACTTTTGATGATGCTGATTGCCCCTTTTCGGCCCTATCTTTAGCGATGCTCGTGCTGCTGGTTTCAGCGATCGCCTGGACCAGTTGGCAACTTTTACGAACCTTCATCAAAGGAGACACTTAACAGTTGATAAAGTGAGGAGCAAGGGGTTTTCTCTGGCTTTAAAGTATTAATAGATGCGAGTGAGATCTGAATGCCTGAGTCGCGAGCCATTGGTTAAAAGTAACCATGATTTTTGGTTGAAAGTAACTGTGATTTTTGACCTGCCATCGATCGACCACTTGACACGACATCTTTAATCATTCTTGAGCTAAATCCATGAAGTCTTACCTGGCTGCTGCAATCCAAATGAATAGTCTGCCCGATCTACACAAAAATCTGGCGCAGGCAGAAGAACTCATCGACCTCGCTGTACGCCGTGGGGCGGAACTGGTTGGGTTGCCAGAAAACTTTTCTTTTTTGGGAGACGAACAGGCCAAACTTAACCAGGCAGAAGAAATTGCCCATGAGAGCGAAAAATTTCTCAAGACGATGGCGCAACGCTTCCAAGTCACCATTTTGGGCGGCGGCTATCCCGTTCCGGTGGGCAATGGCAAAGTTTACAACACGGCACTGTTGCTCGACCCCAGTGGGCAAGAGGTCGCCCGCTACGAGAAGGTACACCTGTTTGATGTCAACTTACCCGACGGCAACACCTACCGCGAATCTTCGATGGTGGTCGCGGGGCTAAAAATGCCACCCGTCTACCCCACCAAAGAACTCGGCAATATTGGGCTGTCGGTTTGCTACGATGTGCGGTTTCCAGAACTCTATCGCCAATTGTCTCAAATGGGCGCAGAGGTGCTGTTTGTTCCGGCTGCTTTTACGGCTCACACAGGCAAAGATCACTGGCAGGTGTTGCTGCAAGCTAGGGCGATCGAGAATACCTGCTATGTGATTGCCCCCGCCCAAACCGGGCGACACAATCCCATTCGCCAATCTCACGGGCACGCGATGATCGTTGACCCCTGGGGGGTAATTTTGGCCGATGCCGGAGACACACCTGGGGTGGCGATCGCGGCGATCGAGCCTGCCCGCATTGAGCAAGTCCGCCGACAGATGCCCTCTTTGCAGCACCGCGTATTCGTTTAATGAGCAAAAACTCCATCCCCAAAAAGTGAGGGAACTGGGCGATTTTTGATCACAACCTGTCCCCCGATGGGGGCACGGCAAGGCCGTGCCCCTACAATTCGCCTTGTTCTTGCACTCCTTATTTCTGATTCATAGCCGTCTTAAATGATTTGTGACAGTGCAAGACTTTGTGAGCAAAGATTCCGCAGAGATCCTGGCTCACAAGTCAAATAGGATCGCTCTATCATCACCCGATCAGAAGCATATAATTTGTCACCAAAGAAGCCTGTAGCATTGAAAGGACGATTATTGGTGAACTATGCTCGATCGCTATTCTGGGATGAATTCTATCTTTTTGCAAATCCGATTTTGGCAACTGCTGCTGAGGGTGAAAGCACTTCATTGGTGCTGGCGGGGGTACTGTTGAGTTTGATTGTGATCTACTTTGCGAGCAAACTGGGTGGAGAAATCTGTGCGCGGATCGATTTGCCGCCAGTGTTGGGCGAACTCCTGGGAGGCGTGGCGATCGGAGTTTCTGCCCTACATCTATTGATCTTTCCCGGCGGAGGAGTCGATGCTAGCAATTCTCTGATCATGCAGGTGCTGCAACGCGATACGCCGGTCAGCGGCCGCGGCTGCCTCGAGTTGGACGAGCTGTTCGAGCCTGGTCGTTCGAGCGTCGAGTTGGGACGAGCGTCGTTGCCTGCTCGAGTTGGACGAGCCTGTTGCTGCTCGAGTTGGACGAACCGTTCGAAGAGCTGTTGGACGAGCTGTTCGAGGCCAGCTGCAGCCTTTCATCCGCCGCCATGACCAGGCCTGCGTCCGGTGTCGCCATGCGGGCCTGGGCGCCGAGCATGCCGACGGTCACCAGTGCGACGCCAG
>JAAUOZ010000383.1 GCA_012034655.1 Leptolyngbyaceae cyanobacterium CSU_1_3 | reverse complement strand
GCCAATTCCTGCACCGACTCCTACGCCCACACCTATTCCAATTCCTACGCCCACACCTATTCCTACGCCCACACCGACACCGACACCGATACCCACGCCGACACCTATTCCTGGTGGGTTGAGTGATATTCGTGGCCATTGGGCAGAGCCATTTATTCAGGCACTACTCACTAGACAATTGATTAGCGGATTTCCAGACAGTACCTTCAAGCCCGAAGCACCCCTGACCCGCGCTCAATATGCAGCTATCATTGCCAAGGCCTATGATCTACCGCTCAAAAAACCTGCAACCAGCTTTTCGGATGTTTCCCAGGGCTTTTGGGCATTTGATGGAATTGTTAAGGCGAATCGCATGGGCTTTATTGCGGGGTTTCCAGATGGCACATTTCGCCCTGGGCAAAATTTGACTCGTGTGCAGGCGTTGGTCTCTCTGGTCAATGGTTTGGGTTTGACGGGAGGCACGCCGAGCGCAGTGGGTTCCTATAGCGATCGGGCCCAAATTCCTAGCTATGCGGTCAACGCGATCGCAACCGCCACACAACAGCGTCTGGTCGTCAACCATCCCAACGTTGCGCAACTCAAGCCGATGCAGGACATGACCCGCGCCGAGGTGGCCGCTGTGGTGTATCAGTCTCTTGTTGCCATGAATCGAGCGCCCGCGATCGCCTCTGCCTTTATCGTCGATCCCAATGCGGCGGTAGCCATGTTCACCGATATTACTCAACACTGGGCAAAGGAGTTCATTCTCGGATTGGCCAATCAGAGCTTTATTAGCGGCTTTGCAGATGGAACCTTTCAACCCGATGTGCCCATGACTCGCGCCCAGTATGCGGCAATACTCGCCAAGGCATTCAACCCTGCCCCTAGACGCAGTGCCATCGCGTTCTCAGATGTAGGAGCAGATTTTTGGGCAAAACCCATGATCGAGCAAGCCTACCGAGCGGGCTTTATTTCAGGATTTCCAGACGGTACATTCAAGCCGAACCAGAATGTAACTCGGCTCCAAATGGCTCTGTCACTTGTGAGCGGATTCAACATTCCGGCGGGGGATGTGGGCGTGTTGGCGCTTTATGACGATCGATCTGCCATTCCCCAACCCTTCCAAGACAAGGTTGCGGCTGCCACCCAGGAAAAAATCATCGTCAACTTCCCCAATGTGCGGATGTTCAGCCCCAATCGCGATGCAACCAGAGCCGAAGTGTCTGCAATGGTGTATCAAACTCTAGCCAGAGACGGACGGGTCGCGTCCTCAAACTCGCCCTACATCGTCAACGCCTGATCTCAGCAGTCATAAGGCGAAGCCGTCGCCAACCTTTCTCCCCAGGGAGAAAGCCTCTCCCAACTTGGGAGCAGGGGAACCGGACTCCTGCTCCCTCTCCCAAGTTGGGAAAGGGCTGGGGTGAGGGCAAGACCGCCTTGCAGTGGACGGAATAATTGAATCCACGTTCCTAAGGGACTGGTTTCATCTCTCCTCCTTCCCTGTCCCTCATCCCTCCTTCCCTGACCCTTCATGAACGCTCCCTAAGATGGGAGAATAAGATTTACTAAACTCATCACGATCGCAAAATTATGGTTCAAATTCAATTTTCCAGAGGTGTGGATGAAGATATCATTCCTGACGTGCGCCTGACTCGCTCAAAAGATGGCACTAATGGCACGGCAACCTTCTACTTTGAGAAGCCCAAAGCCCTCGGCAATGCTAGCACCGATGACATTACGGGTATGTATATGATCGACGAAGAAGGCGAAATCACGACTCGCGAAGTCAAAGCTAAATTTGTCAACGGCAAGCCCGAAGCGCTGGAAGCTCTCTATGTCATGAAATCCGTTGCAGAATGGGAGCGCTTTATGCGATTTATGGAACGGTATGCCGAGCAGAGCGGGCTAGGGTTCCAAAAGTCGTAGTTGCAGATGTGATGCCCCATCCTCCCCATCCTGACACTCCCGGTGTGACGGTCAATTGTGCTGTCATTACCGTGAGTGACACACGGACACCTGATAGCGATCGCAGTGGAGCACTGATCCAGAAGCTTCTGTTAGAGGCTGGACACCAGATCAGACACTATGCTTTGGTCAAAGATGAGCCAGAGCAAATCCGATCGCAGGTAGATATTTTGGGCGATCGCTCAGACTTAGATGCGCTGATCTTCAACGGCGGCACGGGCATTGCACCCAGAGACACCACTTATGATGCGATCGAGCAGCTTTTGGAGAAGACACTACCAGGGTTTGGGGAGATTTTTCGATCGTTGAGCTATCAAGAAATTGGCTCACGGGCGATCGCGTCACGGGCGATCGCGGGAACCTATCGCGGCAAGCTGATTTTCTCCGTTCCTGGCTCCTCTAATGCTGTCAAGCTTGCCCTTGAAGCGCTGATTCTGCCGGAGCTAGTTCATTTAGTCAGTCAGCTACGGAGTTAGGCCCAATACAATAGCCTAACGCTTCCCCTCGCCTGCGGGGGCGCTCAAGTAAAGTTGTGTAATATTTGCCTCTGGGTGACTACAATTCAGCTTTTTGCGGAAGGACAACATTCAGCCGATGCAGCATTGAGTGAAGCCTCAGCAAGATTTTTGGGAGCATTGGAGCGTAGTTTAACCAAACAGCATAAGCGGGCGATCGTAACCGAATCCAAATCCCTAATCGAGCGTTGGAGGTCGTCAGGATGATCGGCACTTTCTTTTCTGCTAGCGCCCAGGCAAGTTGATAGACTTGGAGCCTTTGATTAATTTCAAATTCTTCGACTAACCCATAAAATTCATGCTTGAAATTAACGCCTTCTAGAATTTTTTCATCTCGATAAAATCGGAAGGGGGAAACTAATTTTTCTTGCATAATTAAAGGCAATTGAAATGAGGGATAACTTTCAGAGCGGAAGCCTAAAATCATTAAAATTCGTCGCTTGATTTCAGCTAAACTGCATGACTCATGGCTTTTCTCATGGCTTTTCTCATGGCTTTTCTCAAGGGTTTGTAAAATGTGAGTGAGTGTCTCTAACTCTCGCTTCTTTGCATTGATTTCAGATTCTTTTTATAAAGATGGTTCAAAACTTGGTTGACATCTAAATCAGTAAAAAATTGATCCTCTACATCCTGAATGAGAGCAGAACTGAGCCGATAGATATTTTGACGTAGAAGCTTGCGGATAGAGTATTGAGCGAATGGCGAAAGTTGCATAATCTGACCTGGTAGACCAACAACAGTTCTCCAAAACTATTCTGAGCGCTAAAACCAAGGCGACCCACACTTCTACTCTGCTTAACCAGAAGATAGAAGCATCTGCATGAACAGATGGGTGCTGGTTGAGTTGCGATCGCTTCCCTAGAGCATAAAAGAGTGGTAAGAGGCAAAACTTAGCACTGCAATAGGTCTAAATTAAGACATAATCAACTACTCAATTACCTCTACACTTGGTATTTCTACACCCAAAATTTGCACCTCTACAAGTGATTGCAATTAAGAATTTTGCAATCACTCCTAGACAAAAGTGTTTGAGGAATGGATAAAAAATAACTGTGAGAACAGAGCATGCAATGAGAAGAGCGCAATGACACACCAGTTTTGTATAAACCTGCCCCACACTAGCGCCATGAGAAACTCCCTGAGAGCGGCTCTAACTCAAAGTGGTGGGCAGATGGATATAAAATTAGGGCTAAGTTCCTCAGTGACTCAAGAATGTTTTGTGATAACTTACTAACTTCACTTTTAGCTGAAACTCAAGCAAAGCTTCTGAGTAAGAACCCTGAATTTTCTGGTGGGTTGCTTAGTTAATAGTTAAAGTTGCGGCAGTAAGTTGATCTCTAGTGCATCCTCAAGACTAAAAATTAGGGCTGCCGATCTCTGAAATCCTTATCTAGCAGACTTCCTCAAAGATAGCTATACTTTGTCAGGGCATAAAATTAAAGATTTTGGACGGGGTGCAGGGGTGGAACCCCTGGCTGCTGCGCCC
>JAAUOZ010000382.1 GCA_012034655.1 Leptolyngbyaceae cyanobacterium CSU_1_3 | reverse complement strand
GGATTTTGGTTTAGAAGGGGTGTGGGGGCTGCGCCAGCCAGGGGTTCCACCCCTGCACCCCGTCCAAAAATCTTTAATTTATGCCCTGACAAAGTATAAGAAGTGACTCACTGGCTGAGCGAAGTCGAAGACAGCTTGCGCCCTGAGCGAAGTCGAAGGACAAAGGTCGGAAGGTAAAATTTTTTTAGAAATCGCCTAAGAAGGAAGCTGCCCCTTCAAAGATTCCAGGGAGGCCCAACGACGGTCTCCTCTAGGCTGGGAATCAGGAGTTTTGACTTCGATTCCTACACATTGCTGATCGCAGATTTGACGCTGAGGAGTTGCTAAGCACAACTGTTCGTATAGCCAGGTCGTAGGTTCAAAGTGTCCGTTGGGGGGTAAACTTTCGACCAGATCGTCTAGAGAAAGATCGCGATCGGTGGGCAATTCTGTGGACGAATCTCCTAGCTCAGCTAGCCAGATCATTTCAGAAGTGGAGACCGAAAGCCGATGGTTAAACTGTTGCAAACATCGATGACAGGTCAGCGTGACGATAGTTTCGGCTTGGGTTGCTACTTCGAGATAGTTCCCCTGGTGGGCGACTTTGAGCACGCCTTGCACCGGGGTTAAGGTGGGTAGATCCGACAAAATTTCTTTGAATGTGATCGTCTCGGTACGCTCAGGTAAATGCGTAAGGCGAGGAATATAAATTGCTTCCATGAATTGAGGCAACCCTCCTAAAAAACTGAGATGCCTGCACATTTTTCAGTACAGGCAAACTCTACACATTTCTATTTTAACGGTCAAGTCTTTGGCAGTCAGGCTTGCACCTGTTTGACGACGAGACGACGATCGGGTTCTTGGCCTCGGCTAAAGGTCTCTAGACCCGTGCTGTCTTTGAGAATGGTATGAATCTGTCTGCGCTCGGCTGAGGAGAGCGATTTGATTTCATATTCTTCGCCCGTCTGCCTGACCTGCTCGGCCGCGTGTTCGGCGATTTTGAGTAGCTCTTGCTGACGGCGCTCTCGGTAGCCTGTTAGCTCGATCGTGTAAGCACCCTGTAGGGCTTCGGTCTGTCCCAGATTCAGCGTTGAGTTGGCGAGGTATTGAATCGAGTCCAACACTGTGCCGTCTGTGCCAATGAGGGCTGCAATCTGATCGGGCTGAAGGGCTGAAGGGTCGATCGTCAGCCAACAGGTTGTTTCTGAAAAGGTTTCTCTCATGTCAGGGGTTACAGAAGCCGAAAAACCTGACAGCTTCAAGAATTCTTCTAGCCACTGCTGCCCTCGTTGCTGAAACTGATCACCCATAACTCTTTGCTTAAGCCTTCTTTTTACGTCCGGGTTCAAAGGGAAGGGAATCGTCAGCGCCCTTTTCGCTAGTGCCCTTGGCTGCCTCTGCGTCTACAATTTTTTGCAGATTTTCGGGGAGCGGCTCACGGGAGAGCACAAAGGTCTGAGCCGTTTGAAAAATGTTAGCTAGCACCATGTACATCAACACGCCAGCCGGGAGCGGGAAGAACAGGAACATACCCGAAAAAATAATCGGCGTAATTTTGTTGACGGTGTCTTGCTGAGGATTGGTGCTGGCGCTAGTGCTGCCTTGTCCTGAGAGTAACTGGTTGATGTAGAGGCTAACCCCAAAGAAGATCACCATGCCGATGATGTCCCAGTGCAGCGCTCCGTCTGGGTCGATCGCGCCCACGCGCCCCAGCTTGTCGATGAACAGGAAGCCTTTGTCTGCCGCCAGACCAGGGACGATCGCTTGAATGGTGGCATCTCCGGGCTGGAGTCCTTCGATCGTGCCATCGTCGTTTAGCTTGATCCGTTCCGCGCCAGTGGTGACTTTGAACTTTGGCTTGAGATTGCTATCGGGATACTCCGCGACCAGCGCATCAAACGGCTTGCCTTCGGTCGTCTGGAACTCAACCTTGGTTTTTTCGCCCACTGCGAGCCGCGTGCCACTGGGAGCGATCGCCGCAATCTTGGAGTGCACTCCGTCGGCGATGAAAATATTTTGCGGCGGCGTGACAAATGCCTGGGGTTGCACCTGCTCTACCTGCCCCTGAGGGCTGACCTGAAAGTTGAAGGTGTAGGGCACGTCAGAAAAGGGCGAGCCTCGCAGCGTGGCAAACAGGGCAAATAGAACGGGCATTTGCAGCACCACCGGGAAGCAGCCTGCTAGGGGGTTGCCAAACTCTTTGTACACCGCGCTCATGGCTTCTTGCTGCTTGGCGGGGTCGTCTTTGTAGCGTTCCTGAATTTCTTTGACTCGCTTCTGCATGGCAGGTTGAGCCACTTTCATTCGGCGCATATTGCGAATTGAACCAGCACTGAGGGGGTAAAGCGCAAAGCGAATTACCAGAGTTAGTGCCACGATCGCTAAACCGTAGCTGGGCACGATCCCGTAGAAAAAATCCAGGATCGGCAGCATTACGTTGTTAGAAAGAAAGCCTATACCGAAGTCCATTCGCCTTACATCTACCTTTAAGAGAGTTCTGAAATTTGCCGAGTTCAAGCTACCTGAATCTTGCTCAACGGGTACGCTTTCTGGTACATCGCTTCTCAGTCTAGCTTGTACACCCTATCACTGAACCGTCAAAAGGCAAGTCGGAATTCCCTACCTGCCGCTCCCGAAGTTGCCCCGTTGCTGACCTGTGTTATTGACCCAGCGCACCACTGGCTTTTTTAGCCCGATCGGAAAGTTTGTCATTGATGTAGGCGTAGACCTCTCGAAACTTGGGAACCGATCGCATTTCTAACCGACTGCCATCTTTAGGGTGACGACCATATCGCCCCAGGCCCCAAAGCCACGGGGAACCGTGACAACTTTGGCAACTTCAGAGTAGATGATGTCTGAGCGATCGCGCCCCATCCAACCTCCGGTAACTGTGATGCGCCGATTCGTAATTCTATAGCGCAGCCAGAGGGCCCGGACAATTGACCCAACTGTTAACGGAATACAAATCACGGTTGCCGCCAGCAATACGCCGATGATCAAATCTCCGACATGCGGGCCACCTTCGTAATAAATGTCTTCTTTAATTGCCATTGAGCACCTCAGCCTCTACCAATAACTGCTCTAATTCTTGCAGAAATTGCGAGTAATCGCACTGAGTTGCCTCCGACCGAACGACAATTACGACCTTCCACCCATCCGGAAGGCGAAACAACAACTGACGCAGGGCCGCGCGAATTTGCCGTTTAATCCGATTGCGGACAACAGCGTGCTTGCTGACTTTTTTGCTAATTGAAATTCCAATCTGAGAAGGCGGTGGGGGCGACTGCAAACCCTTCTGGCGCGAAGGCGGCAATGCTCTAAGTGCCAAGTTTGCAGAGTTGCGACGAATTCCGCGCTGGTAGACAGTGTTGAAATCTCGCCGTCGTTTAAGTCGATTTGTTTTGGGCAATGCCAACCCAGACCTCGCCCTACGCGATCGCGCCTACCAAGCAGTGAGCAGTCAAAGAAATGGAGTAGGCAATCAACCAGAGACGGTCAATTTAGCCCGGCCTTTCCTTCTGCGGGCTGTGATCACGCGCCGACCGTTGGGGGTTCTCATGCGTGCTCGGAAACCGGAAACTCTTTTTCTCTTACGGCTGGTTCCTTCTAGGGTTCTCTTCGTCATTGTCGTTATTCCAGCGAGTTAGGTTAAATTGACCGTGAAAAATCCACAGTCTACAAATATACCATTTAGGGGCTTGCATAAAAATAAAATACCCGTGAATCGAGTTTCAACTTCGCTCAACCTTCAACCGTCGAGGGTTGAGCGAAGTCGAAACCTGGCTGGTGGTAAATTATTAACTTGCAGATCCTTTAGGAACGTGGATTCAATCATTCCGTCCCCTGCAAGGTGGTCTTGCCCTCACCCCAGCCCTCTCCCAAGTTGGGAGAGGGAGCAAGATCTGGTTCCCCTTCTCCCAACTTGGGAGAAGGGGTTAGGGGATGAGGGCGAAGATCTCCGGCATTG
>JAAUOZ010000381.1 GCA_012034655.1 Leptolyngbyaceae cyanobacterium CSU_1_3 | reverse complement strand
TTTTGAAAGCCTTGTTTCCCTTCAAAACCATGTTGGATTTCCTCGCTCATGCGGTAGAACGACGATTTCCGTTGATTACAGCCATTTATTTACCAGTGTCGGGCTGACTTTGCGATCTACTGAGTCTGGCTGCGGTGGACTCCAGCGGCAAAATGCGATCGGCATCTCCATGAATGATCAGGGTTGGTACATCAATGCGGGGCAGATCATCGCGGAAATCGGTGAGCCAGGACGGGACACAATCTAGAGTCCCTTTCGCAGAAGCCCCTGCTGCTACATTCCAACTGGCTTGAATGGCTTCATTGCTAATCCGCTTACCCAGCAACACATCCACATTGAAGAACGCTTTGAAAAATTCAGAAAAGTAGGCTGGACGATCTTCCACAATCGCTTTCATAATGCCATCGAAAACGCTTTGGTCAACGCCCTCTGGATTGTCGCTCGTCTTTAACAAAAAGGGTGGGACAGGAGCCATTAGCACCGCTTTTTGCACCCGTTCTGAGCCATACTTGCCCAGATAGCGCGTCACTTCACCTGTCCCCATTGAGAAGCCAACCAACACGGTATTTTGCAAGTCAAGCTGAGTCATGAGTGTATTCAAATCTGCCGCAAAGGTATCGTAGTCATAGCCAAACGAGGGTTGGCTAGACGCACCAAATCCTCGGCGATCGTAGGTAATGACTCGATACCCTGCATTCAGCAGCACTAAGGTCTGCTTTTCCCAGGAATGACCGTTGAGGGGAAATCCATGAATCAGAACAATCGGTTGACCTGTCCCCAGATCTTCGTAGTAGAGATCAATGGTTGCAGAATTTTCTTGACCAACAGTAACGTAAGGCATTGTAATCTCCTATGAATGTTGAATTTGAATCGTTAGCTGGTTGTGGACACAGCACCCATTTAGATTTGTGCCATGCCACCATCGACGAATAGCTCAATGCTGTTGACAAAGCTGCTGTCATCGGAAGCGAGAAAGACAACGGCTTTGGCGATCTCGTCGGTATCAAGTGACAGTCAGCTTGGCGGGTGACGATCGCCCCAGCCCTTCTACACCAAGCAATCCTAGCTGTCGCGACAGCTAGGATTGCTGTCATCTAACAGATTTCTCCTTTTCAGTGGTATTGGCGATCGCAGGTTTTGTAGACCCGTGAGCCATGATGGATTTCCTCCAGGAATTACTGTGCAGACTCTTTCAAAGGAGTGACAAATTCAATGAGATTGCCGTTATTGTCCTTCACCGAACAGAGCCGAGCTCCAGGACCAGGGTAGCTGCCCAATTCAAAAAAGGTTGGCACACCACGTCGATTCAATTCAGCCAGTACCGCATCCACGTCATCAACACGGAAACAAAAATGTCCAATGCCACTCGTGCGTAATCCTTCACCAATGTCTTTAGTTTCGGGCATTCCAGAGCGTGACTGAGTGCTGCCGATAATTTCGATCCGAAATCCATAGACTTGCAAATAAGCCAGTTTCAGGTCGGGAAAGACATCAAATGTCCATTCTCGCTCGATCGTCGCATCTAGCTTTTCTTGATACCACTGAAGCGTTTCCTCATAGTTCGGTACATTCAAGCAAACATGATCGATTTGCATCGAACTCAGAGGATTTGAGCCTAGAGTTGAAGATATTTGAGTTGAAATTGTCATTTGAATCTCCTGTAATTGTAAATGTTCTAGATACTTCAGAGTCTTACCGTGTGAGCGAATGGGGTGCGGGATGTCCGATCGTAGATCGAAAGACACGTTGGGCTGCTTCAGTTCTTGCTGAAGGCGGTTTAAAGCGATCGGTGAGAATAGTCTAACTTTTGGTAAATTCCAACACAATTTTCCCTTGCGCTCCGCCCTGCTCTAGACGTTGATGTGCTTGAATTACCTGATCCCAAGACAGCGTTGAATCAATGACGGGGCGAAGCTGAGTGCGCTCGATGAGTTTTGTCAAAGCATCTAATTTTGCTCGGTTCTGTGGTGTGAAAACAAAATGGATAGTTAAATTCTTGCCCCATGCTTCGATGAGTGATTGCGGCGTTTCAGTGTCTACAATGCTCACAAGCCTGCCGAATGGACGAATAATTTCTGGGCTACGCTGGATTGTTTGCCCACCGATCGTATCCAAAACTAAATCAACACCTAGCCCGTCTGTTTCCCGACAAATAACTTCCGCATAGTCTTCGTTTTTGTAATCAATGGCTCGATCTGCGCCAAGTTTTTTAACAAAATCGAGATTTTTAGAACTGCATGTTGTAAAAACGTAGGCTCCCATCGCTTTTGCAAGTTGAATCGCAAGAGAGCCAACGCCACCAGCACCCGCATGAATGAGAACCGATTCCCCAACTTGAAGATTGCCTCTCGTGACTAGGCAATCCCAAGCAGTCCCTCCTGCAAGAGGAAAACACGCTGCTTCACTGTGCGACAAGTTAGAAGGCTTAAGCGCAACAATTCCTGCATCAGCAACATGATATTGAGCATAGCTGCCAGATTCTCCAAAAATCTGCGGCGAGTAATACACTTCGTTTCCTATCTCAAAGTCTGTCACTGCCTCTCCAACGGTCTCAATCACGCCTGAAATGTCAACTCCGATAATTGCTGGTAATCGAACCAAGTCTTTATAGTCACCACGGCGAGTCTGATAATCAACTGGATTGATCGATGTCGCACACACTCTTACTAGAACCTGATTCGGTTTTGGCACTGGCTTGGGCACAGTTTGAATCTCAAAACTCTCAGCACCACCAAATGTTGTCAGTACGGCTGCTTTCATACATTCCATCTCTGCTAACCATCCTTGCTTTATAATCAACGGTAAAGGTATTTCGATACCACTCAACGTAAATGGTTCTCTTTTGTCCCGCAAGTCAGCACCATCTAGTAAGGTAGTTACTATTCAGTCGCAAATGCAGTCATCACAATCCTGTAACTTGCCAAAAAAAATCCCTGCTTCTCACCCAACTGTGGCTCATATCGTGGAGCATACTCTGGGTTGTAAATGGATGCTGGAGGTTTTACGCTTAATTCGTCAAGGGATCAACCGCCCAGGAGCAATGACTCGTGCAACTGAGGGGTTGACCACTAAGGTTTTGAATGAGCGATTAGTAGATCTCGTAAACTTTGGTATTGTTGAGAAGGTTGCTTATCCAGAAATTCCGCCCCGCGTGGAGTATAAGTTGACTGCCTTTGGCTCTCGGTTCGTTGAAATTCTGGATATTATTGATGATCTAGAAGATTACCAAAGTCGCCTCTAGAGTATTGGGATAGATGGTAGGTGAGTGCAATCGTTATCAGCTTGTACCGGATAAGCTTGTTTCAGCAACTCAGCAACTTCTTGCGCGATCGCAATCAGGGCATGATTCACCGAAGAGTCGCGAAGAGAATCAGTCTGAGGAGTACCTTCATGCTCAGAATCATTTCTGCTTTGTACTAGTAAATGCGTCATAGAACTCCCCTCAATGAAATAACAAAACTGCTTTCATCTATTACTAACGTTGATGAGTTATGAAAAGAGCTTAGTGCCTTGTAGCAACAATGGCTGCCATCAACTCTGTTATTCTCCAGTGTCCGGCATATCGAATGTTATTGATAAATAGGACTGGAGCAGCCGTTACTCCACTCTGCATTCCGCCTTCGATGTCTTCATTGATGCGATCGACATGCACTTGTTTAGACAACTCTTTGAGAAACTGAGGAATATCAAGCTCTAAATCATTGGCGTACTCGACAAGATAACCGTTCTGTAACTGTTGTTGATGGGCAAATAAGGTGTCATGCATCGACCAAAACTGTCCCTGGACAGCGGCTGCTTCAGCGGCTTGGGCTGCCCGTTGAGCATGAGGATGAATCTGTATTTGCGGAAAATGACGGAAGATCAAGCATAAATAGTTCTCTCCTAAAGCAGCACTAAGCTCTTGTTTGATCGCTTTAATCATCTTGTAAACGTCCGCACTCCTGGAGTCTTGATAGTCTCCATACATCACCAGCACGACCTTGGCA
>JAAUOZ010000380.1 GCA_012034655.1 Leptolyngbyaceae cyanobacterium CSU_1_3 | reverse complement strand
CGATCGTACTTAGCGCAACGAGGAGAAGTTTCTTCATAGCGTTTCTTAATTTGGTAGGTTTGTCTAGAATTTTTTGTCTCAGTTTTTTCTAGAGTTTTTTCTAGAATTTCAGTGATCAAGGGCTTTTTAGCGTTCGCTCTAAAATGTTTTTGGCGGGTTCGACGATCGCCCAAGTGCCGTCGGGCTGTTTGCGAAGGGCAGCAAATTGCAAGCTTTCACCCGTGGCGATCTCGTCTCCCTGGCTCAGCAGACCCAGTTTGGGCGAATTTAGCCCGCAGAGACGAAACAGATAAGCAGGAACGTCGGGCGTAGAGAAGATCACGCAGCCTCGCTTATCTACCTGAGCTTTGCCGTCGAAGGGTGCATAGACGCGATTGTTGTGGAGATCGATCGAGATGTCGCCGAGGCTACCTCTGACTGGGTAGCCTGCGATCGTGTCTCCGGGTTGCAGTTCCCATTTTTGGTAGAGTTTGATGTCGATCGGGGCTTCATCCACTTTCGCAGACTTGCACCCTCCCAAAAGCGCTACCATTGCACCCAAAAAAAAACGCGATGTGCAACTTTCTAGAACTGCCCTCACCCCAACCCCTCTCCCAGAGTAGGAGAGGGGCTAAGACCAGATTGGCTCGCCTTCTTCCCTGGTAGGAGAAGGGGTTGGGGGATGAGGAAGAAAATAGTTGCACATCGCCTAAAAAAATCACCCCTGCCCTAGCGAACCATGAACCGATACCCGGCATATTGCTCTCCCTCATAAAGAATCACAAGCTGAGTTTGGGGGTCAAATGCTAACGGGTACACTTCCCGCTCTGCGGGTGCGCCCGTCCGAATCTGCAAGCTCGACAGTTGGCAATAAGGCTCTTTGGCGATCTGGCGAATTTTGTTTTTGCTGTCGCCTTCTGGCACAGTCAACAACCTGGCTAACTGCTGCTTTGAAAGTTTTGCCTGAGATTGCAAAATTTGCTGACAGGCCTCCGCTTCTTTTTTGCGACCCAAAGAAGGCAAGCCTCCTAAATCAAAAAATAGCCCCAGAGACAGAAGTGCTGCCCCGCCTGCTAGCAATTGTTTGAGGTTAAATCTTGGAGAGTGGTGGGTCATAGCAACTTCCCTCCCACAAACAGCCCCAGAGTGACAAGAAGCAAGCGGTATAAGGTAATTGGACTCGATCGCGGCACAAAAACCGCCAAATAAGCAGCAGCGATCGCAGGCACAAACATCAGCAAGCTCATCGGAGCCGCCAGCATAGGAAAGGTATGAATCAGGAAACCTAGCCCAATCCGAAATCCGGCGGCGGCCAATATCCAGAGCAGGGCATCCCCGACCCTGGCGATCGGTTGTTTGGGCAGTGCTAATGATGGGGCCAGCCGATGGAAGTAGCCTCGCAGCGAACGAGGACGGCGACGACGGGATGGGGGCGGCGAAGGATTTGGATTTCTAAGGGATTTAAGCGTTGCCGCCAGAGTCGAGTCTGCAATCGGCGGCTTGGCGGGCGATTTGACGGGCGGGTCAGGAGTCAAAAAGGCTTCGGGGCGGATAGATGGGTTTTGTGGAGGGGAACTTTGAGCAGGCGAACTTTGAGCAGGCGAACTTTGGGCAGATGGGGTGGGTAAGGGTGAATTTTGGCGAATTGGAGCCTGCCGCATGAATGAGGGCATAGACGGTTCAGAATTAGACTTACGATCGCAAGCAGGCGATTTGGGCGGAGTGACTTCGTGGGCGATCGTTCTCAACTCTGCCATCTCAGTTTGAATCTCAACCGACTGCTGGTTGATTTGGGCAGCTTGATTTTTAAGCTGCTGCAACTCATGCTCTAATTGCTGAAAGCGCACAGCGATTCCAAACGAGTTACGCTCTGATGGCAGAGCCTCGGAAGTTTCCCAGGTCAGCTTGACTTGGGTTGAAGCAATTTGTTTAGCTTTGGTAGTAGTGGCTCGTTTGGTTTTGGCGGCCGTCTGTTTGGGTGTGGTTTTGCGTCCTTGCTTGGGTGGTGAGCTTGGGGGTGGGGCGATATCTGGGCTGAGAGACTTTTCTTCGATCAACTCGCCGCCCTCACTTACTGTCTCCTCACTCGCAGGAGCCACGGTTCGAGAAGTTTTAGATCGCTTCAAACCAGGGGGTTCCTGCGTCGTGCGGATCAACTGGCTTTCTGTTTTCAGTTCTCTCATATCGGTGGCTCCTGGGGCTGACGGACTTTACAATCTCTCTATAGTACTTCTGTACTATTATAAGTATTAATGTACCAAAGCATTTCAGTCAAGGGGAGAGCAGAAATTTGTCGGTGACGCGATCGCCCCAAAGATTCACCTTCGCCTGCCAAGATTCAGTGTATTGCTGAATCGATGAATGCAAACAAGAACCATGACTTCAGCGCTGAAGCTCCAAAACCTTAGCTGGGCCACAGCAAGAAGCCAGCAAGCTGAGCGGCATCCTCTGATCATTCAGCAACGGCAAATTCAGCTTGCAAAAAATTGATCTTTAGAAGCTCTGCTCATTACCATAAATCGGTCACAACCTGTAGTTAACAAGACAATCACTTAGCGATAAAAGTCCTAGATTCAATTCAGAATTACAGCCGAGGGTCGTGAATATGGGCTTAGTCAGACAGATTGAAATCACGCCGCTTGCTTCGATTAAAGGGGGAATGGCCGAGTTTTATACCCCTCAATCGAGTCATGAGACTATGCTGGTACAGATTCCTGGCGGCACGATCGACGACTTATTTGTGCATCACTTCCAGACCGATCAGCTTTTGGTGGTACGTGGCAGCTTTGTGCTAGTCGTGTTACAAAATCGTAAATATCAATACATTCCGTTAAGTGAATCTTCTCCGACCGTGGTCAAAATTCCTCCAGGCATCCCCCACGGCGCGATTAATCCTCGTCTACAAACCTGCGTACTGGTGAATGCAGTCTTGAGACATGGCAACGCAAATGAAAAAGACTATCGCCCATTGAAACAACCCATCCCTTACGATATGAATAGAGTCAAAGCACTCCTGCAAGACTTGGCCATTCCGAACATCGCATAGCAAACCCTTTACTAATCCACCCTTAATCCTTGTACGCTCGATCTAGTCATTCGATTAGGTCTACTGATTGTCTACCTTCCATGCCACTGACAATCCTTGTTGCCGACGACGACCCAGGCACCCGTTTATCGATCAGCGACTATCTCGAAGCTTCTGGCTACTCAGTAGTTTCGGCTGAAAATGGTGTAGAAGCCTTTGGGATGGTTGAGGTATACCAGCCTCACCTGATTGTGACCGATATCACCATGCCTCAAATGGATGGCTACGAACTGATTCGTCAGGTTCGTCGTCGCCCTTCTTTACGCCTGTTGCCTGTGGTTTTTTTGACGGGGCGAACAGACACCAAAGAGCGTGTTTTGGGCTACCAGCTTGGCTGCGATATGTATCTGGCTAAGCCATTTGAGTTGGCAGAGCTGAGAGCCGTAGTTCGCAATTTGCTGGAACGATCGCAGATGATCGAGTCAGAATGGCGATCGCGGGTTCAGGCCGTTCAGCCCGATGCCACCACGAAGATCTTTGCACCCCCCACACTGATGGGCACAGGGTTGACCGATCGCGAACGAGACGTGCTGCATCTGTTGAGCGGTGGGCAGTCTAACGTCCAAATTGGCGAGAAATTACATCTGAGTTCTCGGACAATTGAGAAATATGTTAGTAGTCTGTTGAGAAAAACAGAGACGAGCAATCGCGCCGAGCTAGTCCGGTTTGCAATGGATCACCACTTGGTAGATTAACGTGAAGCTACGCAAGCGCAATGAAAGAATGACCCGTTAGGGATGGGAAAAATTTAATTGGTTAGCCTTTGATGGCTGCTTCTTTTACAACGTGATGGAGCAGCCCTTCGCAGGCATCCATGAGTAGCTCGATCACCGCGTTGAATCCTGCTTCGCCGCCATAGTAGGGATCGGGGACTTCGTGGAGAGTATGGACAGGGTGCAAAAATCGACAACATTCGAAGCGGACTTTTGGAGCCTGATCGGTCGTACCGAGC
>JAAUOZ010000379.1 GCA_012034655.1 Leptolyngbyaceae cyanobacterium CSU_1_3 | reverse complement strand
GGAGGGGCGAACAGCGCGGACGCTTGGAGGGCGAACAGCGCGGACGTTTGGAAGTTGCCCAAAACCTGCTGCTCGAAGGGATGGATATTGAATTAATTGCTCGTGTAACGGGGCTGTCGATCGAGCAAATTCAACAACTTCAAGCGAGCCAAAATTCATAGGGCATTATGCGAGAGTCCGTGATTTACCAGGAGATCTGGCTAGAAGGCGAACAAGTCGGCGAACAGCGCGGACGCTTGGAGGGCGAACAGCGGGGACGTTTGGAAGTTGCCCAAAACCTGCTGCTCGAAGGGATGGATATTGAATTAATTGCTCGTGTAACGGGGCTGTCGATCGAGCAAATCCAGCAGCTTCAAACTACGTTGACCGAGAATCGGTAAACCATCACCTCAAAGCAAAACTCGGTAGTTTGAGAAGTGATACAAATTCTGACCGAACGACGAAAGATCGCTTTTATCAGATCCACATTCATCGTTCAGCCTCCCTAAACCGCTCCAGACCCAATCGCGATCGCTCGTCGCACCGCCGCATCCGCATTCACAAACCCAGACCCATACACCGTATCGTAACCACGAGCACCCAAGTCATAGGCTGTCTCCGATAAAATGGTCTGCACTTGAATTGCCGTCAAATCAGGATTGGCACTCCAAACCAGAGACGCGACTCCTGTAACATTGGGCGCTGCCGCAGAGGTTCCGTTAAATTGGAGATCATAGTCAAACGTCACGCCGTAGGCTGAAGCGATCGCACTGGTTGCAATCACCTCCGATGGGCCCATCAGCGTTAGCCCAGTGCCATAGTCAGATCCCCACCCTCCTGGATAGGAAATTCGCGTCCCTGGTGCTGTTGGAATTCCATTGCGATCTTCAGTGCCCCAAGAAGCCCCGATCGCCATCACATTCTTATACTTCTGCGACAATGACGCAGGATAAGAAATTCCATTCACATTGTCATTACCCGAAGCAATCACAAACAGCACATCAGGATTGTTAGCAACTACTCGCTCAAAAGCAGGCTCAAGCCCCGTTTGCCCTCCTGAACCTGGGACACCCAAGCTCATATTGATTACCAATCGCTCTCCTTGTCGGGTGGCTCCATCAATCATCAGTTGAGTTGCTGGAGCCAAGTCGAAATCCTGAGAGTCGCCGCCCAAAACATCTACGTTAAATACATCAGATATCCAATTGATGCCACTCATCCCAATGCCATTGTTACTTGCCGCTGCAATAATCCCTTGTACATCCGTTCCATGAGAAGTTGTGGATGTCTCAAAGTCGTCGATATAGTTTGTCCCGTAGATGTAGGTGTCGTTGGTTCGCAGGTCAGGATGAATATAGCCGCTGGAATCTACCCCTAGCCCAGTGTCTTGAATACCAACGGCAACACTTTTAGAACCCGTCGTAAAGCGCCAAGCATTCTGCACTCCCATCATCTGAAGATTCCACTGCTGATTGAATCCTGGATCATTGGGAGTCACCGATAGGCTTAACACACCATCTGCAAACTGAACGCTGTCTATTCCCTCAAATAGAATTTGACTTCCATTGCTAAAGTTAATGGCATCAAACACTCTGGCCCCATTTCCAGGATTAAAAATGACACCGCCCTCATCAATGTTAGCGAGATTAAACTCAACTGTCGTCGATCGAATACTAGAGAGATCGATCACATCACGTCCCCCTTGTCCAAAGTTGACATTACCATTCCCGAAAAAACGGTGTAGTTAGATCCAGAAACATAGGTAAAGGTGTCAGCCCCTAATGTTCCTCCAACAATTTGTACTCGTGGAACAGCCAATGAATTGGTATCTAGGCGATCGCTACCTAGAGTGAGAATGCTAGACGGCATCAATTCTTCAGAGTCAATCCAGGTTTGACTTTCTCCAATCGCAAAGTCGAACCAACTTAAACCAGCGTTACCGACTCCAGAGAATGTAGCACTCACTTCAGATGGATTATATACCGAACTAAGGCTATTAAACTCGTTGGGAGTGGCTGTGGATTGAGTCATTTCTTCATTGAACACTCTATTAACAGAACACCCCTGAGACGATCGTGAATCTACTTCTGAAGTTAAAGTCGTTAAAGAGTTGTGATGATTGGGGTTGATGCTACTAGCGGAGTCGTTGAAGAATGAGCGATCGCTAGAGTGATGAGAATGAGATTTCGGAAACATCGTCTTTACATCCTTAAGGCAAGCAAGCTGAAATTGCTATCCCTATCTCTGTCTAGTTGCCAGAAGGATATGCACTTCAAAAGTACAAAATGCTGCGGGTAATAATAATGACTAAATTCAAGAATTGAGCAAGTCTGATTAAGTAGGCGGGTGGAATTAATTGTAAGATAGAGTGTCAGCTAAGTCCGCCTATTATGCCTGCCCCTTTACGCATTCTTTTGACCCCCGAAGAAGACCGGACCTTAACAGAACTGCGACTGGCTCAGCCCCTTCTCCAACGCACCCGTGACCGCGCCCACATGTTGCGGTTGAACGCACAGGGATGGAGTACCCGCGATTGCGGAAATGTTCGAGTGCCATCCTCATACGGTTAGAGCGACGCTGCGACGCTGGGAAGAAGGGGGTTTAGGTGGACTGTGGGAAGCCCCCGGACGGGGAGCAAAACCAAAGTGGCAAGCCTCAGACCTGGACTATCTAACAGAGTGTTTAGAGCACGAACCGCGAACGTACAACAGTCTGCAATTAGCCAAGAAGCTTAAACAAGAGCGGTTAGTCGATTTGAGTCGTGACCGACTCCGCCGACTCCTGAAAAAAAAACTACCGCTGGAAACGCACTCGACCTAGCCATCATCGGAAGCAAGACCCCGTGCAAAAGGCCCGCAAGCAGGCCGATTTAGACACCTTAGAGCTAGCCGCACAGGAAGGGCACATTGAACTCAAGTATCTCGATGAAGCCGGATTTTGCCTTTGGAGTCCAGTCAGTTACAGCTATAGTCGGATAGGCGTGCAGAAACGGATGGAATAACCATCCAAACGCTATGGGAAGCGAATTAGCATTTTGGGTCTGTGGCAACCGGCAGAGCAGTTCGAGTATGCCTTAGCTCAAGGCGGATTCAAGGGCAAAAGCGACACCCAGGTCATGGATTGGATGGCAGACAAAGCCGCACAAACCTTGGCAAAAACGGGTCGTATCACTGAAGTGGTACAGGATAATGGTTCTCTGCATACCAGTTTGTTAGTGCGTCAACAGTGGGCACGTTGGCAGGAACAAGGATGATTCATTTTCTTTTTGCCACCCGATTGTTCGGGAATGAATCCGATTGAAACCCAGTGGCATCCACTGAAAAGTCATGAGATTGCAGGACAGATGTTTAATAACGAGTACGATTTAGCAATTGCTGTCATGGATGGCATGAAAGCTCGTAGCCAAGCAGGTGAATATGCACTAGAGCGTTTTATATTTAATTGCACCTAGCTACTTAACACCTTTGAAGTAGATTGGGAACAATATGAATTACCCCAAAATTCAGCAGACTAGAGCGATCGACAACACGACATTAATGCTTGAATTTAACAATCAAGAGGTTAAAAAATACGATATTTGCCATCTTTTAGAGACTCCAATGTTTGCTCTGTTGCAACAACCTACTTTTTTCAAGAATTTTACGGTTGAGCCAGGTGGTTACGCGATCGTGGACAAATCTTTCCCTCATCCCCCCTTTTCCCACAAGAGTTAGAAGGGGAGCCAGAATAAGACTAGATTTAAAAGTCCCTCGCCCGCTCTGGGAGAGGGGTTGGGGTGAGGGCGGTTTGAGTTTTTTTGTTCTCGTTCGGTAATGGTCATGGGAGACTACTTTCAACGTCTGATTCTCCCTACTCTCATCTAATCTTTTTCCCCTGACCAAGGGCGAAAAAATAAAGACACTAACACGATCGCAGCGAAAGATTCCGTCGAACTCACATTAAGGATCGTGGATTAAATAAGCTGTAATTCTGGTTTAGCTGTGTAATTCCATTGTGGCAGTAGCTCATCAAAGACAATTGTCATGTTGGCTTTGAAATCTTCAGCAACTTTTCGACCCGTCTGATA
>JAAUOZ010000378.1 GCA_012034655.1 Leptolyngbyaceae cyanobacterium CSU_1_3 | reverse complement strand
AGAATCTGATGGTGCAATCACCGATTTCGGCTAAATCTGTTCCTGCAAAGATGGGGCAGACGATCTATCCGCCCCCTTTGGCGGCAAAAGTTGAAGGTCGTTTAAAACGCAAGCTGGGCGAAGTTTTTGGGCTTACAAACTTTGGGATCAATTTGACGAATCTTTCGCCCGGTGCTGCTTCTGCCCTAGCCCACAGCCATTCTAAGCAAGATGAATTTATCTTCGTGCTGGAAGGAACGCTATCTCTTGTGCTTGGACAAGAGGAATTTACGTTGCACAGTGGAGATTGCTATGGCTTTAAAGCTGGAACAGGAATTACCCATCAATTGATTAATCGATCTGAGGAAACTGCGACCTATTTGGAGATTGGCGATCGCACCCCAGGTGATGAAGTGGAATATCCCAACGATGACCTCAAAGCAACGCAATTAACCAACGGCCAATGGGCGATCGCCCATAAAGATGGTCGTCCCTATGAGGACTGTTGAGCGGTCGTCAGTCGAGAGGCAGTTTCGAGATAAAAGAGCAGCGCATTAATATCCGCAGGGTTTACGCCGCCAATGCGGGTGGCCTGACCAATGGTTAAGGGCTTCACCTGATTGAGCTTCTCGCGGGCTTCCATGGAAAGGGTTTCAATGCTGCCATAGTCTAAATGGATGGGCAGTTTGCGATGCTCTTGGCGGCTGGTATGCTCGATTTGTTTTTCTTGGCGCTTGATGTAGCCAGAGTATTTAATTTCAATTTCTACGCCTTCTTTTTCGCAATCTTCCAATCCTGGACACCCCAATCCATGACGGTCGAGATCGACGTAGTGAATGGCGGGACGGCGGAGCAGATCGGCAAGGGTAATGGAACCTTTGATGGCTTGCTCTGTTTGGGCGCGATCGCCAAGCCCACTTCATCCTGTTCTTTTAAGCGCGTGGCATGGAGCCGTTCTTGTTCGGCAGTGATATTAGCTTGCTTTTGGGTAAACAAGGCCCAGCGGCGATCATCAATTAAGCCTACCTCTCGACCAAGGGGCGTGAGTCGCTGATCGGCATTATCAGAGCGCAAAATCAGGCGATATTCCGAGCGACTGGTGAGCATGCGGTAGGGTTCGCGGAGATCTTTGGTGCAGAGATCGTCCATGAGCGTGCCCAGATAGCTTTGCTCGCGGGAAAACACGACCATTTCTTGATGGTTTACAAACCGAGCGGCGTTTATACCTGCTACTAAGCCCTGGGCTGCTGCTTCTTCATAGCCTGTGGTGCCATTGATTTGCCCTGCACAAAATAACCCCTCAATCTTTTTGGTCATCAGGGTAGGGTAGCACTGGGTGGCAGGAAGATAGTCGTACTCGACCGCGTAGGCCGGACGAAGCATGGCGCAGTTTTCTAGACCAGGGAGTGATCGTAGCATCTGAAGCTGCAAGGTCTCCGGTAGCCCTGTGGAGAATCCCTGAATGTACAGTTCTGTAATTTCTCGTCCTTCTGGCTCGATAAAAATCTGATGGCTTTCTTTATCGGCAAAGCGCACGATTTTGTCTTCGATGCTGGGACAATAGCGCGGCCCTTTGGCATCGACCCAACCGCCATAGACGGGCGAAAGATGCAGGTTGTCGCGGATGAGCTGATGGGTGAGGGCCGTGGTGCGGGTGATGTGGCAAGGTAGCTGTTCTTTTTCGACCCAGACTTCGGGGTCAAAGCTAAACCAGCGCACGTTGTTATCTGCGGGCTGTTCTTCCATTTTGCTGTAGTCGACCGATCGCTTATCAACCCGTGCTGGGGTTCCCGTTTTTAAGCGTCCGGTTTCAAAGCCGAGGCGATTGAGGGTTTCGGTCATGCCTTCTGCGGCAAACTCTCCGGCCCGTCCGGCTGGCATGGATTTATTGCCGACCCAGATGCGCCCCCCCAGGAATGTCCCTGTGGTTAGGATGACGGTTTTGCACTCAAAGGCGACGCCAAAGTAGGTTGAACGCCCACAATTTCTTGATTGGCACCCAAGACTAAATCCGTCACCATGCCTTCGCGGACGGTGAGGTTTTCTTGATTTTCGACGATGGTTTTCATGACCGCTGCATATTCGCGCTTGTCGGTCTGGGCGCGCAATGCCCACACGGCAGGCCCGCGAGAGCTATTGAGCAAGCGCTTTTGCAGATAGGTGCGATCAGCCATTTTGCCCATTTCGCCGCCTAGGGCATCGACTTCATGGGTGAGTTGAGATTTGGCAGGGCCACCGACGGCGGGATTGCAGGGTTGCCAAGCAATTTTGTCTAGGTTCAGGGTGAGCAAGAGCGTTTTGCAGCCTAAGCGTGCGGTGGCGAGGGCTGCTTCACAACCCGCATGGCCTGCCCCTACGACGATAACGTCAAAGGAATCAATAAATTCGTAAGACACATTCATAATTTTTAATACAGGCTGTAGTTAAAATTTATAAAATTTAAGATCAATTTTTTTGACAATATTACTCGTCAGATTGCGATGCATGATTAGCTATGTTTGTGGGTGAATAATTTAAAAATATCCCCCAAAAAAGTTGCTTAGATAATAACCAAACAAACACAGGCATTGTTGTGGCATAGCGCTTCCAGAGTCTTCGAGGTTCTTGAATCAGGCGATAAAACCATTCCAAACCTGCTTCGCGAACAACCTTGGGCGCACGCTTATGAATTCCCGCATATACAGGAAAGGCACCTCCCAAGCCCACCATAACGGCAGAGACTTGCCCTTTATGTTGAGACATCCACGTCTCTTGCTTGGGGCAACCTAAAGATACAAAGATGAGCCCTGCACCACTTTGATTCAAAGTGTAAACTAAAGTGCGATCCTCCTCATCGGTTAGCTGACGAAACGGCAAAGAAGTCATTCCGCAAATCTTGAGATTTGGAAATTCTCGATTCAATCTGCGCTTCATTTTTTCAAGAATTGTATCTTGAGAACCTAGAAAATAGACCCCTACACCCGTTTCTTGGGCAAGCTTACACACTCCTTCTAAAACATCGATTCCCGCCACGCGATCTTGGTGGCCTACCCCCAAAAACCGTAGCATCCACACGAGGGGCATTCCATCCGGCGTAACCAAGTCGGCATTCTGAAGTACTGCTCCAAAGAAAGGGTTTTGATGCGCTTCAATCAACATATGAACGTTGGCAATACAGACAACCTTACTTAGGTTACTTTCGCCCCACTTCACCATCGTATTAATTTGCTCTTCACAGGAGAGGGAAGTGATTGCAACATCAATGACTGTTTTAGTTTCCATCTTTAATCTTTGCGATCGCGCTCTAGGGTCAGACTTACGTTGAAAGGAGCAGAAACTCGATTGCTAAGCGTTGCTAGTGTGCCCTTTCAAACCTGAAGTGCAACAATTTTTATGCCCTGAGTCTTCCTGCTAATACCGGACAGTTTAAATATCCCACAGACTTCAAACCTATTCTGTGACTTGACTCCCTATCTGTCTGTGATCTAGATCACAGAGAATATAGAGGATGAAATGTTTTGAGGTGATCGCAGTCGAGCTCACCCTTATCAAGTGAGCTCGACTGTACAGAAGGAAAAGACAAGACACTTTATGGAAATCATTGCGATCGAGCTTCTAAACAAGATTGGTAATATCGCCTAGACGACTGCATAATCCAATCCGCTGGGGTTTGGGTTGGCACAGCTTGTATAGGTCATACCCCGATAGCGCAGATAATGGGCAACCCAAGGCAAGGACACTTCAGAGACAGAAGCTGGCACAATCTCATAGGTCGTACCGCGATAGGTGAGACGCTTGCCGATTAACTGAGCTACTTCCTCCGGAGAAGGAGTGAGAGGTTTGTGGGATGGTACTTCATAGGGTGTGCCGCGATAGCGCAGTTTGTGCGTTGGTTCGCTTGTTGCTTCAAGTTGAGGAACGAACTGAGTTTGAGGGCGAGCAATGACATTATTCATGGTAAATAGCTCCTAAAATAATAGATTTATCAAAACAAAAAGAGAAAGGAAAACTTGAGTGGCTTTATGAAGCGTAGGTTGTTCGAGTAAGTCCTTGCTGAATCGGTAGCTCAGAGCCTCTATGTTTTGAAATAT
>JAAUOZ010000377.1 GCA_012034655.1 Leptolyngbyaceae cyanobacterium CSU_1_3 | reverse complement strand
TTTAAGGTGGTAAATCAAATGATTCAGTACAAAGATTTTGCGCCTCGGATTACTGAACGGGGTCCCTTCGGCGGAGCTTCCGATTATGAATCCTTCTCTGAGGTTGTGAGTGCTGCCAATCAGTGGATCGAAAATACAACGATACAGGTGATCAATGTTGAAACTGTTGTTTTACCCGACCGGATAGGAGGCACAAGTGATGATGTCTACGGAGTGACGACCAGTAATGCTTTCCACCCAGTGATGATCAGTCAGGGTCTTGCAATCAATTGCTTTCAATGTGTGCGTGTTTGGTACAGAGAATAAGCTCTATTGGAGAAAGGAATGAAACGATTTACCTGGTTTACTTTCCTGTATCTCGCGCTGGGAGTTTGTCTGACGGCGATCGCGCTTGGATACCCAAACCTGCCCTCAAGTCTTCAAACAAGCTTGTTCATCAATGCAGGAGCCTCCTACATTGTTTGTATGCTCAGTACCTTCCCATTCTGGCGGGAGACAACGACCCGGATCTATCGCAGACGGAATTCAGTCGTGATTCTACCCTGGTTGGTGATTGGAGTGAACATTGTTTGGATGATATGGGATGTTCAGAGTCAGAACTGGACGATGGAAGCCATTTTAGGAGCGTTTTCGAGGCTATTAGTCGTCTTACTGTTTGCAGAACTCATTGTGATTACATGGCAAGTAAATTCTGAACATTAGTGTCTAAGTTGGATGATACTGAAACAAACTCGCTCTTCACCATAAGAATTTGACAAATTGTTGTAAGAATCTGAAAGAAGTTGAGTGTTGGAACTCATTACACTCAAGTTGGAGTTGGCAAGCTGTCTCAGCAGCGCGAAATATAGTCAAACGTACTGCACAAGGGACAAAAACTTTTATTGCAGCAAGATAGCATTATGAATCATCGTTTCCTTTTACTTGTCTCTTTGGTCATAGGTAGTGCAGGGATATTGAAGTGAACCCATTGAACAGCACTATCTTCAGAAGCAGGGAGAAAAAGAAGCTTTAGAGGCTCTGGCAAAATTGCGGTTTGGTGAAATTGACGAAACAGTCAAGTCTGCGATCGTCCATCTCCTACAAACCCGAGCCAAGAACTCTGACCAGATTTGGTATATGTTGAGTCGAGAGGAATTAGAGGTGCAGTTTGGCAGAAAGTCAGTCTGGTAAATGCCAAATACCAAAATTTCTAATCACAAAATCCAGCGATCGCTCCACTATACTTCCTGGAATCCAGCAGATATCACCAAATTTTTCTACATGTTGTCCAGCGTAGCGGTTTGTTGTATTGTACGATCGCCATTCCCGACCCACCAATGGTTCTATCTCACCCGTTGCCGTTATACCTGTTGACGAGGCATGAGCTAGCAATCGTTCTGCTTGAATGATAGGAATATCCCCGCCACCGTTAAAAGTTGCCTGCTCCTCAAACAAATCATGATTCTCTAGAGGCTTAATCTCAACACACTTAACGTCTCCCCAACCATAACCCCGCTCACCCCCCATTTGTAAGCGTTGACAGGCATCTTGCCACTGAAGAGTGGAGCCTTCTTTCTCAAACACGTAGCCAATCAGATAAACCTGTTTTCCTTCGTCCAACGTGCGGGGTGAGAGAAACTCTACTTCATGCAATAGTCCTTCATCTGCTGCTTGTTGCGGATAGACCAATGCAGTACTCGTATAGCTGCTGAGAAAACGACGACGAAAACTGACTTTCGTTATCCCAGGGAAAGGCAATTTCATAACCTTCTGAGTGATTTTCTTTAAGCTTTGCGATCGCTGGATAGAAATAGGTGAACGCTAAGTGGCTATTGACCTGATCTCCAAAAGTCTTGTACTGGTTGGAATCGGTTGCAGATCCACTGGTTGCATCACGGGTAAGCCGCATAGTGAGTGCGCCCCAAAATACTCGTCCAGTCACATAGGGGCGGGTGCGCTGCACGTTGCCCACTTTGCCGCAGCCAATGTGCATGGGAAACTTCAGCTTAAACACCACTCGATAGGCTGCCCAAGTCATTACTTCTTCTCCTCCACCTGCCGCTCTGCATCTTGCCGCGCTTTCGCTCCATAACGGGCATAAATTAGCATCTGCTCTAATGTTTCTTTTGCTAACAACAGTCGCTCTAGATCTTGAGTTACGTGGTCAGTAACATGTTTCAGAACGACATCAGAACTGTTCTCTGTTACTGGTTTGTTCCAGCCAAATCCCAATCCTTCTAGCAGATCCAGCATCTGTTCAATAACTTTCTTACCCGGTTCCTTCTCTTTTGCCAGCAAGTAAAGAAAGCAGGCATATACGCCATCTTCTTGCAGCACACCTAATGCTTTAGTAACTGTATTTTCTACATCACTGGACTTGCTATCTTTCGTGTTGGCAATCACTGCCTGAGCGTGTTTCGCAGCGAGGCGATCGAGATTAGTGAATGTGCTCATTACTCTGCTCCTTTCCAAAACTTTCTTCCCAGGGCTTACCAACGACAGCCATGCGTCCAAAGCCGCGTGTACCCATACCACCGACTCCCAGCCACTCGATCATGCCTAATCCTGTTTTCACAACGCATAGTGGACATTTCCAAGGATCTCCTGGTAGGGGCTCGTTTTTAGCGGTTTTATCTTTAGGAAACGGACGATCTTTCTCACCATCACGGTAATCATCCAGCACTACTTCTGCGGTGAGAAATGTAGCACGGGGAATAGCTTCGTAGGTGAACAGCGCGCCATCTTCGGCTGCTCCAGTTTCAGGGTCGATCGCCACCGATGTCCGCACTTCCAGATTGCTGTTCACGATTTGACTAAAGAGTGCATCTTGAACGAGAACAATCTTTTTGATAGCTTTCCAGCGTGGTTCATTTTGCCAATTCTGGGGTGGTGTTACCGTTACCTCTCCCGCAATACCCAGCATCAACCATCCCAAATTGATTGGATCAGTGCGATTCCAGGTCAACACAGCCTGGTCAGTATTCCAAGAACTGGGCGGAGTGCTGACTGTAAACCCTGCATCCTCTAGGCGTTCTACTGTACTGACCCACACGGGTCCCACCATCGAATGCACAGGGAATAGCAGCACATGAGCATCAAAGATATTGACCACACCAGAGTAATTCTTGCCTTCATCACCGTTATTCTGGGATTTCCCAAGATAACCAAAGGTGTAACAGACTGGATTGGAACTTAGATCGGTATTAATATCACCCGGTTTTCCTGCTTCTGTCCTGCTGCCCACGGTGTTTCGTACAACTGGGCGGAGTACGATCGCGCTGCCCCATGCAAACTGGTGCCAGGAATTTTGGGAATTTTTGTGCCTGGTTCTCGCACAATACTGTTGTCTACCCGTCCGAGGCGATATCCCCCAGTGCCGATATGTACCGGGTCAAGGGTCATAAATAGGTAGCGTTGTCGTTTATAGGTTGCCATTGGTGTTGTCCCTACCGCTGTTTCAAGATTTCCATGTACAAGTCTGCCAAGTCAGCCAGTTCACCCCGCACACCAGCGTCAATCAGTTGTTTCTGTTGATCTTGAGGAATGCTTTTCCACGGCTGATCCTTTGACCAGGCAGCATTTGCTAGAGTATCGGCGACAAATTGCCGAAACACCTCATCTTGCTCGACTCTATTCTGTTTATCTGCTGTATCTTGCTCCATGCCATACCAGGTTTCACGAGTAGCTTCGATCGCGTAAATCACCTGATGCCGCTGTGAGGTTTCGAGTTTTTTCAGAATCTTCCAGAGTGTGTCGAAGCGATCGAGGTCTTCCAGGTAAAAGGGACGGGTGCGGCGGGGACGGCGACCGTTTTCGTCGTAGTAAATCTCGAAGCGACGGGCGGTGCTGTCGAGGAATTCAAAGTCGAAGCGGCTTGGTCTAACCCATATTTTCTGATTTGGATCACAACAAGCATCTAATTTGCATAATTCACAAACATGAAATGATTGCTTTTGCTCCCAGCGATCGCTTTGATAAAGTCGGGGATACCAGTCATCCTTTTTATTGCTGTCACCAGTGACCACAGGTATATTCCAAGTGATACCGTTATCAAACTGTAACTTAACAAA
>JAAUOZ010000077.1 GCA_012034655.1 Leptolyngbyaceae cyanobacterium CSU_1_3 | reverse complement strand
ATAAAAAATATACTGCGTCAGCCTATAGATTTTGGTTTAGAAGGGGTGTGGGGGCTGCGCCCCCAGCCAGGTTCACCCCTGCACCCCGTCCAAAACTTTAATTTTATGCCCTGACAAAGTATAGCCCATTTGAGTAGGCTATTTTCTACAAAGTTTTAAGCATGCTTCTAGGGCTAAGGCTCGTAGAGCAAACGATTCCGAGAACTAGGTGAGCCAGGCATCTTGCCTGACTGGAACAGCCGTCTCGGCTGTTCCACATTTAATTTACGCCCTTAACCGATTTCAACTTGAGCAGCATCGACTGCACTGGCTCCATTCACATTGTTAGCGATTTCTACCAGCTTGTTGAGAATTTCCTGACTGGGGGCTTTCCCTTTCAAAACAACTGTAGTCCCCAGTTGAGCAACATATACGTGATCAACATCTGCAACCATCGAATCTTGGTCAAACGCGAGAGCAACACGTTTGGCCAACCCACTTTGGTCATACTCACCGTTTAAGCCGACTCTCTCAGGGGGAATTGCTTCTGCTGCAACCGTTGTGTCGCCAGCAGCAGCCATCGGAGCAACGGGTTGTCCGCTAATGGCTTGCTGAGGATCTTTGGGCTTTTCTTGCCCGAATAGTCTTTGTAACCAACTCATAGGACTTTTGCTCCAATTCAGAATGACAGAACATGATTAGAATGGCTTTCCTAGGGTAGGCGCATCCATCCATAGAGAGGATAATCGCTGTTTGGGCAGAAATCAATGTATTTTGGTTGACATGAGCTGAGAATTTTGGGGCGGCTCTGCTCTAGATGAGGTTCGCGATCGTCTCACCGCACGGTAGGATGGTATCTGACAGCAACCCCATAAAGTGCCTTTTCACCTCTTGAGAAGAATTTCGCCAGGTTTCAAGTTGTGAAGGCGTTGGGGTGGCACGAGGTTTTAACTAACGACAATTTTTTCTGCGAAGACGATGAAGCACACCCTCTCTGTTCTGGTTGAAGATGAAGCCGGGGTTTTGACTCGAATTGCAGGGCTGTTTGCCCGCCGAGGATTTAACATCGAAAGTCTGGCAGTGGGCCCAGCAGAGCAAATGGGCGTGTCGCGAATCACGATGGTTGTGCCGGGAGACGATTCTAGTATTGAGCAGTTGACCAAGCAACTCTATAAGCTGATCAACGTTATCAAAGTGCAAGACATCACCGAAGTGCCTTGCGTGGAGCGGGAGTTGATGCTGCTGAAGGTGAATGCGGGGAGCACCAATCGATCGGAGATTATTGAACTGGCACAAATCTTCAGGGCGCGAGTGGTGGATGTAGCGGAGGACTCGCTGACTCTAGAAGTGGTGGGCGATCCGGGGAAGATGGTGGCGATCGTGCAGGTTCTCAACAAGTTTGGTATTCGAGAAATTGCTAGAACAGGTAAGATTGCGCTCACTCGCGAGTCGGGCGTTAACACTGAATTTTTGAAGTCTTTGGAAGCAAAGGTGTAGCCAGAGAGCAGCCCTCGAAAACCCAGAAAAATGGGCATTGCTCCCCACTGCCTAGTGGCTTCTAGTGGTTTGTCAGTTTTGATTTTGTGCCTTCGGATGAGGTGAAGGTTCTTATTGTGTGAGTTTTTAACTCACACAATAAGTCTTGACAGACCGCTAGTGAACTCGTGATGGCAAGCTCATCGCGGTATTTTTTTAAGCTGCTGCTCAGCTTTGGTAGCCCAAGCAAGATTTTTCTGATTAGCAAATAAGTTTTTGGCATATTGTAAAACCTGCTGGGCATCTTTGGGTTTGTTTTGCTTTAGAAACACCAAGCCAGCCGCGTAGTAAGCATTTGCATAGGTGGGATTTGCCTGCGTCGATCGTCGAAACGACTGTAGGGCAGCCTCCAGATCGCCTTGAGCAAACAAAATCGACCCCAAACTATAGTGCGCTTCTGCATAGCTAGGATTTCGCTGAAGAGCCTGACGAAAGGCCGCGATCGCAGCTTCTGATTTTTGCTGTTTTTGGTAGACTAAACCCAGGTGGTAGAGCGGTTCTGGGGCAGTGGGGCTAAATTGTGCGGCGGCTCGAAAAGCGACGATCGCGGCCTCCAAGTTACCCTGAAGTTCGAGGACGAGTCCTAGGTTGTAGTGGGAAAGTCCGAGGTTGGGGTTGAGTTCGAGCGATCGCTGCAAATAGTCTTGCGCTTGGGCTAAGTTATTCCCTTCGATCAGGGCTGCCCCCAAATTTGCAAACGCTAAAGCAAAGCTGGGATCAGCTTGAGTCGCCTGATAAAACGCACTGGCGGAGTCTTGAAGTTGCCCTTGCTGCCGGAGTGCCAGTCCGAGGTTGTAGTGAGCGGCGGACATTTGCGGGTTGAGCTTCGTGGCTTGACGGAAAGCGGCGATCGCTTCATTCAACTTTCCTTGCTGGATGAACTGTAACCCTTGCGTCACGCTGGCTTCTGCGGACTGCCCATTGCTCTGTGCCAGCCTAACAGGATGCGCCTGGGTCAATTCTGGAGAACAGATGATGGCACTGGTCAGCAGAAATCCGCAGAACCCAACAAGTGAGCGAGAGAGACGTTGGAGCATAGGAATAGTGGATGGACGATCGCGGCCAATCATAGCAGCAATGGATCAAGTCAAGAGATAAGGGGCTTGCATGAAAATAAAATACCAGTGAATCGGGCTTCGACTTTGCTCAACCCTCGAAGGTTGAAGGTTAAGCAAAGTCGAAATCTAGCTAGTGGTACATGATTAACTCGCAGATTCTTAAGGGGTGAAAGACTCCTCAAAATTCACTTTCTCTCTTTCCAAAAAATGACAATGGAGCTTACGGAGAGGATTACTAGAGGCAATCTTTATTGCTCTGCTTCCAAGATTTCTTTTGCCTTTATAAGTTGTCGTTGATGTTCTTTCTGGAGGGTAGGATACTTCAAATCGAGGGAGGCTAGTTTTGTGCAGATGATGTCAGCTACGGTGAGCCGAGTGAACCATTTGTGGTCAGCAGGAATAATATACCAGGGGGCTTCTGAAGTGCTGGTATGGTTGAAAGCTTCCTCGTAAGCGTTCATATAATCGTTCCAAAAAGCTCGTTCTTTCACATCACTGTCTGAAAACTTCCAGTTTTTTTCGGGTTGATTGATTCTTTCTAAAAATCGTTTTTTTTGTTCAGCTTTTGAGACATTGAGAAAAAATTTGAGAATCACTATGCCATTGTTGACAAGGTACTTTTCAAAGCTATTAATTTCTTCAAAACGGCGTTGCCAAATGTTTTTGTGTTTAACTGAGTCAGGCAATTGCTGATGCATTAAAAGTTCTGGATGGACTCGCACTACTAGCACTTCTTCGTAGTAGGAACGATTGAAAATTCCGATGCGACCTCGTTCGGGCAATGCCCTCGACGATCGCCATAAATAGTCATGATCCAATTCTTCTGATGAGGGCGATTTAAAGCTATAAACCTGACAGCCTTGAGGATTGACTCCTGACATAACGTGCTTGATAGTGCCATCTTTTCCAGCAGCATCCATGGCTTGAAAAATAAGCAGCAGAGCATAGTTATTTTGAGCGTAGAGAATATTTTGAAAAGCGGCAAGTCGATCGACATCTCCGCTTAATTTACCTTCGCTTTCTGACTTGTTTTTGTAGTCGCCTGTATAGGCTGGATCGTAGTCTTTTGAGAGCGAGATTTTTGATCCAGGTGGGACTCTAAAGCGATCGTGTTTCATACCCTGTACCCAATAAAGTTAATAGCAACAGACAGTTTGCACAGATAACCTACTGAGATAGGACTGATAGCGAAGATCCTATTAAATAGCTGGATGAAGCAATTTGGCGAAATAATTCAGTTTTTTCTCAAGAGTTCTGGCAACGCTATTAGTTGACTCTACTCAATAGCCTTGAGGTTGAACCACTATCTACAGAAAGATTAAGCCTATAAAAAAGCTGCTGCATCCAGTGAGCAGCAGCCTTAATGTAACCAAAGGTGAAGTAAACTCAAAAATTTTTGCTAGAGGTTCACCTGCACCTGTCCTGCTTCGACCCTTGCTAGAAAGGTCGAAATACTGACCGTTTCATCATCCAAACATTGCCCAGTTTGTAAGCTGAAGTTTTGTTTGTAGATAGGAGAGGCCACTTTTGCCACACCGTTACGATCGCCCACAATTCCCCGTGATAACACAAAGGCTTTGCTGAATGGATCGTAGTTGTCGATCGCATAGATATTGTTGGTCGATCCCACTCGAAAGATGGCAACTTGTTTACCTTTGATTAAGGCACAAACCCCTGTATTCGGTAAAATTTGATCGATCGAACAAACCGTAACCCACTGAGTTGTCGTCTCTTGCATCGGTAATGCTTGAATCATAGAAAAGGTATAAAGGTTGAAGTTGGGACTCAGAAAAAGAGGATTCTTTTAGGGTCGATCGTGCATTGAAACTAGTTCTTTTTCGTGGTCAAAAGCAGGACGTTTTTGACCACGTTCTTCGATGTGCACCAGACTAGGATCGGAGGCATCCGAATTGATAAAGTGACTGAATCGAGCCAGCTTTTTAGGGTCGTCGATCGTCGCCTTCCATTCGCAAGCGTAGGTGGCTACTTGATGGGCCATTTCTGCTTCTAGCTCTGCACAAATCCCCAACGAATCGTCAATAATCACCTGTTTCAAATAGTCGATTCCGCCTTCGAGTTTGTTGAGCCAGGTTGCAGTCCGTTCGAGTCGATTTGCAGTGCGAACGTAGAACATTAAGAAACGATCGATGTATTTGATGAGTGTTTCTTTATCAATGTCTTCAGCAATCAAGTGAGCATGTTGAGGTTTCATTCCACCGTTGCCGCAGACGTAGAGATTCCATCCCTTTTCGGTGGCAATGATGCCAAAATCTTTACTCTGGGCTTCGGCACATTCGCGGGTGCAGCCGGAGACGGCAGACTTGAGTTTGTGAGGGGCACGTAGGCCTCGGTAGCGAAGTTCAACTTCGATCGCCAGACTGGTCGAATCTTGCACCCCAAATCGACACCAAGTGCTGCCCACACAGGATTTCACCGTTCTTAACGCTTTGCCGTAAGCGTGTCCCGATTCAAACCCCGCATCGGTCAATTTTCTCCAGATATGCGGAAGTTGATCGACCCGTGCGCCCAACAAGTCGATGCGCTGCCCGCCTGTGATTTTGGTGTAGAGTTCAAATTCTTTGGCAACTTCGCCCAAAGCAATCAACATTTCTGGCTTAATCTCGCCCCCCGGAATGCGAGGAATCACCGAGTAAGTGCCGTCTTTTTGAATGTTGGCCAAAAACGCATCGTTGGTGTCTTGCAGCGCTGCATGGGGTAGGTTGAGAATATAGTCGTTCCATGCGGAGGCGAGAATTGAAGCAACCGCAGGCTTACAGATTTCGCAACCTTGCCCTTGTCCGTGCTGGGCCAGTAGGGACTCAAAGGTTTGGATCTTTTGAGTGCGAACCAAATGATATAGCTCTTGGCGAGAATAGTGAAAATGCTCGCAGAGATGGTTTTTCACCTCAATGCCAGCTTTCTTCATCTCTGCCTTTAGCAGGTCGGTCACAAGTGGAACGCAACCACCACAGCCCGTGCCAGCGTTGGTGCATTTCTTGACGCTGCCAATATCAGTAAGATTGTTTGTCTGAATGGCACTGCAAATTTGCCCTTTGGTGACATTGTTGCAAGAGCAAATTTGAGCCGTGTCGGGTAAGCCTTCAACGCCCATCACCGCAGATGTTTTACCTTCGCGGGGCGGCAACAGCAAGTCTTCTGGGTGAGGCGGCAGCGTGATTTGATTTTGCATTAGCTGCATCAAATTGCCATAAGCAGAAGCATCTCCAACCAGAATGCCGCCTAATAGTTGAGTGCCGTTTTCGCTCAGCACCAGTTTTTTGTAGATGCCTTGCACTGCATCCACGATCGTAAACTCCTTTGACCCAGGAGTCTTGGCAAACCCATCCCCAAAACTGGCCACATCCACACCCAAAAGTTTTAGCTTAGTGGACATGTCTGCACCCGTAAAGGTAGCACTTTTGGGATTGCAGAGATTATCAGCCGCGATCCCTGCCATCGCATAGCCGGGAGCCACTAGACCATAGATCCGATGATTGTGAAGGGCACACTCGCCGATCGCATAGATATCCGAATCAGAAGTCTGGCAGTGATCGTCAATGACAATGCCGCCCCGATCTCCGACGGTTAATCCGCTGGTTTTGGCAATCTCATCACGGGGGCGAATGCCTGCCGAAAAAACGATCATGTCGGTTTGCAGTTCGCTGCCGTCTGCGAAACACATTTTGGTGACGCGATCGTGCTCACTGACAATTTCAGTGGTTGATTTGCTGGTATGAACCATTACGCCCAATGCTTCAATTTTGTTCTTGAGAATTGTGCCACCTGCGTCGTCAACCTGCACGGGCATCAGCCGGGGTGCAAACTCTACCACATGAGTTTCTAAACCCATATTCTTTAGGGCATTGGCGCATTCTAAGCCAAGCAACCCACCGCCAATGACTACGCCGACCTTGCAGTTTTTTGCATAGGCTGACATTGCTTCTAGGTCATCGATCGTGCGGTAAACAAACGTCCCCTGAGCATCTTTTCCCTGAATTGGCGGTACAAACGGGTAAGAACCTGTAGCAATCACCACTTTGTCGTAATCAATGACTACGCCATTCGCAGAAGTAATAGTCTTATGGGTACGATCGATGCTTTCTGCCTTGTCGCCGATGTAAATCTGAACGTTATTCTCGTGATAGAGCCCTGGGGCGACTAGCGACAGGTCTGCGGCCGTTTTGCCCGCGAAAAACCCACTCAGGTTGACGCGATCGTAGGCAACGCGAGTCTCTTCACAAAAGGCGATCAAGTTCCAGTCTTGGGTGGCTCCTCTGGCAATCATCTGCTCCAGAAATCGATGCCCCACCATGCCGTTACCGATGACAACTAAATTTTTTTCGTCATAACAGGAATCTCTGTAGCGCATTCTTGTTAAGACTAAGCGGAGTTCTAGAATGTGACTAGTGCTGAATTGTAATCGTTATTACAAAAGTATGACAATCGATGCAAATCTTGCATGACAAAAATTCTTATCTTGCATTAAAGGCAAAATCTTAATGTTTCTTTCTGAATTGCAGCATTGTTGTGAAAATTCACCTTCACCGACTCCATCTTCAGGGTCGATCGGGTAGCACTCTTGACTGCTTTCATTCTCTTTTCTTATGCTAAGATTTGCGCGTCCAATTACGAGAAAACGACCCATGGCGCTGACCGATTCTCCCCTAGGAGGGACGACCGCTTCAGGCTTGATGGATGTAGACGCAGTGCAGAGCGTGCTCAACCGTTCTAGAGCGTCTGTCTATCGCTATGCCAACACCACGCCCAACGAAGCCAACCCGCCCTACGACCCCAAAAAGCTGAATGCAGAACTGCGATCGAGTCCCCAGGATGTGCTGCTGTTTCACCCCAACGAAGTCGCCCGCTTTGCTAAAGAAGTTTTGCGAATCAAGCAGGTGACGATCGAGGTGCAAGAGCCGCGATCGGATGCGACCCAAGAACTTTTGCAAGCGATTTTGGCGGAGCTTCAAGGCATCCATCAGGCGCTCAAGGCTCGATCGTAAGCCAATTATAGAAATTCTCCCCGCGCCACTGCGACGACGTGCCCCCCCACAGAAACCTCGATCGTCTCCCCTAATGTTTGGGCTGGCTTTTTTTGTGCTCTGAGAAACAACAGCGACGGCCGACCGATTTCGCTCCCTTGCTCGACTCGGATATCTACAGGACGATCGCCCTCAAAATAGCCATACTCTACCAAATAGCCCGCCAGACAACCGTTAGCGCTGCCCGTTGCCGGATCTTCTGGAATCCCCATCGCATCGACAAAAACTCTGACACTGAGTTGATAATCTGGGTGTTCAACTGGGCAAAAAAGCAGTGTGGCTTGCGCTTCTGTGGTGGCGATCAGGTCAAAGAGTCGGGCTTGATTGGTTTTAGCTTGCTGCAACGATCGCCGATCTTTCAGCGGCACAATGATGAAGGGCAGCCCTGTCGAGACCGCCTGGATGGGATAGCGATCGTCCAGATCCGATGGGTCTAAATTGAGAATGGGGGCGATCGTCTCTGGCGCAAATTTCTGCCCAAAAACTGGCGGATTTTGCCGCATCCACAGCAAGTCGATCGCCCCATCACGATAGCCCACCGTAACCGAAATCTGACCCACCTGCAAATTGAGCCTAACGGTCTCAACAGGCTGCTGAATCACTTCTTGCTGCAAGACAAACGCCGTCCCCAACGTGGGATGCCCAGCAAACGGTAGCTCCTGCTTGGGTGTAAAAATTCTGACTTCATACCCACCGTCACGGGGTACTTCTGACAAAATGAACGTCGTTTCCGAGAAATTTATCTCTTTGGCGATGCGTTGCATTTGCTGCGTCGAAAGGTGCGCTGCATTGCGAAACACAGCAAGCTGATTGCCTGCATATTTCTCTTCAGCAAACACATCCACAATATAAAAGGGCAAGTTTTCCATGATTCAACTCAAAACTCTGTAGAAATCTCAGAACAGACGATGGCAAAATGGTCTGTACTCATTTTCGTTAGTTGAGAAGCATTATGACGATTTCTCCGATGCTACAGAATGCGCTGGATGGCGGTCAAGCTCTGAAAATCATTAGCGGATTGAACAATTTTGAGATCGATCGCGTGGCAGCCATCATCAAGGCAGCCGATCGGGGCGGTGCAACGTTTGTCGATATCGCGGCTGACCCCAATCTTGTGAGAATGGCCAAGCAGCTAGTCAGCCTGCCCGTTTGTGTTTCGGCAGTTGAGCCAGAGCTATTCGTCGCCTCCGTCAACGCAGGTGCAGACCTGATCGAAATTGGCAACTTCGATAGTTTCTACGCTCAAGGTCGTCAATTTGAAGCGGCAGAAGTTCTAGCATTGACCTACGCCACTCGCGCCCTGCTGCCTACGATTCCGCTTTCGGTCACTGTGCCCCACATTTTACCGTTAGATCAACAAGTTCACCTGGCAGAAGCGTTGGTCAAAGCGGGGGCTAATTTTATTCAAACCGAAGGCGGAACTAGCAGTGATCCCATCCACTCAGGTAGTTTAGGGCTGATCGAAAAAAGCCGCGCCCACCCTGGCCGCCGCCTACGAGATTTCTCGTGTGGTCAATGTGCCGGTGCTCTGTGCATCGGGCTTGTCGAGTGTGACGGCTCCTCTGCGATCGCGGCGGGTGCATCCGGTGTTGGGGTTGGTTCTGCGATCAACAAACTTGATAGTGAAGTGGCAATGGTGGCCGCGGTTCGCAGTTTGGTCGAAGCCTTGGCAACGGTGAAGCGAATCCAGGTTAGCGTCTAGAACGGCTCAGACAACTTGCAGCTTTAGCAGCTAAAGTTTTGCAGATCAAATTTGGCAGATGGGGGGCGGTGCTCTCCATCTTTTTTAACGTCAGTTCGACAACTTTTTTCACTTCGATGTTCTGCGCTTCTGCCCCCAACCCCCCAATTTTGGGGGATTTAGGGGGCTGCCCAGATTGACAACCGCAGCGAAAGATTCGGTCGAATTCACGTTAAAAAGGCACGATCGCTCATCGTGCCTTTCACTGCTATGCCTAAGAATAAAGCCTGAAGATTAGCCCAACAGCCGGAAAATAAAGGGATAGCGGAACGGCTCATCGGATTTGCTGAGGCAGTGTGTAACTGCCCAAATCGTCAGACCCCAGTGAATTGCATAACCCAACGGAAACAGAATCCATCCCAACAGGCCAAAGGTGAGAATGGAGGGAATCAGAATCAGAATGCCCCAAAACCAAACGTTGAAGTGAAAATTGATCGATTCTTTAGCGTTGGCCTTGACAACCGGATCGTCGGAAATGAAGGTAATGGCGATCGGCACTCCGACCGACAGCAGCGTCGTACTGAAAAAGATTGACCCATGACACAAGCACGAGAGCAACTTGCGCTTGTCTGAGTTGTAAGTTCCCTGCATCCTATCAATCCTCTATTTTGAATGGGTTTTCCCTTAAATTGATCGTACTATCGACTCCTTCGTCATCAGTAGTGAAGTTTACCGTACTCTACCCCTTACCAAGCATTTCTCTTTAGCTAGATTTAATCATCGCTTGGAGTCGATCGAGCATCAACCTGCTGAGGTTTGGGTGTGAAGATCACTTCGGGATTGAAGGGTTGAGCGACTCCATTTTGAGGTTGAGTAAAACGCTGAGCCAGGCTGACAAAATCTGAGGGAACCATGACGATCGTGGTGGTATTGTTTTCTGCCCCAATCTCAGTCAGCATTTGCAACCGACGTAGCTCAAGGGCGATCGGGTTGGCACTGATCAACTGAGAGGCTTCGGAGAGTTTTTGCGAGGCTTCTTGCTCGGCGGCGGCTTTGATGATCCGGGCTCGTTTTTCTCGAATTGCTTCTGCCTCCTTGGCCATCGCCCGTTGCATGGTCGGCGGAATTTCGACATCCTTGGTCTCGACTCGCTCAATCACAATGCCCCACGGTTCGGTGATTTCATCAACAATTTCTTGCACTTTGATATTGATTTTGTCGCGATTTTGCAACACATCATCCAAAATGTTTTGACCAACCACATTTCGCAATGTCGTCAGCGCAACTTGATACACTGCCATCTCATAGTTTTCGACTTTGTTGATCGCTTTTGAAGGGTCAAGAATTCGATAATAGAGAACCGCATTAACACGAATGGTGACGCTATCGGCAGTGACGGTTTCTTGTGGCTCAATGTTGACGGTTTTGGTACGAATATCAAGTTGAACTTTTTGATCGACAAATGGCACAATCCAATACATTCCTGGGCCCATCACGCCTTTGGTGCGTCCTAGGCGAAAGATTACGCCGCGTTGATATTCACGATCGAGCTTTAAACCATTGAGCGACAGAATGATCAATCCCCCTAACAGGGCAGTAAATAGACTTCCCATAGTAGTTTATACCAGAGCAATCGTCAGTGTGATAGCTCCGTTCTAGCACGGCAATCTCTCAATTTGCGGAAAATGATTCTGGGGAATTGTAGTCAGTAACCAGCGACCGCTCAAATGGTATCTTGAGCGATCGAGTTAGGCAAAATCGAGTGTATTTTTCTGTTTTGAATATGATCAAAAGAGTAAGCTTTGTGTGGACTGCGATCGCGATCGTTGGGTCTCTGTCAGCTTGTATTAAAAATCCATCTGGCCTTCCGGCTCAGTCGAACGATCAACCAGAAGCGCAGTCGGCCTCAAACCTAGCTTATGGCAACCCAATCATCAGAAAGAATGCTGAGTATATTATGATTCCGGTTGAGGTTCAGACCCCTCAAAAGCGGGAGATCTCTTTTAGCAGTGATAGTTATGAAAGTAGCTCTGGTCAAGCAACGTTTTCTAATGTTGGTTTTGAGCTATACAGCAGCGGCAACATCAATAATGTCATTTTCTATAATCGTGCTGATCAAAAAAATCACTTACTCATCGATAAAAAAGCTGCAATCACATCTTTTTATTACCCGATCGAAGAGCCAGTAGAAGTAAAATCTCAAGCCAAAAAAAACAGTTGAATCGAACCCTCAGTTTCTTATATTTTCGATTTCCGAAAATGATACAAATAGCGACAAAGTAATCAACTATCTTGACGCAGATACTTTGTATATCAGTAGCTTAAATGGGAAAAATTTAAAGCCCCTTACACCTCCAAAAACCAGATCTCAAGGATGGTATTTGGATGCAGATAAAGACACAATCTATCTCCGAATTCAGAAAGATTCAGACAACAATGGGCAATTTACAGAACAAGATGAAACGGCAATTTTGAAGACAAAAATCAGTGATCCAGCGATCGGCACTGAAGTCATCAGCCCAGAAATGCAGAAGAAAATCAAATCGATCGTCTTTTCTTGAATCATCTAAGGCGATTTCTAAAAAAGACATTACCAGAGTTCAGTTTTGTAGCCAACGTAGCCACTCTTTTAGCCCGGTCGCGATGCCTTCCGCCAAAGAACTCGTCTCAGCACCATTCAAAGCCTCAATCCTGGCATGATCTTCTGGATTGCTGAGATAACCTGCATAGAAAACCAATGCTGGCATATCAGTCTGACGGCAAAACCCTAGCCTTCCTGGGCTTGTCAATCGATCGGAGTAAGCTCCAACGCCAAAAATTGGCAGAGACGAGTCTCTTTTTTTGATGCAGCCCAATAGCGTAGTTGCATAGGTTCTACCCCGATCATTGTTGCCATTGTAGTAGACAGTGATGCCGCGCACTTTGGGGTCATCAATATAGCCGTCTGTTAACAGTTCGATCGCCACGCTTTGAGTGATTGCAGTAGACTGGGCAGTCTGGTTAATCACTTGAATGGCTGCTTTCAAATTTTTGTCTGCGCCTTCTATTTCAATCACTTTGATGGTGGGATCTTGCTTGTTGAGGGCAGCTTTGACCTGTGATCCCAACTGTCTCATTGCGTTTTGCTCTAGTTTTGCCCACTTAGTGCTTAGAACACCTGAACGATCGCTCCCTGCCAAAATGAAAACCTGCTGAGTAGTGGGCGCGGGGAGCGGCTTAGGATCGATCGTATCCAAAAACACCCGAATTTCAGCATCAGAATTGCTCGTTGCCTGGGTTCGCAAGTCTGCCAAAATACTACTGATCCGAGTGCCCAGATATCCGACTACTTGTTTGCCTGGTTTTTGCGCGAGATCTAACAAGGCTGCCCGATGTAGCCCAATTAATTCCCATCGATTGTTGAATAAAGGACTGCCAGAAGAACCTGGTTGGGTATCACTTTCGTAAACTAAAAAGTCTTGATGGAGCGTGCCAAGCTCATTATTGAAAATAACGATTTCCTTCGATCGCCCCTCTGGATGCTGGATAACATTCACCAAATCTCCATTAAACCCTGTCTCCCGAAGTCGTTCCCAGAGATCATCTGGTAACTTACTAGCATTGTGCAATCTCTCGATATCTTGAAGGCTGCACTTGGGCGCGATCGTGACTGACTCTACCTTTGCTAAAGAAACCGACTGCAACCTCTTCCTTGCTGTGTCGTCAGTGGGTGATTTGAGTTTAAGCAACACATAATCTAATTGTTTGTTTCGAGCAGGTATCCAGAAGTCAAGATCAAGGGAGTACTTTTCAGCCTGATCCAAGTTAGTTTCATAGCCAAACGCGGCTAAAAATTTTGGCAACTGATCTTTCTCCTTCACAACATGGCGATTGGTCAACAGATAACCGCCATTACCTACTAAGAAACCCGTCGCACAGGGAATCTGTTTCTTTTTTGCTTGTTCCTTAAATTCTGCTCGATCATCCTCAACTGCGGGATCAATCAAACTTCCTTCATCTACAAACCACTTGATGGCTGTCCCCCGGATTCGAGAATCTTTCTTTGCCAGTTCGATAATCTTGTCTAAGTCTGAATCGTCGAAGCGCCGCAATAAGCAGCAAACCGCTTGCCCTGCTGTCCGCCCTTTATCTAGAAAGTCAAAGGGTAAGAAATCTGAACTGCCAATTATAAAATTGTGTGAGGTTGCGGTTTGTTGAGTCGTGCGAGCTTGGATCAGCGCAACCACTTCGTCATCTGTAAGTGGGTTCGCGTCAAACTTTTCTTCTTTTGACTCGGCGGGCAGTTGATTAAAATCTAGGCTTTGATTCCAAATTCCTTTGAGAAACTCGAATAAGTCATTGGGCACGACTATAATTTCTGTCATAGTGCTTTAACCTCACTTTTGACCAAATTTTAGGCTATTCTTTAGAACCTAAAGTTAATGACTACCGATCTTCGCTCAAAGCAATTATCCCAAGTACAGCTTGCTACGCTAGAGCCACAAAGGAGCTTGTTTGGCATCAAAGCACCGAGCAAAATCGCGCTTCTGCTCCTCAGCTTGCTGCTGCTGGGAGTTTTGGGCATGGTGTCAGGTTTTTTTGGCGGTAAGATTTTTACAGATATTAGCTTTAATCACCAGGGTTGGCGCTATCTGTCTATAGGATTCTTCACGATCGTTTTGATCAGCACGATCAATTTAAAGCGCCGTGGCATCTTGTCCACGCTGGTGCAAGCGATCGGGGTTAGTTTTGTCTGGGTTCCGCTGCTCTGCCTGCTGCTATTGGGCATGGGATGGCTCCAAAACCCAGGCGAGAAAATGTTGGGCGGCATTGTATTTAATGCTCTTTTCTCTGGGTTTGCCATTCTCAGCACGGTTGCCTTTGCAGTGATCGCGCAACTTCTCAACCAGGCTCTACCGAAGCAATACCCAATGCTTCAAGGTCTATTTATTACGCTGCTAGGCACGATCGCCACTGGCACGGCCGCTCGACTCAGCCAAGTTGGGGCACTCGACAGCGGAACACTTAAACTCCTGCGCCAAACGCTCAATCCGCCTTCCGGCAGCATCGAAGCGGCAGTAGTGGGTGGACTCGCCTGGACAGGGCTTGTTGTGTGGGGCGGGCTGCGGCTCTCGGCGACCATGACGCGATCGCATCCCCAGTTTCTTTGGCTGCGGCAAGCCTGCACTGCGATCGCCGCCTGGGGAGGGACTTCTTTCTATGACCTAGACTTGAGCGGCCTCAACTTTGCGGGTGCTGACGTGGCAAACTCTGACTTTCGGGGCAAAGTCTTAGATCGAACTCGCCTCATAGGATTGAGCGGACTCGATCGGGCCCGCGTCGATCGTCGCTATCTCGACCTAGATCAGCCCAAGGTGCAGACACTATTAACCACAGGCATCGCGACAGAAAAAGATTTCCAGCGAACGAACCTGCAAGGTGCATTTCTCCAGAAGGCCGATTTACAGAACATAAACTTTGCCGAATCAACCTTGCACGGCGCAGATCTCCAAAATGCTATCTTGAGAGGCGCATTATTGCTACGTACCAGGGTGACAGGCGTTGACTTTTCAGGCGCAGACCTCACAGGCTGCTGTATTAAAGATTGGAGTACCAATCGACAAACTGATTTCACAGGCGTGATTTGCAGCTACGTCTATCGAGAGTTTGAACAGGGGCAACCGTGCGATCGTTACCCCCGCGATCGAGATTTTGAACCTGGAGAATTTGCCGCCTTACACCATCAAATCGACAACTCCACTGAGCTAGTCTTCCAGGGAGCCACCGATATGCGGGCCCTCAGCTTCGCATTTGAAAAATTCAAACTCGAAGACGATGGGCTAGGGCTAGAGCTTCAAGGCATCGAACAACGCGGAGACCTGTGGATCGTCAAAGTGAATCATCAAGCAGGGGTTTCTTCTCAGCAGGTCAAACAGCAAGTCAACTCCACTTACGATGACCTCAAAGCACTGTTTGAGGCCAGATACCAGCTTGCCCTAGAGGCAAAAGAAGGAGAAATTACCCGACTCGCCGCCTACAATGAGTCTCAACAGCGTTTTATCCAGGGTTTAGTAACGGGTGTTGTGGAAACCCACGGTCAAGCTGTGATTCACGGTGAAAACAATCGAGTGTATATCGTTCAACAATCGGGTGACATCATGGAAAGCCAAAATATCAGTGCTGGGGGCAATATTGACACGTCCAGTGGCACAAAGGTCAGCATCGGCGGTGATGTAACAGGTTCCACGCTCAACCTTGGAACCATTAGTGGCACGGTCACTAATTTGATTCAGCAACTGCGAGAGTCTTCTACCGAGGGCAGCCAAGATCTCGCCCAGATTTTAGGCGACCTGCAAAGCAACATTCAGATCGAGGCTCAACTGTCTGAACCGCAAAAGCAAGAGGCTTTGGAGGCGGTAGCCACTCTCGCCGAGGAAGCCCAAAAAAACCCGAAAATCGTGCCGCCAAGCTTTGTACGATGGCAATGAACGCGCTCAAAGGCGCTACAACTTCTCTATCGGATGTCAGCAAACTTGCCGAAATTCTTAAAACTACCCTTCCTTTGCTCAAGGGTTTGCTAGGAATTGTTTAGCTTGCTTGCTTGGGATATGTCAGGACGATCGAATCAAATCTATTCTCAATCAACCGATTCTTGATCTCTACCGCACCCCCACCCTACAGGTATTACACCGCGCTAGGAAAATATTTCGTAGGGGATTTCGACGAGTGCTCAAGACTTGCCAGCCATACGATTGGTTCTGAATGTCACATTCGAGCCTTCCTGCGTTTGTTCTAGCACCAGTAGCGGAGTTGGTTTTGCCTTCTGATCCCACCGCATATTTGCAATCCGACCTTGGACGGCGGGCTGCCAGGTTTCATTTTCGTGGGACGGGCTGAGAAACGTCTCAAAGCAGTCAATGATTTGATTAATCGTCACCGAAGTCGGCTGGGTAGGCAGCTTGAGAATCTTGATCTGAATGCGAAACAGGACACGCTTCATCATTCGGCCGCCTGCGTCTTTGGCATCGTATTCGACATCAAAGATCTCATCCACCTGTCGCCCTGTGCTAGCGATGCCAATTTCACCCTGATTGCCCTGACCCGGACGCAATGCCAGCGTGATTTTGTCCTTTACCTTGATTTTGATCTGGTTGACGATCGCAAAGTGAAACACTTCCTCTGCCATCCGCATTCTCAGATAGTCGAGGTTAAATTCTCGTGAGTGGATCAGATCGGGGTTGCGCTCCATTTTGCTGATCGTCTCTACGGCATATTTCAGCTTTTTCTGCATTTCCCGATTCTTGAAGGTCTCAAACTTGACCTGCTTCTTGAGCTTGCCTGCCTGAATTGTGGAGAAAACTCCCAAAATAACTAGCAGCAAAAATAACCCGCCCGTTGCCATCATCCAGGTTTGCTGACCCGAATCGGCGATCGTAGCAGTGGGTGCAGGTTTGGTTTTGGTAGTTTTGGGAGCGGTTTGGGCAAGCAGGGGAAATACAATCCGAGGTGACATAGGACGGTGCTGGCTAGGAACGTGACTCGTTTATAAGAATGCCCCTGATTGAAGAGTAAACCATCATTTGCCAAGGGGGAAGCGCGAGAAGCAGAGAAAGGACGAGCGGGAGCTTTGCGGTTTCTCGGCTTGTTGCCCTGCGTTAAATGGTTAGTTCAAATTTAGAAGAAGCCTCTTCATTGATAGCATGTCTTTTGCAAGACTTTTCAGAGTGATCGAAAACTCGTTAGTATTTGATGCCTGGGTCATGTCAAGGTTTACCTTCATTCAAAATTTAGAGGGCAACCCAAGATCCGATCGAAGCACTAGACTGGGTTTTGGCTCCGCTCAACTCATGAAGCCGTTGAGTCCAAACGGGTCAGAATAACCATTGCCGATCTGATAATCTGATAATAATAGTAGAAAATCTCTGCATCCGCTCCAATTAGTTGTTAGGATTCGGGCTGTGACTACAGCCCTGCTATTTTTCGGCGTTGCTGAATCTAGGGATGAACCGTCCGATTCGCCCTCACCCTATCCCTCAAAGGTCGAGGGAACCAGAGAAAACTAGACTGATGGTTCCTTCACTGATGGTTCCTTCACTGATGGTTCCTTCTCTGTGGGAAGAAAGGTTTGCAAAGCTCTCGCCCCATTTCGTGAGCAGGGCTGTTCAGATTTACACAGAAACATTAGATCCCAAACCTCTCACGATCGTAAAATCGAGCGGGTGATCACATTCAACAATCTAAAAAAATTAGCGACGATCGTTCGTCTCAGAACCCATACTCTATGATCAAGCTTAGGAACGTGGATTCAATCATTCTGTCAACTGCAAGGTTGTCTCGCCCTCACCCCAGCCCTCACCCAAATCTGGGAGAGGGAGCAAGAGTCCGGTTCCCTTGCTCCCAACTTGGGAGCAGGGGGTAAGGGATGAGGGCGAAAATCTCGACATTCATCAATCCACATTCCTTAGTGATCAAACTTAACGATCCAACCGAATAAAGCTCTTCTCATCTCTTCAAAATGCTCGATCACGATGTCATCATTGTCGGCGGCGGACTGGCTGGTTCTCGCGCTGCTCTAGAAATTGCTAGAACCAACCCCACCCTCAGCATCGGATTGGTCGCCAAAACTCACCCGATTCGATCGCACTCCGTCGCGGCCCAAGGCGGGATGGCTGCCACCCTCAAAAATGTGGACGAAACCGACACCTGGGAAGCCCACGCCTTCGATACGGTCAAAGGTTCAGACTATCTCGCCGACCAAGATGCCGTCGCCATTCTCACCCAAGAAGCGCCCGATGTCGTCATCGATCTCGAACACATGGGAGTCTTGTTTTCGCGCCTCCCCGACGGCCGCATCGCCCAACGGGCCTTTGGTGGGCACTCCCACAACCGCACCTGCTACGCCGCCGATAAGACAGGTCACGCCATTTTGCATGAGTTAATTTGCAATTTGATGAAGCACGGCGTTCAGGTCTACGAAGAATGGTACGTAACCCGCCTAATTCTCGAAGACGGTCAGGCGAAAGGGGTGGTGATGTATCACATTCAAGACGGCAGCCTGGAAGTCATTCGCGCCAAGGCGGTGATGTTTGCGACGGGCGGCTATGGGCGAGTTTACAACACAACTTCTAACGATTATGCTTCCACGGGCGATGGGTTAGCAATGACGGCGATCGCTGGCTTGCCCTTAGAAGATATGGAATTTGTGCAGTTTCATCCAACGGGGCTGCCCGTAGGGGTGCTGATTTCAGAGGCAGTACGCGGAGAAGGGGCCTATCTGATTAACAGCGAGGGCGATCGCTTCATGGCTAACTATGCCCCCTCCCGTATGGAACTCGCCCCCCGCGACATCACCTCCCGCGCTATCACCTACGAAACTCGTGCAGGTCGAGGGGTGCACCTAGACGGCACAAAGGGCGGCACATTTGTCTACCTAGACTTGCGTCACATGGGGCGAGAAAAAAATTATGAGTCGCGTCCCCTTCTGCTGGGAAGAGGCACACCGTCTAGTCGGCATTGATGCCGTTACACAGCCGATGCCGATTCGTCCGACTGTGCACTACTCAATGGGCGGCATTCCGGTCAATACCGACGGCCGCGTAAGAAGCAGTGCCACCGATTTGGTAGAAGGATTCTTTGCAGCAGGAGAGACTGCTTGCGTCTCGGTGCATGGGGCCAATCGCCTTGGCAGTAATTCATTATTAGAATGCGTTGTCTATGGCCGAAGAACCGGAGCCGCGATCGCTCAATATGTCAAAAATCGCAAGCTCCCAGACCTGAATGCAGAGAGATATTTGACAGAAACTCAAACACAAATTCAAACTCTGCTCGATCAGCCCGGAGAATACAGAATTGCAGAAATTCGCCAGACTTTTCAAGACTGCATGACCGAGCACTGTGGCGTGTTTCGCACCGCAGACGTGATGCGCGAAGGACTAACCAAACTCAAAGCCATTCAGCAAAAATATAACCAGATTCGACTCGACGATAAAGGCAAACTCTGGAACACCGAAATCACCGAAGCACTAGAGTTACGCAGCTTACTAGTCGTGGGCGAACTGATTCTCACCTCTGCCCTCAATCGCCAAGAAAGCCGAGGCTCTCACTTCCGCGAAGACTTCTCAAATCGTGACGACGAAAACTTCCTCAAGCACACCCTCGCCTACTTCTCCGCCGCCGGAATTGACCTCGAATATATGCCAGTCAACGTCAACATGTTTGCCCCCAAAGAGCGTAAATATTGATGAGCGTAAAGCCCAACCACCCGCCTACTCAATTTTCCTCAAGCACCATAAATATTACCAGCAGAAGTATCTCGCTTCTTCTCTTCCATCTCTCATCCCTCAGCAAGTACTCACCAGCCGCAACTGCTGACCCGCCCGCAAAAATGGTTGCAACTCCTCAGCCGGAAGCGGCGGACTGTAGAGAAACCCCTGCATTGCCTGACAGCCAATTTCTTGGAGAAACGATAGCTGCTTGCGCGTCTCGACACCCTCGGCGATCACTTCCAACTTCAAGCTCTGCGCCATCGACATGATAGCCGTCGAAATTGCAGCAGCACTGCGACTGGTAGCTGCGTCGCGTACAAAAGTTTGATCCATTTTTAGGGTGTCGATCGGTAAGTGGTTGAGATAGTTGAGCGACGAGTAGCCTGTGCCAAAATCATCGATCGAGATTTCTACCCCAATTTTCTTCAGCGATCGCAGGGTGGCGATCGTAGCATTTACATCATGCATCACACAGGTTTCGGTTAACTCCAACACCAATAACTTGGGATCAAGCCCGGTCTCTTGCAAAACTTGGGCGACTCGCTCCGGAAGATCGGCTTGCTGAAACTGACGCATCGACAAGTTGACCGACATTTGTAGCGGCTTAAAGCTCACCTGTTGCCACCGTTGAGCCTGAGCGCAAGCCGTTTGCAGCACCCAGTCTCCGATCTCGACAATCAACCCCATCTCCTCCGCAATAGGAATAAAGGCACTCGGCGGAATCAGACCCCGCTGGGGATGAAACCAACGAATCAATGCCTCCACCCCAATCATCTGACCCGTCATCAGGTTGACTTGTGGTTGATAATAAAGCTTAAATTCTGACTGCTCAAGGGCTTGGCCCAAATCTGCCTCAATCAGCCGCCGTTCTGCCTCTACTGCATCCATCGTCAGCGAATAAAACTGGTAGGTGCTCTGCCCCTGCTTTTTGCACCAACGTCTCGCTGTCTCCGCCTTGAGCAATAGCTCTTCTGAGGTCTTGGCGTGGTGAGAATGCAAAGCAACGCCTACACTGGCTTGCACTCGAATGTCGCATCCATCCAGATCGTAGGGCGCAGTCACCGCATCTAGCGTTGATTGGGTCAACTCCATCACGGCTGGTTGCTCTAGGTGGCCCGTCAGCACAACGCCAAACTCATCTGCGCCCATTCGGGCAATCAAGCTGGCCGACTGGACGGCAGACTGCAATCGCTGACTGACCAACTGAAGCAACCGATCGCCCACCTGGTGGCCATAGGTGGCATTGATGCTTCTAAATCGATTGATGTTGATGCATAGAACCGCGATCGCTGACTGATTCTGTGCAGATTGCTCCATCGCTTGCTGAAGGTGCTGATGGAGTGAAAGACGACTGGGCAAGTTTGTCAGAGAATCAATTTGGGCGATCGTTTGCAAAAATTCTGTCGTTTGAGGCTTGGTATAGACCTCAGAGAGTGTCGCCTGCTTTCTAAGGCGCGAATTGACGGCTGCGAGCAGTTCTGCGATGGCGCAGGGCTTGGTCAGATAGTCGTCGGCTCCCAAATTCATGCCGTGACGAATATCAGAGCGATCGCCCTTGGCACTCAGAAAGATCACCGGAATCGTTGCCGTTTGGGGATCTTGTCGCAAGACTTCAAGAACGCCGTAGCCGTCAAGTTCGGGCATTCTGATATCGCAAAGAATTAAGTCGGGCTGATCGGTTTTTGCTCGATCGATTCCTAGCCTGCCGTGCTCCGCGCCGATCGAGCGAAACCCTTCTAACTCCAAAATCTCTAGTAGGTTATTGAGGATGATCTCCTCGTCTTCGATCACTAGAATAGTAGTCATTTATTTCTTGTGCAGAGTTTAGAGAAAATTCGCAGAACCAGAGGTTTAATAACCAGAATCTCTGCTTTTGTGAGGGAAAGGCTCACCAAAAAGGGGTGGCACACTTTCGATTGAGAATGCGAACTAGCATACCTGACTTATTCTGCCCTGCAATTCGATCAATCAATCTCTAAGTAATTGCTCAGAGAGAAGGCGAGGGTAGAAGTAGCTGCCAGCGTGGTTCAGGAGGATGGGCAGAGTCATTTTCTCTACCTACGCAGATCAGCTTCGGGTTTACTAGTAAATCTACGGATCAAAGCAAAATCTAGAATGCTGTGCCTGTCCCATCTTCGATGAGCCTATAGGGCAAATTGGCTGTCTGATTTTCATGGTAGTCACTCTTTATGCACCCCTTACGATCTGAAGCTAGTTCTGTAAACTCAGGAACTCTTACCCTCGCTTAGTTACAAGCTTTGTCAATCTTCTCTAAATGAAGTTGATAGCTTAAGTTTTCTAACCTCTATCTTACCCCTAGAATTAATTTAGATTACTGACGTGAAGAGAGTAAGCTTTGTTACCTTTATTAAGTTTGCATTGAAAGGCTGAACTTGACTACGCAAGATCACAATTTAAGCTCACCAGTTAAGAAACTCTCAGGGATAGGCAATCTCTAAACTTTACAAAACACTCCAACAAACTTAAGGTCAATTAAACAGCAATCTGATAAAGAACAAGCTCGACTCCTAAGCACACTAACTCTGTCAATACAAAAAATTAGTTTCAAACGACACTGATGAGTTGTGTAGCTTTATGACACCAACCTCAAAGAGATCCAGGTATTTCACCATTAAGTTGATTTCAGCTAGTTTCTAAACCCTTGGAAGGCAATATTGCGGCTGATGAGCCGCTAAGAACCACGGATGAAATAAAATCGAAAGCTTATTAACTAGCAAAGGTTTGAGGGCACAAACTTTTGTGTTTCCATAGAAAAATATCAATACTGTTAAATTCTTGTTTCTAAGAAGCTTTGTAGTTAAGATAAGCAGATCTTTGAGTGAATGAAAGTGAGTGAAATCATCAACTCTTTCCAGACTGGCTCCAATTAATTATCGGCACATTACGATATAATTCATAAAATCATTAATCTAAAAAAGCTGGCTAAAAAGATGCCAAGGTAGGTAAGTCTTAGGTCAAATTAATTCACTCTAAACTTGATTCATTCTAAGTTCGATTTATCGCAAAATGTGACAGAGTATTAGTAGGGGATAGCTACATTTTTAACACGTTGGTATTTTGGTACGGTGTGTTGACACAGAGAAATCGTATTAGAATCTTCTCTCATAGTGTTCTTAATTCAGTTCTTAGCTCAATAGTGTTTCTGGTTTCTGTGTCGTCACTACTTACCCGAATGTCGCAACGACCCCCACAAATCAAGCGAAAACGAGGCATCATCCTAAGCACGAAAGGATGGCAGCGGCTGCAAGCTGCTGAACAGAGATCGATTAGTCAGAACAATTTCGGGAAGCCTTATACTCTTCAAGAACTCAGCGATCGCACCGGTCTCAGCCCCAACACCTTAGCCAGGGTTCGCAGTCGCAAGGTTGCTGTCGATCAGCAAACCCTAGAAAGCTATTTTCGCGCCTTTGATTTGACCCTAGGAGCAGAAGACTACGCCGACTCAGACATCACCGCCAGTGGAGGCAATCGCCAATCGGTATTGCTGAGTGGGCAGCTACCCCTCGACTCTAGTTATTATGTATACCGTCCGCCGATCGAGTCGCTTTGCTACGATGCCATCCTCCAGCCAGGGGCCCTGCTGCGAATCAAAGCTCCCCGCCAAATGGGAAAAACATCTCTTGTAGCCAGGGTTCTCTCCCAGGCGAGAGAGCAGCGATTCATGACTGCGATTTCCAGCTTGCAATTGGCAGATTCGACCGTGTTTACTGATCTCAAGCGCTTTTTGCAGTGGTTTTGTGTCGTCGTTACCCAGAGTTTGGGGCTGCCCAACCACCTAGACAAACATTGGGATGATCTGTTTGGCAACAGCTACAACTGCACCAATTACTTCGAGAATTACGTCCTGTCAGAGATTGCGACTCCTTTGGTGCTGGCCTTTGACGAAGTAGATGTGGTGTTCGACTACCCAGAAATTGCCACCGATTTTTTTGGCATGTTGCGCGCCTGGTATGAAAAGGCAAGATATGGGGATGGCAAAAGCGAACTGTGGCAAAAGCTGCGACTGGTGTTGGTACATTCGACCGAAGTGTATGTACCCTTGAATATGCACCAATCACCCTTAATGCGGGGTTGGCGATCGAGCTTCCTACCTTTACCCAAGAGCAAATTTTCGATCTGGCCCAGCGATATGGGGTTGAGCAGCCCGAAGATTGTGCAAGAGATTTGCTGAACTTGGTGGGGGGCAGCCCATACCTGGTGCAGTTGGCTCTGCATCATTTGAGCCTCGAAGACGTGACCCTACAACAACTCGTTGGAGATGGGATTTTAAGCGAAAGTATTTATGGTGCTCACCTGCGGAACTTGCTGTGGGATTTGCAGCGCTACCCCGAACTGGTGACGGCTCTCAAGCGAGTCACGCTGTCAGAAATCCCCGTAGAACTGGAGGCAGTGCAGTCCTTCAAGCTGCAAAGCAAAGGTTTAGTCAAAATTCGTGATCAGCAGGTTGTGCCCAGTTGCACCCTTTACCGCAAGTATTTTGCCCAGGCGTTATCATGATTTTCAGCCTTCAGATGCATCTGAAGGCTAATCGTTGAGATAGCTATGAAAAGCTAAAAATTATTGATTAGATACAAGGGTTGGGGGATGAGGGTTGTCTTCGATTGCGTCAGTCCTGTAGAGGAATTTTTAGAGGCAATCTCCCTGTGGTTGCCCCAAACACGGGAAGCGGCAAGGAGATTTCTAGCCAACCAGTAAACCGCTGTCTTCGACTTTGCTCAGCCAGTTTGCGCCCTGGGCAAAGTCGAAGCTCGATCGAGGGGTTTGATCGATCGGGAGGCTATTAATCTGCACGCCTCTTAAGAATGAGAATTAAATAAACTGTAAGGCTTGGGATTCCGCCCTCACCCCTCGCCCAACTTGGCGAGGGGGCGTCAGAAAGAGTCGGGTTCCCC